>CAZGGE010000102.1:0-11067 GCA_964524285.1 uncultured Pirellulales bacterium
CCTGTATAAAAAGCGACAGTAAGGGTAGTTATAGGGAACAAAATCGAACAGAGACTTTCGAATCTCAAGCTCTTTTTCCGACAGCTTAAAAGTAAAAAACCAGTTGGAAGGCCCGGTGATGCCTGCGATTATGTTGTCACCCGGTAAATATTCAATAGCAGCAGGGGCCTGCGGCAAATTGAAATCAGATATGCGCCGCTGCGACTGTCCAGGTCTAAATCTAACGAGACGGGCTTTTCCTGGATTTTCCGGCTTATTGCGGGTGTCGGCCCAGCATAATGTTGCGACTTCGTCTCCATTAAAATTCACAAAACCGCAGCATCGCCATGGTTTATGGGCGGATAAATTATCAAGCCGGTAAATATCCTCTATTTCAAACGAGGCATTTTTGAAAACCATAAAACTCAGTCGGCCGTTTTCCTCCTCAAAGGAAGCAAATATCCTCCCTGATTTTGATTGATTCAGATGACCGAAGCCCTTAAGGTTATTCGCTTTTTCCAAAAAAGTCGCCGGGTCGATGACCTTAATGTTAAGCCGGCTTATAAAGGGTGCATTGTGTGCTTCAGCCGTTGTCCATGAAATACACGGAAAAAATGCCATGCATAATAAGTAATATAAACCAGTTTTATAGCACATGTTTTAGGACCTTTTAATTATAGGTTTCTATGACAACCAGATACGGGCTGTCGTTTTTAAGGTGGTTGCCTACAAAAAAGACTCTGCCTGATTCGCGGTGAACTGCATTACTGCCGCAGATGTAAGAAATGTGCGTGCCATCAAGGCGGGCTATTACCGCCGCTTTTGTTGGTTCTTCTCGTGAAAGTCGAATGATGACAGAGTCGCCGCTATCGTCAAAGCCGCGATTATATCCTGAGACTGCTATGTATATTTTTTCATCAGGCCCGACAGCCAGGCCGGCTGCAGTTACTTTGCGTGTCGTCGAAACTTCAATATCGTTGCCTTTAATTTTGTCAACTATAAGGCCCATGTTTGTCAAATTTAATTTCCCAGCGGCGGTAAAATTAATCTCATACATCTGCCCCCATGCGGAAGTCGCCAGACAGCGTCGTCGATTCTCGCTTTGCGCCAGAGCCGCCAGGCCCTGCGCCAAAAGATTCCCCCCAAGCCACGAAGGGTATTCCAGCTTTTTTTCCAGCCGATGAAATGAATAGTTGTTTCTATCGAGAATCCAGAAATGCCCCTCATGGTCGAGCACGTACGCATTATCCCAAGGGTCGACAATTATATGGCGTGGTGCATAAACGGCGTTGGTCCTTCCCCAGTTGCGGACTTTGCCTGTTCTTACATCCACTTCCAGCAGGAGTGCCCGCGGGAAGGTTACAACGAAAAGTGTTTCACTCCCGGAATCTCCGTTGAGCGCAACGGCCCCGTCTCCACACATAACAAGGCCTCGGTCTTCTACCGTGCCACTCGTCGGATTCCAAACCCATCGCCGCATTCCCTCATAACCGAGGCGACTGCCGTGAAGCGGCAGGTGAGTGTCAAAACCATAATGGCTGAAGAAATGGTACTGTCCGTTATTATCCCTGACCGGTGTAACATGAATTTTAGGATGTTTCTGTCTTAAACCTAAGTTTCCTGCCGTCCCAAGGTCGGCTATTAAGCGGACGTCGCCGTTCTCCGGATTGATTTTGAGCAGAACAGCATTTGCTCTCCGGCTGCTCTGACCGACCAAAACGCAACCATCATCCAAAACCGCAAGAGAGCCCCAGTTTTCCTCTCCCCCATATTCTTTGAGGCTTATGGCTTTTATCCTGCATGGGCCGCATGAATCCTTTATGGGTAAATTCGCTCCATCATATATTTGTCCTTTGCACCATGACGACAACATCAATAACATCAATGATGCCATCGTTCGAATTTGGAAACGGACTTGTGCATCCCATACATCCATTTTGGAAAATAAATTCAAAAACTTATTCAACCGGCTTTTGTTCTTTTTGTTCATGAGAATTTTGCTTGCTGATTTTCTTTTTTAGCTTACCAAGCAGCAATTTTTGCTTCTTTGTGAGTATCTCTTCGACTTTCTTTTGCAGTGAATCCCGAGAAAGGTTTTTTTCGAGTTGAGGATATTTTTGAGCCAGCTTAACTCGAGCTTCATAAACTCTCACAAAACGTCTTATCTGCTCTTTCTGCGACGGTTCAAGAAGCAACCAGCGGTATGGCGACTGAATACCACAATTTGACCTTGTATTTTTAATAATTTTACATTGTTCAGGCCCGAAAAGATTGTCAAATTCTTTTGCCGCCGTTCGGCAGTGTTCCTCGAAACGCTCCCGGGCGGACTTAACCTCTGCATAACATTTCTCAATTGCCTCATCGGTAACAAACTGGCAGGGGTCAAAAGCATTTTCTGCGGCAGATGACTCGAGATTCCGAAGCCTTTCGCGCGACTCATTCCATAAAATTCGATAAGTTAATAATCGCGGTTTTTGTATTTCGAGAAACTGCACCAGGTACGTTTTGAGCTTTTCTTTTTGCTGGGAAGTTATCGAAATGACCGTCAGAGTCTGTTTATCAACGCCGCTTAAGCGCGCTACTGTTGAAATATCAACGGGCGGTACTTCGGCAAGCTCAATCTCCGAAGCCGCGCTCAAGGCCATAAAACAAGATGTAAAAAATATAGTAAATAGCCGAATGAAACATTTAGGTCGCATTTTAGGCCTTTCTATTTTTGATTGGTTTCGATTGACTGGTTCGTATCAACGTTGAATTGCGAAAGTATATACCGTGCGACCGACTCAACTTTACGAGGCAACTGAGAATCTTTGAATCGTGCCAGCAGCACACCACAAACAACATCACCAGCAAAAACATAGTCTCCTCGCCACGGTCCTTCGTTAGCTTCTACAGCTTCACTCGGAATTAAACCATCAGCAGTTTGCCGGCTGATGCGGTAGCCGGCATTACAATCTATGATAAGGTCCGGGCTTTTACGCACACTTTCATCTTCCCCAGTTTTTGTTGTAATAATCACACGCCTGAATGGATTCTCTTTAGTATCGAGGTCGACATAAGCCAGTAAATCCCTGCGTATTCGATTCAGGAGTTCATGCTTATGCAGCTTTTGTTTGTTTTCAGAATCGATACTTTCCCGGTTCAAACAAACACCGCAAAGGCCTTTTGCGTACGCAAGTGTACTGGTCCAGTCCACTTTGCCCATACGACTGCTACCACTGCGGGGATTGTCCTTTACGTTAAGGTATCCGAGTTTCTCCAGAACCCGGTTCAGATGTACCTTTCGGCGGAAGTCTGCAAGGCCGTGGGGCGACACCACGATTATCTGCGTTTGCTTTTGGTTTTTCAGCTCTTTCAGCACTTTGCTTAGAACACCGTCCATAAGACCATAGAAATGAACTATTGCCGGTGGCAGCGAATCTGTGCCCTGCTCAGAAAGCCGACTTTTCAAAAAATCCTCCCACGATAACCGCTGTACCGGCAGGAAGGTATCGAACCTGCATACAAGCAGTCCATTTTGCCATGTACTTAACACGTGCGTTAAAATCTCTTGCCTTTCGGCAATTGTCTGTTCGGCTGCCGCCATAAACGCGTCCGGCTTTATGACCCCATCTTCCAATGCGGTTGCGTCAGGGTGAGTCCTTAACATCGAGAATAAACCAATCTTTTGAGCTATTTGTTTTGCCAGACCAAACGGATGACATATCCGCCGCGATACGTTAAATGGATCGGGATATACAGGACTGCAATATAAAGTAATTTCAGGTTCTGAAGAGCAAAGGTAGAACCGGCAGATTCCGCTCGCATTTTTCTTGTATCGAGAAACAAACCTGACGCGTGTCCACTCGCTCCATTGTTTGTCCTTCAAATATAACCGGTTAACTCCGGTATCAATTTTCATACTATAATTTGATCCTTTTAATATTAAATTTAATTTAACTTTCTGCTGCATTTCACACTGTTCTTCGCAACCTGCCAAGAGCGGAAACTCAATACCTCTACCGCCGTAAGCAATACCGCAAATGTACCCCCGAAGTTTTTTCTCGGCCCAACCAGGGTCGGTGGTTACAAGTGTATACCGGGACTTATTACCCGCACATGCAGGAACTTCCAAACCGTTTAGCAGCTTTCCATTAAATTGCGGCACCGGTACGCCGGATGGACAAAACAGCACCGTCGCCTCAACCCCCGTTTTCGCCAGCCCGTACCAGAATTCACGATTTGATTTAGCCATTTCATTAATGCACGGACCTGCTTTTTCTTCTCCGAGGCATTTCTGGTTACAGGTCTCTCTCTGGTAAACATTTAACCCTTTGCTCATTGCGGTCCAGTCGTAGTGGGCGGTCGGAGGATGCGACATATTAATCCGACTATATTGTCCCGTCCGCATAAGTTGTCCAAATGCCGGCAGTTTCTCTGCATCTACTAATGACTCAAGTATATCAGGGTCAAGACCATCTATTATTAATACCAGCACCTTATGTTCCTTTTCCGGCAAAATGCCGGAAATGCTCGATTCAATCGGAAAGCAGAGAACATGCCAGCAAATTGCCCAAGCCGGTTTGGCTGGAAACAAAAAAGCCATGAACAACACGAAACATAATGAAAGGCAAAACCAAAAATGTTCATCACGTTTCGTCGGCTGCCGTCTTGCCTGAATCGAGCCAAATTGCATAATTGAAATCATATTTGATTAAACTCGCTGCCAATTTATATTTGCTGTTTTAATAGGTATAATTACTTATTTTTATCGGTTAATAGCAATTTACCGGACAAGAAACCAAGAAAAGTACAGCTTACCAGCATAACTATGACGCTTAACATTTCGTGCCCCTGCACGGTGTTCCAGTAAGATTTTCCGTCAAAGTAAAATGTACACGACAAGAGAAGTCGACACAGATTGCCCATGCCTGCAACAATTACGCCGAGTAAACTCATTATCAGATAACCCGCCCAATGATGCCTGTATACCGCGCAGCAATACAGCGAAAACATTGAAAGTCCCAGCAGCGAGCGAATACCGCTACATTTTTCCGTTATATGTAAGTAATCGCTCCATTGTGTTTGTAACACGCCATGGTGTGCTCTCAAAGGAACACCTGTCAAAGGTTCAAAAATGTTCGCGACTGCGGCAGCGTGAAACTGCCGAAGCGCAAAAGAAATGTTTTCGCAAACTGCACCTGGAATAGGAACCATAAATAACAGCAAAAAGCCTCCCGTAACAATCACCCTCAACAAAGATTCACCGGTAAAACCAACCCTGAGAAAAGCCATACCACAAGCACATGCCAAAGCCGATAACATAATCCGGTTTTTCATTATCAGCGCTGTGATTGTCAACACCCCGCCGGCAATTAACCAGATCAGCACCCTGTCCCACGACCTTTCACCTGCTTTTTTCTCGCTGCGTATAGCCGCGTGCCAGCTTAAAAACGGCGCAAAAAGGCACACTATGTAAATATCCTTCTGCTGAAAAAGATTATAAATTCGAACCAGAACGGGCCAGCCTGTCAAAGCTCCTGCGGCGTAAGCTATACTCAGTCGAAAACGAAAACTGGAAACCAGGCCTTTAGACCACACGCCTTTTGCATCGAAAAGGTATAACTTTTTCAACTTTTGCAGGTTCATGAAGTCTTATCTTTCATAGTTTTTTGGCGGTTGACTTATGTTCAATAGCACATTTACTTCGACAAAACTTATCCCCTGTTCATCTTTTTCCGACTCTTTGGCTTTTTACTGACATTGTGCATCGATATATTTTGTTGTCCGCATCCGTCCAGTCACTGAACTCACTTATTCAACAGATGTGAATGAATGCTTTCCGGAAACCTTTCCTTAAGCATCTTTGTCAATTGATCAGCCCGCTCAGGATTTGGTATTTTGTTTCGATAAATTTTTATTGCACGATAAAGAGCTTCGGGGCAAAGAGTGCTTTGTTGATACTGCTTAACGAGGGTCTCAAAGTTCAACGCTGCTTCAGCATATTTTCCTTCCCGGGTCAATAACTGTCCCAGTTGCATTGTTACCGAGTCGCCTTCCGAGGCATTCGGATGCTCCATTAGAAACTGCTTAAGGTTTTCTATCTTCTCCATGTTTTGTGCATGCCGGCGTTGTGCTGGTACTGCTATAGATGCACGCGTATAAATTTCCGCGATTTGTTCACTATCTCTTACGTCCTGAGGCAATAACTTCAGGTACCGCCATGCCTCGTCCATCCTGGCCTGCTGATAATGATGCTTCGCTAAGAATAATTGTCCAAGATAAGCATCAGGGTATTCCGGCTCTTTCTCAAGCAAGCCCGCCATTACTTCTGCCGCTCGAATCTTTTTACCGGTGGCAGCGAGTGCCAGAGACCGCCAGAAATCCAGTTGTTGTATTAAAAGCTCACTTCCACCCTTTGCATATGCAGCCGCAGCATCAGGCGCAAAACCCGTTCTCGGATTTACAAGAGGCGGGTTTTTTCCCGCGCTCAACCGGCAGTAAAATACCATCGCCAGCTCTCCCTGTCCTGCAGACCTGAGCTGTTCAGCCAGGCTCATAACCACTTCTTCCCGCTGGACGTTTGTCTCCTGCTGCTTCACATACTGTTCAATCAGTTCACTAAGCCTTTCGGCTGTGAATAACTTTGTTTTGTTTCCTTCCTCCTTCAGTTCATCGATAAGCAACAACCCCTCTATTACATGACCTTGTGTTATATACAGCTCCGCCAGGTGATAACGTGCCTTTAGCGCAATCGGCTGACCTGAATAGCTTTCCATCAATTCGCTGCATATTCGGCCTGTGAGAGCTTTGCCAGCAGCGCTTTTCTGATTTTCAAGCCAGACCACAAAAGCTTTCAGCCCGATGTTTTCCGTGGGAAAAGTTCTCCAGAGGAACTCTGTTATTTCAACAATTTCTGAATCAGCGTTGCGAAGTCGAAGCTCATTTAACAGGTGGTCCAGACTTTTTGGTGCAATTCCAGCCTCTATCTCATACGTCAGCAATTTCAGGTTATCTTTTACGATTCGCTTTACAGGAACGCTCTTGTCGCTTTTAACGAGCAGACAAGGGACTACCGCCGCTGCTGACGCCCCATATTGTTCCAAAAGCTCCACTGAATATGAACGCCTTTTATTTTTTGCAATCCTGCCGAGCAGGTTAGACCAGTGTTCTTCAAGCACAGACATTGGAATATACTCAGCACTTTTTATAATCATTTTTTCAATCGCTTCTTTGCTTATGGCTTTTGTTGCGCGCTCCGCCGCCGCCAGGTTTTTCTCAATAAATTGCTGAATATACTTTTCGCCTTCTGCATTTTTTGCGAGTGCCTCCAAAACCGAGCCGTAGTAACGAATAACAGCCTGCTCGTCGCCGGATTCAATTAAATTAAAGATAATTTTGTTCTGTATATCCATCGACCATTCGTATGGCTGAACACTATCCGGTCCGAACGTTTCGATAAATGCATCCAACAAGCGTCTTTTCGCCCGCTTTTGTCTGTCATCAGGTTCCGAAGTTCCCATAAGATAATCCATACATTTTGCAGCGACGGTGCTTATTATTTTATTGTGTTGTGTGTCGGTCTTGTCCGTATAATCCAACATTCTGATGACGTAATCAAGGCCCGCTTCAGACGTCTGAGTGGTCAAAGCAGCGACAGCAACAAGCCCCCAGACCTCCAAATCCGTATCTGCGTTCATCTTGTCAAGGCTGTACCTATTCAGAATATAGTTTTCAGCTTTATTCTTGCTCTCTGTTGGAGTGTCTTCATAAAATGCTGCCAGAAGCCAGGCTTTCAAAAGCCCTGATTCATTTGCATCGTATTGCCCCTGAAGTTTCTCAAATAAGTGGATCGCTTCATCGCATTTTTGTTTTGCGAAAAGCTCACCAAAACTTTTCATCACGTGTTTTTCAGCCTCGCAGTATTCCGGCGCGTAACGTCCAAAATCACTCAGACACACCTTGTCACTCAGAAACATCGGAACCGTCATAGTTGCCACAGCCGTGGAAGTCGCAGCTACCTTGGCCGCCGTAGCTGCATGTCGCCCTGTTCTTGTGAGGATAAAAACCACTGCCGACGAAATTCCCGCTGCCATAGCACTCATGATTACGATAAGTTTCGTTTTGAAAGCCATTATTTTTTACTCCTTAATCTCTTTCGCCTTGCCAGAAACCATTTTTCAGGCATGTTACGGCGCAAACCTGCTGTGCCTGTGCAAATTCAGTTCTTAATGATGGAGATAATTCCGACATGTACCCCGGCAGGTTTATGTCGAACTTTAACACAAATCGTCAACCCGTCAAGGAATTTACCGATCTTTTACCTTTGGTAAAATACGGCATACTCAAACCGGATAATATTCGGGCATAACAAGAAATAAAATTGCGGAAAGCACGTTAATCACTGCGGACATTTCAGATTAGCCTGGACAAACTTTGGAATGCGTGTATAAGGAAGGCTTTTGCCAAGTGGTTTGTGCAAAAGAAGGAAATAAGCAATGAAAGCCATGGTACTCAACCATACTGCAAGAATAGACAAGGAACCATTGTGCCTTGAAAACCGTGAAATTTCTGAGCCGGCAACTGGCCAGATACGCTTAAAAATTTTAGCCTGCGGCGTCTGCCACACCGAGCTTGATGAAATTGAAGGCAGACAGCCATCCCGCATACCGGTCATACCCGGCCACGAAGTAATAGGGTTAGTTGATGCAATCGGGCCGGACGCAGGTCGCTTCGAAATCGGCCAACGCGTTGGGGTTGGATGGATTAATTCGGCGTGTGGAAAGTGTGATTTTTGTCGCTCCGGAGCCGAGAACTTATGTGAGGAGTTTCAAGGCACAGGCTGTGATGTCGACGGCGGTTACGCACAATATATGCTCGCATACCCCCGATTCGCTTATCCCATCCCCGACAGATTTTCGGATTCACAAGCCGCCCCTCTTTTATGTGCAGGAGCGATAGGATACAGAGCCTTGAAACTGACCAATATGGAAAATGGTATGATTCTCGGGCTGTTCGGCTTCGGCGCCTCCGCACACATTGTCATACAAATTGTAAAACATAAATATCCTGATAGCCGGGTATTTGTATTTACCAGGCCCGGCCAAAAAGAACATCAACAGCTTGCCGGTGAACTTGGCGCTAACTGGGCGGGTGCTACCGGCGAAAAACCGCCAGAACCCCTCAATGCAGCAATAGATTTTACTCCGGCCTGGCAGCCGGTCGTACACGCTATGAGCGTACTGCAAAAAGGAGGACGGCTTGTTATCAATGCCATAAGGAAAGAAAACGCCGATAAGAAAGCCTTGCTTGAACTCGACTATTCCACACACTTGTGGTCCGAAAAAGAGTTAAAGACGGTGGCTAATATTACCTCCACGGATGTCGGAGAATTTCTGCCCCTGGCAGCACAGATACCCATCACCCCAAAAGTACAGGAATTCAAACTCGAACAGGCGAATAAGGCCTTAAAGATGCTTAAAAAAGGCGAAGTTAACGGCGCTGCCGTACTAAAAAACGGATAAGCAATAGGCTAAAATAAGCACTCAACAAAACCTTTATACCTGTAAAAATCTATTGGCTGGTGGAAATTGCAGATTTTATCTTTTTTAATGCCCGGGGTTCGGCACTGTTCGCCCTTACCTTACTACGTCCCGCCTGAAGCCTCACAATAAATTGCCGCTGAACCTGACCGAAAAACCCCATGGAAATGCGAACAATACGAAATTCTACAACCGAACCCTCGCTTACTTTTTCCATCTCCAGCGACAATTCCTTCATATTACTAACAGCACGGTTATTTACCTGAAGTATAATATCACCTTCTTCAATGCCCGCTCTGTCTGCCGTACCTGACGGAATCACGTGTGTAACTATCAAAACAGGATGCGCACCGTCGAAGTCAAATTCTCGGGCCACCTTTTCCGTTAACTCTGATAGTTGCATATGAAAAAAACTGCGAACAAATTTTCGCCCGTCCGGAAGAGGTTTTGCTTTCAATGTCAAGCGTGTTTTTCGGCTCTTCTGGTCCGATTCTTTCGGTCTGATATAAGTAACCTCTATAGGCTCGCCCATCGCTTTGTCCATCAGATGTACATAAAAATCTATAATACCGCTAAGCTGCTCACCGTTTAGCTTGACTATTACATCCCCCGGTTCAATTCCGTTCCTTCCCGCAGGGCCGGTAGTATTCACCGAATCCACCACTACTCCTTTCGTATCATTAACCTTCGTGGTCTTGCCTATAACAAGACCGAGACTGGCACGACGCATTTTCTCGGGCATAAGCATTTGACTGAGGTTATCCACCAGAGAGTCCACCGGTATCGCAAAGCCGATATTCTGAGCCTCCGCTCGAATCGCTGTTGTTATGCCTATCAATTTGCCGTTTATGTTCAGTAGCGGCCCACCGCTGTTACCCGGATTGATCGGAGCATCCGTCTGAATTAACCCTCGAAGCCAGAATTTCTCAGTAACCTTTATGTCTCTGCCAATTGCGCTCACAACACCGGTGGTGATAGTATTGGCATAACCATAAGGATTGCCGATAGCCAGAACCGTCTCCCCCGGCATCAAATCACTGCTGCTGCCCAATTCCACAACAGGAAAATCCTTTTCAGCTTCAACCTGCAAAATTGCAATGTCTTTTTCGTCGTCCGCCTTTACCACTTTTGCCGCGTACTCTTTTCCGTCACTGAATCCAATCTTTATTTTCGTAGCTCCCTTTACCACATGAGCATTGGTAACTACATATCCTTTCTCATGTACGACCGCACCGGAACCCAGCACCATTACCTGACTTTTAATCCGAGGCCCGAACATATCGAACATCTCCGGCCAGGCAAAACCTCCAAGAGCCGACCTCGATATTGTTCGCTCTCCGGATATGTTTACTATCGCCTCATGTGTTTTCTCGTAAGCTTCGACCACAGGTGTCCGCCGTTCAAATCCGGCAACATCCTTACATAAACCCAGCTCGACAAATACCCCCCATGCCAACAACACCACCCATACTAAGCAGACAGTAGTTCTCACGGTTCAATTCTCCCAATAAATTATTAACGTCCCAAAGTTCGGGGATAGATTGAAAAAGGCTTGAGTTGTGATATT
>CAZGGE010000103.1:0-10743 GCA_964524285.1 uncultured Pirellulales bacterium
CCGCCCATTAACACAACTCCTTTTATTGCAAAGGCTTACAAAAACCGGACTCCAAACCCCACCACAAAACAAACCCAAACAAAGCCGTCAGGCGGTGCATCCAACGTGGTGCACCGCAATACAAACCCAGACAAACCCGTCAAGCGGTGCACCCCACGTGGTGCACTGCCCGACAAGCGGTGCACCCCACGTGGCACACCGCAATTCAAACGGCATATCGGTATCCCGAACCAGCTCAGGCTGCCATACCAATGCTATAACCTGTATGGCACGCCGACACCGCTCACACCCTGCAACCAGCAAATTTTACCCAGCTTACCAAATCCTAAACTCTGTCTTTCGCTGAAATTCGTCCTGAAAAAATAGCTCAAAGCAACTGACACCTCCGCCATTTACCTTCCTTTTACACGAAAATTCTTTGACTCTATGAACCTGACGGCTCTAAAATCGTATTCTTTGCAAAACAAAAGCATATTTTTTAACAGTCGAGTTGGAAAAAACGCCGAAATTAAGAATCCTGAACATTACGCTAAGTTACTTGCAAAAAAGAAATTACAACATCATAAACAAACGCCGATGAAAGCTGAAATACACGCGGCCAAAAAGAAATTTCAAAATTCTTTGGGAGATAAAAAAATGCAAAACTCAGCAAACACAACACCTGCAACCCACAAAATTCTCACATGTCTCGTTCTAATCGCTTCTGTTACCTCATTTATAACAATGCCCGCCGTTGCACAAGCTGAAAAAAGTGTCGAAACTCTCCGCGACATGGGCAAGACATTCGCCGCTATCGCACAAAACGCCTCGGACGCCGTCGTCGGCATTGAAGCCTCAAAGATTGAAAAACAGGACATGCCTTCTGAAGGATTGAGACAATGGGATCAGCAAAGACAATCCCCTTTCGAGAATGACCCATTCGAATTCTTCTTCCGCAGAAGGTTTCCACGACGGTTTCCGCAAGAGCCGCGGAGAAGCAGGGCATTCGGCTCAGGTTTTATTATCTCCGAAGACGGCTATATCCTCACGAATAATCACCTCGTCGAAAAAGCCGAGGACGACAAAGTATACGTAACTTTAAGTGACAAGCGCGAATTCGAAGCCGAAATCATCGGCACAGACCCCGCCTCTGATGTCGCTGTAGTAAAAATAGATGCCGGCGACCTGCCTACTGTCGAACTGGGCGATTCGGATTCCATTGAAGTGGGTGAATGGGTGCTGGCTATTGGAAATCCACTCGGGCTTACATGGACCGTAACTGCCGGCATAGTAAGCGCTAAGAACCGAAGCGGACTCGGCGTTACCAAATACGAGGATTTCATCCAGACAGATGCCGCAATAAATTTCGGCAATTCCGGCGGGCCGCTGCTCAACATAGATGGCAAGGTAATCGGCATAAATACGGCAATAGTCAGCAGGGGCGGCGGTAACATCGGTATAGGCCTGGCAATACCCATCAACCTTGCCAAATCTGCATTCGAGCAGCTTAAGGAAACCGGCAGGGTCGCACGGGGATTCCTGGGGGTCGGAATCGAAGATTTGACACCCGCTCTTGCAGAATCTCTCGACCTCGAGGCAACAAAAGGCGTGGTTGTTACCGAGGTTATGGAGGATACTCCCGCCAAGGATGCAGGATTCGAAGTTTATGACGTAATTGTGGAACTGAACGGCAGGGAAATGGAAACCGCCAACCAGCTTCGTGACAGTGTATCGAGCCTTAAGCCGGGTACCGAGGTGGAAATCGTAATTATACGCGACGGCGACAGAAAAGAACTTGAAACCGAACTTGGCGAAAGGGCCGTTGGCATTGAAGCAAGAGGGCGCGGTGGTTATCGCAAACGTTCCGAACCTGCCGAGGCCCTGGGCTTCAGGGTTGAAGAATTTACGTCCGGCGACCGAGGCGGTATGTATGAAGGCCTTTCCGGTGTGATTGTTAGTTACGTAAAACCGGGCTCTCCGGCCGAACGCGCAGGCTTACGAAAAGGAATGCTGATTATGGAGGTTGACCGAACTGAGGTCGAGTCTGTACAGGAGTTTAACGAAGAAATAGAAGAGGCCGGCGAAGACGGCACGGTCCTGCTGCTGGTGCATAACGGCCGGTATAACCAGCTAATGGCATTAAAAGTAAAAGACTGAGTGAAATATCGTTACAAGCTATTGATTTTAACAAACCTATACAAATTGGAATTAGTTTTTGTGCTTTGAACCAGAAAACCTGGAGTTACAGCGACGGCACAATATGCGTAAAATAGTAAAAAGCTGTTACACCAAACGCACATATTCAATACTCGTGTTGCTACGCCTCGCTCTAGCGAGGCTTTCTTTATATATTATTGCCGATACAGGTAAAGGCGCTTAAGGAGTACGACGTTGGGGAGTAAAGATAAAGGATTTTTGTATGGTACTCATTACTGGCGGCCGAGCAGTCCGCGTCGGGGACAGCACAAATTCAATCTGTCAAAGATTAAAAACGAACTGGGCTTCGATATCATAAAGTGCCGGCTTTTATGGAACTGGCACCATCGCAGCAGGGATGCGTTCGTATTCGACGAAGTTCACGAGATATTCGATATATGTGAGCAGGTGGGGCTTGTAGTTCTGCTGGAGCTTAGCCTGGAGAACGCGCCTTACTGGCTGGAGCAGGAGCATCCGGAAGCGAGATACGTTAATGCCAACGGCAGAGCTGTTGAGCTGGGCAGTCAGGAGGCTACGCCGAGCGGGGGACATCCGGGGTTGTGTTTTCATCATCCTGCGGTAATACAGGAGGGCGAAAGATATATCCGGCGGGTAGTTAATGAATTTAAGGAGCGTAAAAGCCTTTATATATACGATTGCTGGAACGAGCCGCACCTCGAGCCTGCCTGGTGCAATAATATGTGGTCGAACGCCGGCGACAGGCTTTTCTGTTATTGTGACGGGTCCCGGCAGGCATTTCGAAAGTGGCTGTTAAAGCGATACGGGGACATCGAGGGAATCAACCGGGCGTGGGGGCGTGCATACGGGCGTCTTAACCAGGTGAATCCGCCTATTTTACAGGGCACATACTCGGACTGGCTGGACTGGGGAAGGTTCTGGTTTGATGAGCTTTCGGCTAACATGGCGTGGCGGGTTCGGATTATCAGGGAGGAGGATTCGAGCAGGCAGGTTGTCAGTCACAGCGGTGCGGTGCCGCCTGTGCTTCCGCGGGCGAATGCGTTTATTCACAACTGGAAGCTGGCAGGGCAGGTGGATGTTTGGGGGACGAGTTTTGCGCCGCAGGCTTTCATGTGGGACCTTGCGACCTGTGCGGAAGTGATAGAGACTACACGCAGTGCGGCAGGGGACAGGGAATTCTGGATTAGCGAGATGCCCGGCGGTGCGGCGAATATTCGGGGGTTCCGCAAAACGCGTGCTCCGCGGCCGAGAGAGTATTTTGTATGGAACTGGCTGGCAGCGGCGATGGGTTCGAAGGGTACGCTTTACTGGTGTTATATGCACGAGCGAGCCGGACAGGAATCGGGAGGAACAGGTCTTGTTCGCCTCGACGGCATGGACACCCAGCGGAGCAGGGCGGCGGCGGAAACGGGCAGGTTGCTCAAGAAATACCACGGGGTAATCAAGCGACATTGTGTTGAGCCGGACGTAGCGATTTTGTACGACCCGGATAACTCGACGGCCCTGCTGGCGATGGAGCTTAGCGATGAACTTTACGGGCAGGCACATATTGGCTACTACCACGCGGTATGGGAGTGTGATTTAAGTGCGCGGTACATTACTTATGCAACGCTGGGGGATTTGCGGCAGAAGGTTCTGATTGTACCATTGGCATTGACCATGCCGGAGGAAGTGGCGGATAAACTTGCCGAATTTGTACACGCAGGCGGGGTATTGATAGCGGATTGCCGGATGGGAATGCTGGACGGAAATGGTTTTATGCGGGCGGAGAGGCCGGCTGGAAAACTGGCACAAGCTGCGGGGCTGCGAGAGGGAGAAATGGTATATAGCGACCCGGATAATACAGTTGCAATACCCTCGGCGGACGGTAAGCTCGAAAAAGAACGAAGCGCTGTCGAAGGAATGGACGCGGTTCATCTGGGTCCGGCGATTAAGTTCGATTATCCGGTGGCGGCACAGATTCGGGCGCGTGGGTTTATTACACCCCTCGAGCTTGAAGGTGCTCAGGCAACAGGTAAATACGATGACATGGTGCTGGGTGCACACCACAGGTACGGCCAGGGAGAGATTTATTACTTTGGAACATATGTAGGGCTGGGACTGTACCGCAAAGATGCGGGGGCGAAGGCAATAATCAAAGCAATTTTGCACAAGCATTTGCAGGCGAAGGTTTCGGGTGAACGGCTTCGGCCGCGTTTGATGAGGACGGAGGAGGGGACGATACTGGCGGTTTTCAATGACAGCAGAAGTGAAACCGTTACAGAGGCGATTCGGCTTCCGGAAGGTTTTGGGCGTGCGATAAATATCGAAACCGGCAAAACAGTATCAGTATCGGCAAACAGTTTAACCTTAACGGTTGGCCCTGAAGATGCAGTTGTAGTCGAGCTTAAATAACCACATACTCCGGGCGGATTTATTCCTTCAGAAAATGAGTCAGCCATTGTATGGAAAGCTGTACTGCTTTTGGTGTGGGTGAATGACCGCTTCGGTGGTTATAATAGCCGATATTTTGAGGGACGCCGTAAAGACCATAGACTTTTCGAGCGGAATTTATAAAGTGCCAGCTCCGGTCGGTGTCGGCGGCGTCGCCTCCTATGAGAAGAAACGGGCGGGGGGCGATGATAGCGAGCAACTGGTGCTGGTCGATGGATTTGTCGCGAGTGTTTACGTACTGGCCGATATACCAGTAGTCATCGTAATTGACGAGCGTCCTCGGCGGGAAATCGAAGCCGATGCCCGGTTCGGAACTGACGGCGACCTTTATTCTCTCATCCATAGCCGCGGCATAGAGAGTCATCTTGCCGCCCAGCGAATGTCCTATCATGCCGATTCTGTCGGAGTCGATTTCCGGACGCGTTTGCATATAGTCGAGCAGTCTTTTGCAATCCCAAATCCATTTACCGAGGCCGGTACAATCAGGATATTTGAGCTTCAGATTTGCAACGGCTTCGTCGTCTTTTTCGCCGTAACTTTCGCTGAACCATCTTATGGCGACGGCTATGCAGCCTTGTTGAATCACATGGTAGCCGAAGCTCCGCAGGGCTCCTTTTGCCATATAGATACGACCTCCGAGGTTTCTGCCCGCAGGGGCATCCACGTCATAATATGGGACAATAACTGCGGGGGTTGGTCTGGTTATGGGCTTATCGGGTATCATAACAAGTATTTTTTCCCATTCGTCGGGTCCGACTTTAAGAAACATAAGTTCTCCGGTGTAACCGTGTCCTTTATAAGTCTTGACATTGCGGGTTTGCGGCGATGGAGGTTCAATAGGAATGCTGCCGAGGATTTTACGCCATTGCTTCTTAAGTTTTTGCGCTTTTTGCTTCCAGCTTTTGAGGTCGGTGATGGGTTTGCCGTTTGAATCGACGGTTAAGGGGGGGAGTTCTCCAGTGCTGTTTGCAAAGCCGGCGGGGGCATTGTTGTAAGGCTTGAAGTTGAAATCGGGAGTCGGCTTTACTGCATTTTCGCCGGACGGGCAGCTTCTGCAGATTCGAAGACCCGTGAATCTGCTTTTATAATCGGGCGGCATGGAGGATTTCCACGGCCTCATCCATGATAGTGTCGAGGTTATGAATGAGCCTCCTCTTATAACACGTTCAATGCCCCAGTCGGGTCCGTGTGGATTTTTTAGCGGCAGGGGGGCACATTTGCCGGGGTCGTGATAGTCATAGCACCACTCCCAGACGTTTCCCAACATATCGTAGAGGCCGTTTTTGTTCGGGTAAAGTGATGCAACCTGATGTGTGCCTTCTTCGCGGACCACTTTCATCAGGCGGTCGATGTTTTTTGTATCGCGTGAGCCGAGGAACGCTGTTTTTCGCACCGTTGCGGGGTTACATTTAAATAAATCTTTTGCGGCGACGGTCCATTCGGCGGATGTCGGGAGACGATAACCGTTTGCTTCAAAGTCGCATCGGCCGGTCGCGAGGTCGTAGCAGGGTTCGAGGCCGTCGTTTATGCTCTTGCAGTTGCAGAATTCGACGGCCTGCCACCATGTAACGTTCTCGACGGGTTTTCTGGGATGTCTGTAGTGGGATGGGTTGCATCCCGTTACGTCTTCATACTGCTGCTGGGTAAGCTCGGTGGCTGCAATCATGAACGGGTCAATATAAACGGTGAGGTTTACGTTCGTTGCTTCTTCTTTTATTTCGTAAGAAGAAGCGGGAATTTTAACGAATTTTATCTCGGCGAAACAACAATTGCTCAGCAAAAAAAGTAAGGCTGTACACATGGTTATGTTTGTTTTCATTTGACCGATTTCCTTATTATGAATCTGAAGATTATTGGTGTATAGGCAAAGAATAACAAAAGGCAAAAGCACCATCAAGTCATTGAGAAAATCAGGATTAGTCCCAGCCGATATCCGCAATTTTCGTTGAGCGATATTTATCCTTGAAGAAATTTCTTACGGCATTTTGAACTTTTTGTGGTACTGTCGGTTTATAATCTGCGACGAGTTGCTCGGCCTTTTCATGAGCGATTTCGTATACGCCGGGTGCGTCCTTTACGTATCCGCCTGTGAGGTCGAGGTAGGGATTGGAGGAAAATTCGTTACTTCGCAGCAGTTCGAGCGTCAGGCTGTCGTCGAGGAAATTTCCGCCCGGTCCTGCTTTTCGGATTGAATTAACAGCGAGTTTGTATTCGGAGGTATCGACGCCTCGGGCGATAAATTCGGCCATTTGTGCGAGGCCGGCCTGCATGATAATTTGTTCTGCGCTCATGCCGTTTGCGTTATGCAAGCTTCCGAGTCCGTTGATTAAATTCTGGCCGGTTGAAATTGAGCTTAGCAGGTACATCATGCTTTCGGCTCCGTTTTGCAGGTCGGGACGATGTGTTAAAGAGCCGCCGGCCTCACCTGCGTTAGGCAAGCCGTAGTATCCGGCCATCTGGTTTCCGATTATCTTGAAGTTTGCTTTCTCGGCTCCGTAGTACAGGTCGTGTCCTGTTTTCATGTCGGTAACGGAAGGTCCGACGGCGTATATAACGGGGTGGCCGGGTTTGTACAACTGGGTCATAATGACCGGCATTAATGCTTCGACGTTTGCAATCAATGCCGTTGAGGCTATTGAATATGGGGCGGTGGTGCCGGCCATGGGACAGGTTGTGGGTACGATGGGATAGCATCTTTCAAGAGCCATTTTCATTATTTCAACGTTGGCGGCGTGGACCTGGAGCGGGCTGGTGATTGCCATCGCCAGTGTAAGCAGTGGCGTGGAAAAGGGGTCCAGACCTGCCGCGTCCGAAATTACTTCCATTACATCCATCCATTCGCGGCAATTTTCTACAGAAGTCGGCAAAGCTGATGTATGCTTTGTGTGATGACACAGGAAAATCTCCATTGTTTTGTAATAGCTGTCCGGCTCAGGAACGTCGGTTACGGGAAACTGCATACGAGTAAGTGAATGGACACAATCCAGCGACTCGCCGATTATTGTATGCCGGCGAACGTCTTCGAGTACCGGTCGGCGCAGGCCGTCGTGATAGTCGGCGATGAACGGGTCAATGACCAGGGACATGTAGTAGCGGTTGTCGCCTCCGACGTTCAGCATTTTGCCGTTGACGCCGGTTTGATTTACCACCGAGGGAGCACTTTTCAGAAGTTCATTTATCATCCGCGCAGGCAATCTGGCGATGCTTGTGTTGTAATCAACCGATGCGCCGGCTTCGCTGAGTTTTTTAAGAGCTTCTTCGTGGCCGACCTTTATGCCTACGGTTTCGAAAATTTCCAGCGTCTTGTGATGTAGTTTTTCGACCTCGGCATCGCTTAGAACACGTAGTTCGAGTTTGCCCATGTGCGGCTCCTTCGTTGATAATCATCCGGAGGTTTTGTTTTTGACAAGCTTCAGCAATTCGGGCTTTGCATTATAAACCAGGTCTATGAGCTTGTCCGCGGTAGAATGTTCCCGACCGGCCCAAATCCAGTGCAGAATTTGCGCGAGTTTTTGCTTTGTAATTCGGCTGTAGTCCGACAGGCTTAATTCGAGCGGGACTTTGTTGGCCTGGGCATTTTCGATAAGAAAAGCAACGGCGGACAGGGCGGCCAAAGCTATATTGTCCGGCTCTATACCGTATCCAAGTGCCAGGTTCATGGTTCCGAAGATGCGGTCGTCGAAGCCGAGCTTTCTTACCGGGTCTCTGGCGAGTCTTTCAGTGGTGTCGGCCAGGAAGGGATTGGTCATACGCGCAAGCAGGTCGTCGGCGTACTCGGCGTAGCCTTCTTCGGTGAAAAGCGGATCGCCGAGGTCTGTGTACTTCGTTACCAGCGCCGACCCTGATTCATTTATAAAGGCGTTGCGGGCTATCCTCATTATCTCAGGTTTGTCTGCTACTTCGGTCGTAGTCCGGCAGCCTTTGAGCCGGCCCAGGTAAGCCAGGAGTGCGTGGACGGCATTGTGGCCGTAAAGCTTTGCCTCTTCGAAGGGAAGCAGGTTCTCTTTTTCGATAAATACCTCAATGCCCGGACGAAAATCTTCGAGCATACACCTGTTGACGAATATGCGATTAAATTCCTCCACAAGAAAGGCCCTGTCGATTAAAGGTGCGATGGGTGTCAGCTTCATTTGTTTGATTTTGTCTTCGCCGACCACCACCTGGCTCATTTTTCCTATGACAGTATTAAGGTACTGGGTGGCGTGGTTTGTTTTCGAGCCTCGTCCGGTAACTTTTTGTTCGAGAATTTCTGCGGCATGGTTATTGTTTTCAGCGGTGTAAAGAATGCGTGAGGTCTCACTGTTTTGCAATAATCCCTGTGCTATTAAGTCAGCCACAGAGTTGGGTGTGCCGGCTTCATACACGGAAACCGAAGGCAGGCAGGTTGCTATCTCAGTCGAACTGCTGATGGCTTCTATGAGCTTCTCCCTGTCGTTTTCGGCGACGGGATTAAGTAATTCGACTCCACTTACAGATACGACATCAATCCTGTCGGCTCTTGCAACGTTGACTGAGAAGGTTCCTTTGTTTTTCATTACGGCGGCAACAAGTTCATCATCTATTTCCGATACAACCAATCTGGAGAAATTCCCGCTCTTGAACGCTTCGTTCAGGAAGAGTCCCGCCTGGATGGGGCCGAATCCGAAACCTGTAAGCACGTGTCTGTTCATGATTTTAATCTTTCATCGGCTATTCTTAATGCCGGCGTATTCATCTACGTATTCCACGGGGACGGTGGCTGTCTTTTTGTGCGATTCGAGAGCGGCCTTCAAAATGCTGTGACTTGTGGAAACTTCGCCCGGTGTCAGGCAGCCGGCAAATTTTGAAAACGGCCTGCCGTTCTCAAGCTCGTAAAGGTAAGCCGCCCACATCTGTAAAATGATATCAGAGAATCCCGCCTCAAAGATTTTAGCGGTTATGGTTTCGAATGTCATCTCATGGCCCATATCGATTTTTTTCCAGGCCTGCTCGCCACCGGTGTATTCTAAAATCTCAATTTCATTTACATTTTTTGTTGAAAACCTGGCGGATGCTTTCGTTCCCATGACTTCAAAATACCACGTGTTCTTGTGGCCGGGCGATATTCGCTGGATTTTGCAGGTGAGCGGGAAAACGTCGTCGTTGTATTCTGACCGGCACAAAAGGGCGGCATTATCCCATGTTTCACAGGGTGTTTTATCTTTTTGTCCGCCGGGACGCTCCGTGATGATATTCGACAGAACCGAGCGGACGTCGAGAGGTACGATGCCCGCCCGCAAAGGTATATAAAGACTGTGTATGCCGAGGTCGCCCATAACGCCGTACTCGCCGTTGTACTGAATCATGCGTTTCCAGTTAATGGGCTTTTCCGGATCAAGGTCGCTGGAATGCAAAAACCCGCAGTTAACTTCGATAATTCGGCCGAATGCGTTTTCCTCGAACATTCTTCCGATACGCTGGACGGCGGGGAAAAATATAAACTGGGACACACAACGAACGAAACATTCGGGATGCTCTTTTATTGAACGGTTAATGTCGTTATTTGCAGCAAGGTCTATTCCGAAAGGCTTTTCACCCATAAGGTGTTTGCCGGCCTTTAACGTATCGCAATAAATCTCCCTGTGTAAATTATGCGGGACGGCGACATAAACCGCTTCTACCCCGGGGTTGGCGAGCAACTGTTTGTAGTCGCTGGTAACCTGTTTTATTGTCGGAAAGTTTTTTCTGAACCAGTCAATCTTGGGAGCATTTAAGGTGCGGTTGCAGATGGCGACAATTTCCGGGCGGACGTCAAAATCCTTCAGATGACACCAGCGGGCGGCGGCACTTGCAAACTCCCTCCCCATAAGGCCGCAACCTATAATGCCGAAACGAATTGTCTTCACTGTGCTCTCCAGGCCGTAAAAAGTGTTTCATTATTGAAGGTTTGAATGTCGTGCATCTATGGATTCGGGTGTCTCGCCTCTCTTTTGGGCTATCATTATCGCCAAGGTATAGAAAAGCACATAAATGTTGAATCCGAAAAGGGTGCCGCTCAGATTCTGATGTTCGGCTTCCCCTATTCCCGACAAAGCCGTGAATTCAACGCCCCGGGCCTTTTTGTCGACTTTCAGGTATGCGTCTGCTTTTTGTGCAAGAGTGGAATTTTCATTGGCGGTAATCGCCAGGACTTTCGCC
>CAZGGE010000104.1:0-10687 GCA_964524285.1 uncultured Pirellulales bacterium
AGGATGTTCAGCCTTTTTTGGAGCGCCCCGAGGATGTCAAATTGCTGACAAAGGAAAACCTTGTGGGATTATTGCAAGAGTAATTCTTACATACCCTCATAACTTTTCGGCCCAAGCGTGTATGCACTAAATGGCCTTGATGTTTTACCGTTGATCATTAACTTAATGCAGATGTGGTAATTCGGCTGATTTACCAGGTCGGACTCTGAAAAAACAGGGGAGAACTCTTTGGCCAGGTATCTGGCATCTTCAGCGCCTACCCGAAAGCAGATAATCGTCCCCACGTTGCCGAAAATAGCAGAGCGTACTTTCTCATTAAGCTGTTCGATATACTGATGGGAAAGGGTGAGAGACGGGATTTGAACCCGCGACCCCTGGAACCACAATCCAGTGCTCTTGCCAACTGAGCTACTCTCACCATAAGCAGGCCGTCAGCTTGCGTAACTGCCATCAGATATTCTATAAAAAGGCACCCGAAGGTCAATAGCCGAATTGACTTGAGATAACCGATTTTTTGCTTACCATAAAAGCAGCTTCGCCGAAGGATTGAAAAATGAGTCATCAAGAGGAGCGTAAGCTGCTCCAAACCGCACAGTTCAAAGTAAGCACACGGATTCACCCCGCCCTCGATTTCCAGGTAATTGTCTACTCTATACTGGGAAGGTAATCCAGGTTTTTTCTGAATTGTTCCGCGTAAAAAGTATCCGGATAGGTATCTACGAAGCTGCCAAGGGTGGCCCGTGCGTCGGCCAGATATTTACTCTTTTGCGCAGACTGCGATTCTCCCTGATAAAGACTCATTTTGAGCTGTCCAAGCCGATACAACGCCAGCATCCCTCCGTCCGTCGATTGATATTTCTCGTGTATTTGGCTCAACTTTTCCGAACGCAACTGAACATCAGCGATGAGTTCTGCTTTTGCGAGCATTAAATTATCCCGCAGCGGGTCATCCATGCCGCTCTGCTCAAGCAAATGGTCGAGATGCCACTCGTAATCGAGGGCGTAAGGATTCAGGGTTATAAACTTCGCCAGGCGGCGGCGAGCATCGGCTTTGCCGCTCCTGTTTTCAATATTTATCAAAGTCTGCAGATGGTGCAGCCGCACCTGAAGGTCGTTTAGTTTGGAAACCGTAATAACCGTCATTGCAGGCCTGCGAAAAGGCCCCGGCAAAGCACTGTCCGCCGATTCTTTCTGTCCGGTTTTCTCCAGCTTTTTGTGAAGCATTTTTTGAGCTTCGAAGAGCAGCTTTTCGGTTTCTTCAAACCTCTCGTCCCCGGCCTGATGCATTCCAATACGCCATCTCGCCTCCAGAGATTCGGGACTATCCGGGAACTCCGTATATAGCCAGTACCAGATGTCACGGGAGCGAGGATGTGGGAAATCGCAGCGAAAACACAACAACTCCTTGCGTCCTATCAATCGAACGTCCGGGCTGTAATCGCTCAGAATTGCTTTATAGTACAATGCGATGGACATTCGCCTGCTTTGAGGCCTGTGCTGTATAAAATAATCGTATTTCTCGAACAACATTCGCTTCCTGGATTGATATTTAAACTCCGACGGTACAGAAAGCCACCAAGGCCATCGGCCGTAGCTGTGAAGCTGACGCTGAATTTCACTTTTCAGGGCTTCACGAAGAGCAATCGACTCCGATGGATAAAAAGAGCTTTCAAAGTACCTGCGAACCCTCGCCGGAGGATTGGTTATAGTCCTGTCAAGCAGGGCCGTAAGGCTGTGATCCTGAAATTGGGGAACATGTTCCGGATTGTTTTCCGCCACGTATAACTGATAATCAAGCTCCGCAAAGCTGATTCGCATCTCGAAAGTTGTAACGGCAAGCAACAAAAATACCGATGTAACCAGCCAAAGCAAACCCGGCCGGTATCGAGTAAAATGACCTGTCCCCAAAACAATTGCAACTATACCAAGTCCGACAATCCACGCAAATATCCACGGGCTGAATGACAACCCCCATTCCATCGGGTCCCCTTCCCTGATTCCCCCGAAAAACCCCCAGTAAAGCAATTCAGGAGCGGTACATAATGCGACCGCAATGAATCGGCTGCGAAAACGCAGCGGCCTGCACGCCGCCGCAATACAGCAAACCAGCAAAACAACAGAAAATGCGGGCAAATTTGCCACCAGAAAAACGGACACCAAAAAAGGCACGCTGTAACTAAAGCACATCAATTGCGACACAAGCAACGGAACAACAGCTATAACCGCCATCAGCAAACCGAGCACGGCTATGTGCCACGGATATTCAAAAATGCTCACACCCGTCATTGCCGACTTACCCAGACGCCAGGCCTGCGGATTTATCATACTATCGATGCTGAAGGACCAGAATGTACCTGTAAGAAGCTTCGACCAGAAAAAACACGTTACAACAAAAGCCCCCAGCGCAAGGAACCAGCACGTCTGAACGTTCTTATGGCTGTAGTGAAGCGTCGGACCCACTGCCATAAACGACTTCGATGCACGCTTTGACGTCTGCCGGTTATTTTGCTTGTCGGTTGCCATGAATCTGCAATTTCGACCCGTCGGTCGAACCTGCTTGTATCCTTGAACACTACGTCCCTTCGCTGCTGCTTGTCAGGTAAGCCACCTGCTCGCGCGTAAGCCTGTCTATGCTAATAGACATCGATTTCAGTTTCAGGGTGCAAACCCGCTGCTCTATTTCGATGGGAACATCGTATACAACCGGCTCCAAATCCTTTTGTTTCAATACGTATTCAGCCTCCAGAGCCTGAGTCGCAAAGCTCATATCCATAACCGACGCCGGATGCCCCTCCGCGGCGGCAAGATTAATCAAACGACCCTCGGCCAAAAGATGTATCCGCCTGTTATTTGCAAGGATATATTCATCGACATTGCCCCTAATATTGCGTTTTACTTTTTTGCTGAGCTTCTTCAGCGCGGGGATATCTATTTCCACGTTGAAATGTCCGCTATTGGCGACTATTGCGGTATCCTTCATCTTCTTGAAATGCTCCGCCCGGATAACGTTTTTATTCCCCGTAAGTGTAACAAACAAATCACCTGCTCTCGCGGCTTTGGACATAGGCATAACCTCGAAACCGTCCATGGCCGCCTCGATAGCCTTTATGGGGTCGACTTCCGTAACTATAACGATTGCCCCCATACCTCTGGCCCGCATTGCAAAGCCCCGGCCGCACCAGCCGTAGCCGGCCACCACTACCTTCTTGCCCGCCATCAGGATATCCGTCGCCCTTATAATCCCGTCAACCGTTGACTGTCCCGTGCCGTAGCGGTTGTCGAAGAAGTGCTTGCTTGCCGCGTCATTAACCGCTATCACGGGAAATCGCAAATGACCCTGCTTTGCAAGCGCACGCAGCCTTATCACACCAGTCGTTGTCTCCTCCATGCTTGCGATAATTCTGCCGCTGTCTTTTTTCCTGCCCGTATGAAGCTCGTTCACAAGGTCCGCTCCGTCGTCAAAAGTTACGACCGGCTCATGGTCAATTGCGGAATTAATGTGTTTATAATAGGTAGTCCGGTCTTCGCCCCGGATTGCGAAGACAGGTATCCCGAAGTCCTTCACCAGTGATGCCGCAACGTCGTCCTGCGTACTCAAAGGATTCGATGCGCAAAGTGCAACGCTCGCACCACCTGCCTTCAGCGTCCGGGCAAGATTGGCGGTCTCGGCCGTTATATGAAGACAGGCCGAGACATTTCTGTCCTTTAGGGGTTTTCGGGACGCAAAGTCCTCCCTGATTGATGCCAGAACCGGCATATTGTTATCCGCCCAAAGAATTCGCTTCTTACCGGCATCAGCCAAAGACAAATCTGCAACATCATAGTCCATTGAAAAATCCTTTCAAAAAATCGGTGAAAGCAAACACTATATCCCCGCCGCAAATAATTTTCAATACTTTTATTCACCGCCCAACACATCAACAGTACGCACCTGAAACAATGTTGGTCCACGACAAAACCCTCGTGTAAAAAATACTCCTGAGCCTTAGTATGAAAACAGCTCATGGTGTATCTGAGCCTGTGGGACATCTTCCTTTGCTAATGCTTTTTTCAGCTTTGACGTCATAACCGGCGGTCCGCAAATCAAGAATTCATATTCAACCAAAGGTTGTTTAAGATACCTCTTTAGTAAATCAGTTGTTACAAATCCCTTCTCACCGGTGTAACCCGGCTCTTCACTCAACACGTGTATCACGTTAACATGCTCGACGTTGTCCAGCTCACTCTTGTATACTATGCTGTCGGCATTTTTGTTGCCGTAAAACAAATGCAGCTCCCGTCCCGGCTCATGTGCCAGCTCTTCAAATAGGCGCACAAAAGGCGTGATACCTATACCGCCTGCAATCATTACCAGCGGACTATTGTTCTGTATCGCTGCATGACTGAAAACACCGTAAGGACCTTGGATATAAACCTTCTCGCCCGTCTTGATGGACTGCAGGCTGGTGGTGGTCTTACCCAGTGCCTTGACGGTTATCGACAGTTCACCGCTTTCACCGTCATAATGAGAAACGGTAAAGGGTCTAACAGCGCCCCTGACACCCCGTCGAAAGTATATAAATTGACCCGTTTTAGGCCTGATTTTGCCGGCCAAAGGCCTGCTGCTGATTTTCACCACGCAAGGCCCCACATTTTCCACCATGCTGACCTCGTAAGGAAAGCTGAAAATACCCAGTCGAAACAAAAACCTCAGCACAAACAAGCCGGCAACCAGCACCAAAAGACCCACCCACACATAATAAAGCCCGCTTGCATTTAGCGTCATTCCAACAGGAATACTATGCACAAACACCAAAGGAAGTGCAACATAACTGCTCAGGTGAAAACCATACCAGGTAGAAAAAGATATTCGCTTTCTTAAAAAAACGCTCGTTACAACAATTACAACGAACAGTCCGAACGCTATTTCGCCCAGAAGAACATACCCGCTGAAAGGCCGGCCACCTTCCAGTAAAAGCGGATTACTACCTTTCTTCACCACATAATACAACGTGATGAACACCGGGTGCAACGCTATCAGAATCAATGCATATTTCCCGACAGACTTGTGCAGATTAAGCACCCAGATAAGGTCCTGAAGGAACCTGCCCGCGATGGCCCTGAAACCCAGCAAAAACTGCCATACTATAAGTACGGTTCCGCACAGTGACCCCGCCTTCGCAAAAAACTTAAACACTTGAAGCGCTGGCGTCGGCTCGTTAAAACGTACAAAATACATCGGCAACGCAGCAGTTACCGCAATTACTATTATCAAAATTAACTTACGCCTTTGAATACGTCGTAAATCCACTCTACCCCGTCGAAACTGAATCAGTTCGCTTTCGCCACATAATTGAAGGTTATAAATTTATTAATTCTCAGCCGTAGTATCCGGGCCGAGCTTGACCTGCCGGCATACGACGCGACGTTCGCCCAGAAGTCTCTCCTCCGCTAACAACTGAAAGCAATACTCTCCGGGCTTTGAAAAAACTATTCCCTGAAGATTTACCGCCAGAGTCAGTACCTGTTTTACATCCTCGAACTTGACCTTCCCGTCTTTTTCGAAGATTGCTTTGTCTTCGGCGTCGACTATTTTGACCTTTGTGTTGGTGCTGCCGTGGCCGTCGGTCAACTCGCAGAAAAAAACCACCTGCTGACAGCGCATTGGGAAACGAGGTGAATTGATGGTCTGAAGGACGTTTATCAAACTCGGCGTGCCGGTAAACTTATCAAATATCACACGCTCACAGACTATCGACGACAACAGAACCGGGGGGACTTCGGTCATTTTAAGCTCCTGCTTGCAATATTTAGACAAACGTCCTGATTACACCGTGAAATCCTCACAGATATAATATACCCCCAAACGAAGCGTCCCGACAGATAAATTACAAAAAATCAGGGAGAGCTTCCCGGCTCTCCCTGAATTCGTGTGGCTCCATCCGTATGATGTCTTTACAGTTTTATGCCCGCACTTCCATCAGCCTTGTGAGCTTTAACCCGGAAAATGGGCATGAGGCCACTTCCCGGAGCCACCTTGTAATCTGAACCAGTAATTTCCATCGGCTGGCACGTTCAAACTGCTTGAATTTTTCCATCAGTTCTTCCAACTTTATCCTGCGTCCTATAAAACATTGTCTGAGCACGGAAAAAAGCCGAACATGGATTACTGCAAAGGCACCGCAGAAAGTATTTGCCTGCACGTGCAATGATTGCCGAGATGGCACAGGGCGAGCTTCTCGCAATGAAAATTCATCGGGAAATCCGAACTTTCTGCCCTGCCGTAGCCGACTGTTATATGCGGGAAAAAATTCTCGAAGCTCGAGTTTCGGCGGTATCCTCGTATCCAGTTCAAAGTGTTTTCGGAAACCTTACCCTTCCTCCAAATCATCTGCTCGTCAGGCTCGCTGCTCATATATTGCTCAAAATCAACCATAACCCGCTCGTGAAGCTGCATTAGCTCCGCTTTTTTTTCAATTTCCAGAGACGACACCTTCTCGCCTACTTGATTAACTACCGTCCTTATCCCGACAGCCTTCAACTCACCCGGCGATATTTCTTTCGAAATCTCTTCCAGTTTTGCCCTCTCCTCCCCAACCTGTTTTTGCTCTATACACCCCATTGCCAGTGATATGTGCGGCAGACAATTCTGCTTATTTAGTGCGATTTTACTGTTGAATTTTTCAACAAGATTTTTGTTGAGCGCGATTACCCTTTCCATCATCGCCTCTTCCGGCAGCAAAACTACATCAATCGCCAGCATCACCATAACCTGCCTCCTTCAAGGCCTTGCAAACCGCTTTTAAGTCTTTTTCGTTGTTTTCGTCGATGCGTATGTATTGTGTGCTCGACCTGTCGCCGGTTACAAAGACCACGCGAACATGACCTTTACCTCCTTCGGCCATCGAACTTCTTTGTTTATTGTGGATTCGCATCAATTCGAAGACCATCTCTTCCACGCTTGCGATTTCCTTTTTCCCAATCGTACGAAAATAAGAGCCTCTCCTTAAAGTGCCGATATCGAGGTGTTCATAGTGCGGGCCGGGGTCCAAAACCAGAGCACCCTTCGACGAATACAAATCGTACTCATGCTGAAGCTCGGCGGTTACGGTAACAAGCTTCATTCCGAACAGCTTAACAGCTTCGCCCGCCTTCAATTTTTTTATAAAGACCTCCGGCTTGTCCGTCTTAATCAAACGGGGTTTGCGCCGGAACACGTGCATATCAAAATCATTGCCGTCACATTCGGCCCAGAAATGGTCCGGTAAATAGTCCTGCGTCTGTAACATAATACTAAGGCGTTTTCCTCTGGGCAGACCCTCAAATTCGTATCGGCCGTTTAAATCCGTCGTATCGGTAATGGAATCGGAACTCCATCTTGCAAGCACCTGCACCTTTATGCCCGCAAGAGGCTGATTATTGGCATCGAAGACTTGTCCTGTTAATTTACCATCCATTTGGTTCTTATAAGCTACAAACTCTTTATCCGGTTTCAGGACCATATTGCCGACGTCGAATGTTTCGCCTGCGGGCAATTTCTCAATCACAACACTTTCCTGTCCACCTCTGCCCTCTACGAAAACTTTCAACGGAAGGCCCACAGGGACATCCTTGAATAAGAACTCGCCGTCTTCATCTCTGTCCAACTTCCACAGCCAGTTGCCGAAGTGAACACACCTTCCCCTTTGTTTGCTTAACATTATATGTAATTCCGGCTCGGCCCAGTTAATTGGATTGCCTTTTTCGTCAACTATCCGTCCGCGTATTTGCGCAAGAGGCTCGACCTGAATCTCAATATCGTTTGTTACTTCATTAGGATCCCATAAGAACATACGGCCCCGCTTTTTCTGAGCATCAAATGCAAAGCAAACTTCCTTGTCGTCTCTTCCATAATAATGAGGTTCCGGCGCAACAAACGCTCCGTTGGCATCCGTTTTTGCCGGCGAAATGCCGTAGTCCAGGTGCACCTGGCCGACTACCGGATTATTGTTTGAATCAACCAGCCAGCCTGCAACATAAGGACGCGATTTAATACCAATTTCAACCCCGTTAATTTCGTTGTTATCCATTATCTCGAAGTCCTTTGAAAACTTACTGCGCCGGCCTTCCTCCCAGCCGTATACTACAAGCGTGTATTCACCGGGCCTTAAACTCAGCGAGCAGCGGCCCTCAAAATCTGTTTGCCCGCTGCTGACCTGGATTTCGTTATTTTCCTTCAACGATGCAGATACCCAGGTATTGGGGACCCCTCCGCCGGTATCCTGGTCATAAACACGGACCGGTACACGGAAACCTTCTTTCAGCTCCAGCGTCAAAGGTAGACCGTCTTCTTGCAAATCTATGTCCACTAATACAGGTTCGCAGACTAATCCCGCTTTTGTCAGCTCCAGTATCGACCTGGCCCAGATGGAGATTTTGTAGCTGCCGGTCCCTAATCCGATTATCTCAAAAGCTCCATTGGCATCAGTGCGTGCCCTGCATGATTTGCTTTCCGGCTTTGAAGCCCATACCAGAATCCCTTTGCGCTCATAGTTTTTACCGTTTAGCACCAGTTGTCCTTTGAGGCATCCTCCCGGCTCAAGGACTATCTCTAAATCTTCCTGTCCCGCACGAACAGGATACGTACCTGGTGCCGGTTTGCCGTAGGTTCTCGTAGTGTAGCGTGCATAACCTTTGCACATTACCTCGATATGAAGCCTTGCGGGCTCTGGTATCTGTTCGAACATAAACCAGCCTTTCGCGTCTGTTTGCACCGCCAAACCGTTCCTGCCGTCGAGGTCAAGTTGGTTGTAACCTATCCTGACTTCGGCTGTCACAGTTGCCCCCTCAACAGGCTCGCCCTGTTTGTCGACTACCCTGCCGCCTACACGGGCAGGCTCAAAAAGCGTTACTTTTACGTTATCCTTATCGAAGTTCGCCGAAGGAAACATCCGCACCCAGCCGATTGAATAGTCGGGATGTTCAAAAATCAAACATCGGCCTAAACGCCGCCTTTGCACAGGCAGCGGCCCCGCTTCAAACGTGCCTTCCTTGTTGCTGAGACCAAATATTTTTTGTCGCCTTAAACCTGTATCATGGTCATAATCCACGCAACGCACCTGTACGCCTTCAATCCCCTCTCCGTGCTCATCTCGTACTGTCCCCCTGTAGACTACACCTTCGATCTTTTGTTGCTTTTTAGCGGTTGGCTTTTTTTCTTTTTTCTTAATTTCTTTTCCTTCTGTCTTCTTTTCTTTTTCCATTTCGAGGCGTTTTCGGATTTTCGCTGCCGCCTCCGCGAACGGGTCCGGTGTGTTGCCGTCATAAGCGGTCGACAACTCCTCGAGAACTTCGAGGGCATTCGCGTTACCTACCTCTCCGAGAAGATACACGGCCAGGAGCCTGGTTCCGACGTCCGCTTCCGCTACCACCTCGAGAAAGCCGTTTACATCTTTTGTGGCATACATATCGAGAAGAGTGCGTATCTCGTTTTCGAGCTTGACCGTTTGTTTTTTTTCCGGCAGTTTTTTTTCAATCGCAACGGCGGGTTTCTTTTCGACTAAATCCTGAGTTTCTTCAATCTTGTCAGGCTCATTAACTGCAAATACACCAGTGGGCTTTTTGGGGCCATTTTGATGCGCCGTTACCGCAAGGAGGATAATCACCACGGCGGCAGCGACGACACCGCCCGTCAAAAGCCATAAGCTGTAATCCCGTGCGTTTTGCTTTCGTCCCACAGTGTCCTGCAGGGCTGCAAAAGCATCATTGAGAATCTGCTGGTCCTTTTGGGCAGATGTATGGCGGCGAAGACCGCGTATCAGTTTTTCAGGATTTCTTTCAGATTTCATCTTTCACTTCTCCGTTCATAAGCGAACGCAGCTTCTCCATGCCATACTGGTATCTGCTTCTGGCGGTGTTCTCCGAAATTCCCTGTAAAATGCCTATCTGCCGGAATCGCAACCCACCCTGCACTCTCAGCACGACCGCTTCGCGCTGGCTCATGGGCAAATGTCCGAGCATTTCCCGGAGGCGTTCGGCAGTTTCCGAATCCATTACCGTTTTCTCAGGGCCGTCATCCTGGGAATACAACGGCCCCATGCTATCGAGGCCGGATACCTCGAACATCTTTTTACGAAAGCGGTCGCGAACGCGATTGACCATACAGGTAATCAGGTAATTCCGCAGGCTGCCGTACAAGGCAAAGCCCTTTATTCCTTTTGCGAAGGTTACGAAGACGTCGTGAAGAACGTCCTCAGCGGCTCCGACATCCGTCAGGAGCGATGCCCCGACGGTCAGCAAATCGTCCTTGTACTTCATATACACGGCGCTCAGTGCCTCTTTGTCCCCTCGCTTTATTTTCCACAACAGAATCTTATCTTCGAGCATCCAGCCGGACCCAACTGCCAAAATCAACTATTGCCAATTATATAACGTTTACAAACGCCATTTCGGTCTAAACGAAATGCTACCATAATGGTTTTTTGTGTCCACCGGCAGTTGGGAGCCGGCCGCTATTATTTGTTTTAACGCCGTTACGGTCAAATTTTCCGTTTATTTCCGCAAACACCGTATGAGCTGGTCGATGGGAGTGTGTACCGTGTTGGGTGCACTGCTTGACGGGTTTGAATCGGGTTTGGATTGCGGTGTACCACGTGGGATACACCGCTCGATGGCTTTGTCTGGGTTTGAATTGCGGTGCACCACGTTGGATGCACCGCCTGACGGCTTT
>CAZGGE010000105.1:0-10495 GCA_964524285.1 uncultured Pirellulales bacterium
CAACATATTATTCTCAGAAAGGATTTCGTTTCGACTGGTATGGACAACGGGTAGGGGTATAGCTGTTTGCTTGTCAGAGCGTTTTGGAAACGGGTGGCTTCGAGAAATGCGGTGCCGTCAGTCCACAACTTTGCAAATGATTTCTTAAGCCTCATGTCTTCTTTTCCGGCACGAGATTCAGCCATGACGTCTCCTATTGTAAGGGACTGTTCGAGAAACATGGTGAATCTTTCTAAAGAAGAGCGAGACAGTAGTGGTATGGATCATATCTCCATACCTGGTATGTTTCTTTATGTACTTTTTTATCGAGACAAACAGATATAACGACATAATTCCAGTCGCGCAAAAGCCCCAAGATTTCGCTGTCAAAGCTAATTCTCTTACGGCGATTACTAAGAGCTTTAAAGGGATACTTAGCATTAAGCAATTTTTTGCGGTGCAAAACACGGGGTTCGTCCGGATGAGAATCAAAGTATTTTGATTTTAATTTTTCCAGCCTGGGATGAATTGTATCCCTAATGTAGTCCAGATCGACTATTACGCCGGTAAGGCTAAGGAAGCGATGCAGAGGATTATCAGAGCTTTGCAAGTCCGGGTTGCCGACTTCATCAACGTACATGCGGTATTTCATATGGAAGTCTCAGAAAAGCAAGTAAAGATATACGTGTAACTACTGATATAAGCGGTAGGTAAAGCGGATTTTATTCATACGCGGCGGGGGTAGTCAAGGGAAGTTTATGAATAGGTTGCGGACAAAGTTTTTGCAATTGATGTTTTGTGGTTTTAGGATGTTGGGGTGATGGTTGAGCGAGAGAGAACAAGTTGCAGGTCTGCGGAAGCGTATGAGCGTGCGTTGGGGGTTTTGGTGGGGGGAGTGAATTCGCCGGTGCGGGCGTACAGGGACGTGGGGCATGGGCCGCCTTTTATTGCGTCCGCGAAGGGTTCGAAAGTCTACGATATAGACGGCAACGAGTATATAGATTATGTGGGTTCGTGGGGGCCGATGGTGGCGGGTCATTCTCATCCGGCGGTGGTGAAGGCGGTATGTGAGCAGGCGGAGCGTGGGACGTCTTTCGGTGCGCCGACGGTTGCGGAGACGGAGTTGGCCGAGCGTATAGTTTCGCGTTTTGGTTCGGTGGATAAGGTTCGGCTGTTGAGCAGCGGTACGGAGGCGGTGATGAGTGCGGTACGTCTGGCGCGGGGTTATACTGGCAGGGAGCGGATTATCAAGATGGAGGGATGTTATCACGGGCATAGTGATTGTCTTCTGGTGGCGGCTGGTTCGGGGGCTGCGGGAATGACGGAGGCTTCGAGTGCGGGTGTGCCGGGGGCGGTTGCGGGGCTTACGAGTGTTGTGCCTTATAATGATGCGGGGGCTGTGGAGGAGGCTTTCGGCAGGTGGAAGGGTGAGGTTGCGGCGGTTCTGGTTGAGCCTGTGGCGGCGAATATGGGGGTTGTGTTGCCTGCGGAGGGTTATCTGGAGCGGATTGGGCAGTTGTGCAGGGAGGAGGGGGCGTTGTTCATACTGGACGAGGTGATAACGGGGTTCCGGCTTGCGGGCGGAGGAGCGCAGGAGCTATTCGGTGTGGAGGCTGATATTACGTGCCTGGGAAAAATTGCGGGGGGCGGCCTTCCGCTGGCGGCAGTGGGAGGCCGGGCGGAAATTATGGACGTTCTGGCTCCGCTGGGGCCGGTATATCAAGCGGGTACGCTGAGCGGGAATCCTGTTGCGACGGCTGCGGCGAATGCGACGCTGGATTTATTGGCGGGCAGCAAATGCTATGAGCAACTCGAGCGTGTGGGGGGTTTTCTTGCAGACGGAATTATGTCGGCTGCTCGAAAAGCGGGTGTTGCGATTAGTATCAACCGGGTCGGTTCGATTATGAGCTGTTTTTTTACGGATAAGCCGGTGCGGAATTTCAGCGACGTACAGGCGACGAACATCAAGCAATTCAAGGCTTTTTTTGGCCAGATGCTGAAGGAGGGGATTTATCTTGCTCCGAGCGCTTATGAGGCGATGTTTATATCGCTGGCTCATAGCGAAGCGGACGTTGAGAAGACAATCATGGCGGCGGAGAAGGCCCTGAAGTCGGCGTGTAGTCAAAAATAGCGGTGTAAATGCATTTAATTGCTTGCAGATATTGCGATTGCGCCGGATAATAAAGATGTTGAAGGATTTTGAAGTTTGTCGGAAGATGTATTTTTTGCGGGTTTTAATCAGGGAGAATTAAAATGTTTGAGGACCTTCCGCCTAAATCGAACAAAGAGCAGGGGCAGCCGAAGTCTCTGTTGGAGACGAGCGACTACCTTGAATCAGTGGGGGTTTTCAGGGCTTGGAAGAATTTTCTTTTTGTTATCGCGTTGATTTGCCTGTTGCTATTGCAGGCGGCCTTCTGGGTTGTGAATACCGGTGTGGTCGAGACAAACGGGCCGGCAGCGGGAGACAAGGGGGTAGTGAAAGCGGAGGCGGAAAAGGGCGAGGACGCCGAGCCTCAACCTGTTGTTGAGCCGAACAAGGCGAAGGCGGATGCCAACGAAGAGGAACCGGCAGCGAGGCCTAAACCGGCGCACGCTGCGAGTGAGGATTCCGATTCAGGCGAGGATGAAAAGCAGGAGGAGGCCGCAGATACGAAATTTGCCGCTGTTAAATTCGAAAGTCTCGAGAGTATGACTGGATTCGTGAATTTCGTGCTCGTCCCTGTTTCGGTGCTTTATTGCCTGACGATGCTTTTCTGTCTGAAGGTGTCGATTGTGGGCAGGCTTGGCGGGCTGAAGCATATAACGCGGGCCTTGTTTATATCGCTTGTGTTTGTGGTTTTGCTTCTGCCGTGGCAGTTGCTGTTTGGTGGCATTTTTGTCGGTGCCATGTATACGTGCGAAGAATTGCTGAAGGCGGGGTCTTCGCTTGGGGAGAAAGGTTCGCTTGGTACGAGCGTTGTATATTTGCGGTTCACGGGCTATTGGCTGGTGGTGGTGGTTCTTTTGATTTGGGCTCAGGTTCGCAGCGGACGATGGGCGAAGGCGACGTTGAGGCGGCTTGAGGTGATATAGTTAATGGCCGGCGGTGGGATTGGTTTTATCGGTACGGGGATAATGGGCAGGCCTATGGCCGCTAATCTGCTCAAGGCAGGTTATGCGGTAGTGGTGCATAACCGTACGAGGTCAAAGGCAGAGCCGCTTTTCGAGGTGGGGGCCGAGTGGGGGCAAATCCCTGCTGCAGTAGCTGAGCAATGTCATATAGTAATAACCTGTCTTCCCGATACGCCTGATGTGCAGCAGGTTTTGCTTGGTGAGGATGGCGTGGTGGAGGGGGCCGACGAGGGGACAATCTGCGTTGATATGAGCACGATTTCGCCGACCACCACAAAGCAAATGGCCCGAAGGCTGGGCGAAAAAAATATTACTTTTATCGATGCACCTATAAGTGGGGGAGAGATTGGAGCTATAGAAGGTAAACTTTCCATAATGATGGGCGGGACAGAGGAATCGGTGGAAGAGGTGCGTCCCGTTATGGAAGTGATGGGAAAAACCGTCATCCATTGCGGGCCAACCGGTGCGGGACAAACGACCAAGCTGGCCAATCAGATAATGGTGATTCATACCATCATGAGCATTTCGGAGGGACTTGCCTTTGCAGAGAAGGCTGGTCTGGATTTGGAGACAACACTTGATGTTACCGGCGCCGGTGCGGCATCGAGTCATTCGCTTAGGTCGCTTGGGCCAAAGATAATAAAAGGTGATTTGGGACCGGCATTTATGGTTGACCTGCAGCTTAAAGATTTGCGGCTGGTTATGGAATACGCCGAACAACTGAAACAACCGCTTCCGGGCACCAGCCTGGCAAAGGAGCTGCTGGAGGTTCTTCAGGCACAGGGAAGAGGACGGGACGGTACACAGGCGCTTATAGATGTAATACGTCAGCTTGGCGGTTGTGCCAAATAGGCCATCTCAATCCGGCTTACTGTTTGGCGTAAGTTTTTCTATTAATTCATGGTCGCCGTCATATTTCCGCAGTAATTCGTCTCTTTCCGCTGCTTCGAAGTCCGCCGGTTCAAAGCCGGGTGCGACGGTACAGCCCATCAGGGCGAATCCACCAGCCTCTTTAATCAGGCAGCCCTGCCAGGTATTGCGTGGTACCGTTACCTGTACGTTCTGGCCTTTTAACAGGTTTTGCCCGAGGGTGATTATTTCGCTGCCGCCGTCCGGATGCAACAGCAGCATGGTAACCGGGCTTCCGAGATAATAGTGGTATACTTCATCGCTTTTCAGCCTGTGCAGTTGCGAAGGATTTTTTGCAGTAATAAGATACAGGATAGTGGTGCTCAAATTTCTTTCTTCGTCAAAATTTAGGGGCAGGCACGCCGGAGGAAGCTTCTCGGCTGCTCGATATGTTTCAGTATAATACCCGCCTTCGTTCGGCAAAGGCTTCATATCGAACAAGTTTATTATCTTCTCCGCAGACAACATATCGAATAAAGGCCAATAAAGGCTTTTTATACCATATTATTCAGTTCGAAACGGCGTAATCCGTGAGAACCCTGACGTTTTGGGGAGAAGTTCCCCGTGTTATCTCACATCCGGCGGCAAGGATGAATTTGTCGCCGGCCTCCTCGTGGCACTTTTTCACCGCCTTGTATATTTGCTCCGGTGTGCCGTCCTGAAGCACAGCGACCGGATTTATATTGCCCGCCAGAATCTGGGCCGGTCCGGTTTTGTTACGAGCTTTCGACATAGGAACGGGATAGTCAATATCAACGAAAGCACAGCCTAAACGTCCGACGCCCTCGAGTATGTCGGCGATATTTCCGCAGATATGAAGGCGAATCTGAGCACCCAAAGCGTGAACACCATCTATCAGCTTTTTTTCATAAGGCCAGATGAACTGCTCATAAATTTTTGGTCCGACGAGGGACGCCGCCGCATCGCCTATACCCATAACATCTACGCCGGCTTCTATTTGGTACCGTGCGAAGTCAAGTTCCATATCAATTATAAATTCGAATAAATCGCTCACGAAACCGGGGTCCTCGAAGAAATCCATCATTATGGTATTGATACCTCGAAGGTCGGCGGCCTCTGCGCAGGGGCCTTCAATCCAACCCTCAATTATTTTATCGCTGCCGGTTTTTTCTTTGAGCAAAGCCGCCGCCTTTATCCTGTCATGCATCCGCCCACCGCCCAGAGGATGGGGTTTCTTGAGACCTGCAAGCCTGGATTTGTCGGCCAGTAGTGAGTTTCTATGGTCAATTGCAGGCGGTGCATCCTCGCCGTATATCACCTTGCCGCCACAGTCGGCCGTCTCCCTTGCCGGGTCGGAAATACAGGAGATGTGGTCAAAGTCAAACTCTTCGGCAACGCGCAATTGTCCCTCGACCAGAACTCTATAATCTGCTGCATATTCGCCGTACTTTTTAGCTATGCGGTCGCAGGCAAATTGCATGGTAATGGGCATAAGTGGAAGATGGTCCACATTCCTCCCTTTGACCATATTGAAAAAACGCTCTCGTCCTGTCATTATAAGTTCCTCGTTGTTACCAGCAATTTACCGGAATTTTAAGGCCTAAACGCCACGGCGTCAATTCCCGTTCAATCGGCGGTGTTACATTAAGTCGCAGTCAATGAACCGCAATCAAAAAATCCAGGGTCAAGCGGTCGACTGCTTCAATTCCGTTACAATTTGCCGAGTTTGAGCCGACTGGAGCTGATGGGACTGTTTGAAGGAGTCTACCTTCTCGGAGTTTTGCTTTTTAAATATTTCATTGCCCCTGATAATCTCCTGAAGAGCCTTGGATTTTGTCTTCGCTTCTCGGAGGAACCGCACAGCTCTTGTGCCATATACGCCCCCCAACAATGCGGCAATTCCTATTGCACAATCCAGCATACTGTTGGTCATCCGCCAGACATCGGGACGTTGTGCCGAATCCTCCAGTGCCTGCCGGGATATTTGAACGCTTCGCTCAGAGAGCACATCATTGGCGGATTCAGCCTCGGGAAACTTCTTTGGAAGTCCATAATAAGATAAAAATGCTCTGCTTTGCTCTTCCGCGAGGTCGGCCAAAGCCTGCATTTTGCCGGAAGTTTTTTCCGCCCTTGACACATCCGCAGTGAGCGCCGTTGTTTGGCTGTGGAGCCACGCATTTTGCTTCTGTTTCTCGCTTGGCGCAAAACGCAAACTGTCGCATCCGCAGGCTGAGAAACACACCGCCGTTGCCAAAAAGAAAATCGGTTTCACTTTATTAACCCTCCATTTTCATATTCATAATTTTTCTTATTAGTTCTGATTCGCTCTTTCTGTTCCTCCAAAGCCCGCAGCCGGTATTCGTATGAAACGCTCCTGGTTTGAAGCGATTCCAGTTTTAACTGCACCTGTTTTTGACTCTGGAGCAGTCGGGTAACATCATGCTGTAATAAATCCAACTGTCGTTGAAGATTGACCCAACTGCCTACAATAAGCGAGGCAAGGAAGAACAGTTGAACCAAAACGGAAATATTTATCTGGCGATTAAGACGCCAGTTTTTGTTGCTGCCCTCGGCCATCTGACATAACCCCCTCGTTATTTATGGTTAATCAGGCATAAAAAATATTCTTGTCTCCCACCCTGAGAATTACAACATAGGTTTCGGCCGGCAGTGTTCCACTTTCCAGGAACGATTCTGCCAGATTAACAGCCTTCATCTGTTGTCCAATTTCAACCGGCAGCGTACCCGGCTCACCCAGTACTACCGCTCGAACATTGTAGACGTTATAACCATATAAACTCTTTATCTTTGCCGGCCAGCCCGCCGCTCCGGCTCCCGGTGAAGTTACCACCGTCGTTTCTTCGATTCGCGAGGGAGTCTGCCTGCACAACCGACCCAATGCCTGCTGTGCATCTATTCGGTCGTATTGTCGGCCTGTGGTCATAGCTATCCGCCTCTGCTTCTGATTATATGGATATTGCTGCTCTGCTTCCTGAAATCCATTTTCACATGCTCAATCCATTGTGTACTGCGGTTATCTTTTCGAAAACCGAGTAAGTCCCGGCCCTGCGGAGATGATACGACTTTGTCACCAACCTCAAAGTCAAACACAAGGTAAGGCGTCTGAACATCAATTGTCTCAATCGCTTCACAATTATCTTCTGCATGTTTTCTTACGAATTCCCGCAAGGCTGGACCGTCATTTACTTCGTCCGGATTTCCAAGTTTTTCGTTTCCGGAATTGTAGAAAATGCTTTTTGGGCTAACTTTACGATACTGAAACTGCCGAGGCAGGGTAATAAGACTTTCTACTACAGGAATAACCGAACCCACAGGCCCGTCAGCAACAGCAAAGCCCAAACGTTCATCGCTCACAACGGAGGCGGTTATCCTGAATTTCAGTACACCCTTGAGTGCAGCTATCCAGGTATCTACATCAAGGCGGTCGCTGCTCAACCATATCCCGCATTCGTCCAGCAGCATATTAAACGCGTCCATGTATTGCCACCAGTGTACGCCGTCGTCAAACGATACCTCAACAAAATAGCCCAACGATTTGCCTTTACCGTCCGTTGTAAGCGCGGGCCGAAAACGCCTGCGACGACAAATAAATTTACTTTTTCCAAAAACTTTTGAGAAATCATAAGGCTCGCCCAGATTGCAGGGAGAACCCGTATAATCTCCTGCTTCATTCAGGCACCACTTGCGATAAACATCCTTGACCTGGTAAAAATCAGCATTCGTAGAGGGCGAGAATTTATCGTAATCCGCATCCTCAAGGCTCGAATCCCAGGCCCTGAGCAAATCGAATGTCCCCTCGTAAACTTTGAAATCACCCTGCCCTACGTATTTATGAGTCAGGGGCCAGAAGCTCTTTTCGCTCTGGAATTTCCATATATTAGTTTTCGAGGCGTTTATCTGCCGGCCGGCCTGCTGACACTGTAACTCTACGGTTGTACGTGTGTGGTGGCGGTAAAAAACAATTGCCTGCCTCGGACCGCCCGTCGCCTGTCGCGGAACAAATTTGAAACGAATATCTGCTCGTAAACAACAACGCCTTAACGCTTCCGTTATGCTCAATCCGGTTACATCCAGATCTCGAATCACCTGACCCTGCGTCAATGCCTCAAGGCGTTCTATTGCCGGTAGAGCCAACATCCCCTTCGGCAGGATTCTGCAAAGCAGGTAATGAATTACATCGGCACAACTCCACATCTTGCGCTGGGTGGACTCAACTGCAAACAACGTCAATTTTTCTCCATCGTATTGCACCGGCACTGGCGTGGCGTTTGGACTTCCGGCCTCATTGAATACCGTATCCAGGCCCGCCAAAAAATCCACCGAGCCGTCCCTGCCAAGAATCCATTGTCCGTAAACTGACGCACGCTCCAGTCTTGCGCTCAAATCCCGTGCGATTACCTCAATATTTTCTCCATTGCCGTCGAGCTTTGTCTCTATCTTCTCGATGTGTCCTGCAAAGAGTGGATAGCTGTCAACCGAAACACCCGGTTCACCCCGATTGTAAAACCGTCGCAACTCGACAGCCTTGCCCATCCCGACAACTTTTTCAACATCTTGACCCGAGACCAACTCGTCGCCCAGATAAGTCGATGCATCATAATTCAATCGAATCCAACTGAATTCAGGCCAGCCTTTCCGCACAAGCTCCAAAGGCTTGAGCCAGGGACAAAGTCTGCCCTGCAGAAAAACAGATGCTCTGCCGCAAGGCAACGAAGCTTCTGTTTGGACAGGCTGAAAAAAATCGATATAGTTAGGCATAAAAGTACCCCCGGTTATCAAACCACACCCAACTCCACAACGTCAATAGCAGCAGGAGTATCCACCTCGACAGATACACATATCTTTTCGTAAGAACAGTCGTTCACCCCTTGTTTGTTTTCAGTTCGTATAACAAAGTGATAAGAGCCTTTCTCGAGCGGCTCCGTCAAGTATCTATAAAAGCCTTTCCCTACATATTCAACGGCTCCAACTTCGTCGGCATAGTTTATTTCTCCTGTGCCGTCGTCGGAATATATTCGAAAGCATACCGGCTCCGATTTTTGCCCGAGTGAACAATAGTACCACCTGAGTTCGATTATTCTTCCGTGCTTCTGTTTTGCATTCGGTGCGAAGACGGCACCCGGCCTTGCCGCCGCCCGGAGTGACTGTTCCTCATCACCACAGCAGTTAGCACGGCGGGCAAGATAAAAATACATTGTATCGATCTCATGTTCGAGATACATCGGCGGACGAATAAAACATGCACAGGCTTGACCAACAGCTAATAGCTTTTGAAAGTTGATGCTTTGCATATCTTTCCCACGGTAAAGCAAAGTGCAGCCGTCTATGCGGGGCCAGAAGTCGCCGCCGGTAAGACCCATGCCCAGCTTCGTGCCCTGAGCGGAGTCGCCCTCGTATATGCTGTCAAAAAACTCTGCATCCATTTTTATGCAGCTCCCGGGTCGCGGTCGAGCGTGCTATCGCCGTCGGTTATATCCAGCTTCAATATCGTATTGTCGTCCGCATCCTTGATTAGCATGTCGCCGGATGTCTTGTTCTGGCTCATCTTGTTTACCAGCCGCATGAGCGCGTAAAAATCCAGCCTGACCTCGACCGGAATGTAACGCTCGATGTCGGCCAGTGAATTGTTGCCGTCCTTGTCGGCGTCAATCACACCTACCAAATCGCCCGCGTCGAACGGAGCCGTACCGTATGCAACACCGAACCTGTACCAGCCGCCGCCAATCTCCGATATGGCCGGTGCAGAGCCGGACTTGTCCGTGCCGTCAAGCAGCTTAAGGCTTTCGAATTCCATCTCGGCGGCCGCTCCGGTCAGGGGCTGGCCGTCGCTCGCCACGTAAAAAGGTATCTCAATCGCAGTATTAGCCATCGCTTAAACTCCTATCTTGTTATGGAAAGCCTTGCAGGGTTCTGTACCCGCGAGCGGGCGTACCTGGGATTCTGCAAAGTAACTTCCCAGTCTATGGTGCTGTTGATGGTTACGCTTTCTATCACCAGCGTCCTGTAACCGTCCTTTGAAAAAGTAAACTTATGCGGGCTGTAAGCAATCTCGGTTTCTGAAGTCCCTTCCCATTTCTTGTATGGTATGACCTGCTCGGTAATATCACCGCCGGCATCGGTTGAGACACTGAACACCTCCGCATCGCTTTGGTTCTCGCACGTTACGGTAACACCTTCGAGGTCATTACCATCCTCATCGACCACGTGTATATTACAGGTGTATTCCTCCTGAATGGTATCGTCTGCGTTATCAATTTGCAGATTAGCAGCCTCAAATGAGCCGCTCAAATCACGCACTAATACATCGATATTGCCGTCCCCGTCATTCGACGCTCGGACATCGGTTGTGTTACTTGTAAACTTGCAATTCGGCATTATCATATCAATATCATTCGCATTGCTTATACTTGCATATAAACCGAAACTGGTATAATGCAGATGCAGATTATCAATTGTGGGCTCCGTATCCTGCATCCTCAAAGCCCAGGTATCCGTAACAATGGTATCCTTCATC
>CAZGGE010000106.1:0-10493 GCA_964524285.1 uncultured Pirellulales bacterium
GCCAAACTCTCCAAATTGTATGCCTTTGAAGAGTTCATCGGCCAACCTCTGTATGAATCTTGAGCAAATTTAGCGCTGTCATATTAGGCAGGCGGAAATCCTATTCCCGGACATTAGCCGAAGGTCATATTTTTAGGGATGTAGTTTTTCACAGATTAGAATTTTTGTACCCAGGTTTTGAAGCCCTGCATAATCATTTCGACGGAAACCGTACCGACGAACAGAGCGGTGATACGTCCGGTGATTTCGATGTACCTTTGTATTAAGGGTTCCCGGCGGGGGCGCACATAATCGTGCAGTGCCTTGAGGACGAGCATGATGAGTATGGATGTGATGACGGCGGTTATTACGATGGCACATGCGATTAAAGAATCATGTCTTTTTCCTATGAGTACACTTGCGCTTATTGTGCCGGGTCCGATGAGTACGGGCATGGCGATGGCGCCAGCGAGGTGCTCTGAATCGCCTCTGAGGATTTCAATAGCGGAAGGGCCGTGGAGGACAAACTGAATACCAATGACGAGAAATACGATTCCTCCGAATATCTGAAATGAGGCAAATTCAGCGTGTATTAAATTTGAAAAGACTGCGTTGCCGAGGATTGCAAAACAGCAGAAGACGGCCCCGGCAATAATTCCTGCTCGAAAGAGTACCCGGCGGAACTGCGTTTTTTTGAGTTTTTCTATCACATCCACAAGATAGACAATAATCAGGAAGGGGTTCAAAAGCACCAGCAGCAGTGTAGCGGATCTGATGAAGTCAGTCATTTTCATTTCCACCCAACAGGGTTACTGAAAATATAAACTTTGCGACCATTACGATACGCCGAAATTAATTCCACTCAAATATAAGGATTCGGTATTTTGGGGGAGTTGTTCTTAATATATTTCAGTAATTTTATAAAAGTTTGACGTGTAGAATTATATTAGAGCCGATATGTTCTTTTGCGTTTCAGGAGTCAGATTTGCCTTGTTTGCTGGAGGACAGTGGTCTTTTTTCTGCTGGTGAGGTGGTAAGTGATACCTCGCCATTTGATGGTTCTGCCGAGCGCTGACACGAGAATGAAAATGAGCATCAGGACAGTCCACAACCAGAACAGGGCGATGTCGGCGGCCATTGCTGGTGTCATTTTTGCTACATCTTTTGGCAGTAATTTTGCTATCATTTTTTGTCTTAGAATTGCACGGAGCAACTGCCCGCTGAAAAAAACGAGTGGTACGGCGGTATAAAGGTATGCCCATTTGATATTGTTCTTCACTGCCCAGACGGCGACCACGGCGGTTGCGAAGAGGCCGAGGACGGAATACAGGCTGCTTAGAAGAGCGAAGCACCATGTTTTGGGTGCATAGATTCGTGTAATAAGGAATTGTCGTCGGCCGAATTCGAAGAGCTTTGCCCATGTGGTAGATTCGTAAGAGGCGACCAGGCATGCGGGCACGAATACGATTTTGAAGCCAGCTTTTTTGACGGCGGAGCTTAGTGACAAATCGTCGCTAAGAACGTTTTGCCAAATCTGGGGTAATCCAAGTTTTCTGAAGAGGTCAACTCTTACAGCCATGGACCCCCCCCATGCCTGGTTGAAGCGGGAGTTGCCGAGCAGTTGAGCGATTTTGGCGTTAACGGCCGACAATGCGATGCTTGCAAGATTGTTTTTGGCGGGAACGAACCACCGGTAACCGGCGGCGACGCCATTTTTATCTTTGCGTAGAGGGTATACGATATGGCTGAGCCAGTCGTTGTTTACGCAAGCGTCCGAGTCGGCAAAAGCAAGAATTTCAACATCTTCGGGAATTTGGCGGTAGCCGTGCAGAAGATTATGAATTTTGCGGCTGCATGTTTTTCCTCTTCCGGCGACTAATATACGAACTTCGGCGGCCTGGGTCCGGCTGCGCAAGTTGTCGGTGAGTTCGCAAAGCCTTTTGTAGGCGGGGTCCTGTTTGTCCTCGACCACGAAGTAGAGCAGATAGTTGTCGTAGTCCTGTTGAAAAAAAGAGGAAATGTTCTGGTCGAAGCGTGGTTCGAGTCCCTTGCAGGGTACGATTAAAGCGGTTTTTGGTCGATACCACCATCGCCTGCGGTTATATTTTTTCAGGACGTATCGGTAGTTTTTAATTATGAAGCAGAGGAATGCCAACTGGGATAAGATTAGCATAATTGCGAGGTAGAAGTACCATTCCATGAGCTTTTCGAATCCTTGCCTGAAAAGAGCGTTACTCAGCGTATCCCTTGTAGCGGAAACTGTCAAGCAATGGAAGCCAGTGGTACGATTGAGTCGACGAGTTTGTCAATTTTGTATTTACGAGAGAGGTCTATCGGCAGGAGGCAACCGTGGCAGTGGTCCGAGGCGCGGATGATTAAGTTTTGTCCTGCTTTTCTCCAGCCTCTTCGCTGCGGCTGATGTCCGAGTACAAAGAAGTCTACGTCAAATTGTTCAGTAAGTTGTCCGATTAGATTTTCGCTGTGATTTCGTCCCCAAGTAAGCAGGTATGCGGAACCGGGCTTAACAAGGTCCTGTGTGTTGAGGTCGCGGTTGAATATTTCCGGGTCAAATTTGCTTAACTGTCTTTGGCGTGGCAGTGAATGAGAAATCCAGATTTTGTTTTTGGTTCTTACGACGAGAGGCTGAGACATCAGGAAATCGCTGAAGGCTTTTTTAACGTCCAGCGAGGATGAGCCGAATTCCTGTTTTATGGCCGAGCACATGGCGGCGTTCATTTCTTTGCCGTCCTTCATGACTTTGCCTCCGGTAATGAAAGCGGTATCGTGATTTCCCATAATGATGTGCACCTGCTGTGGGAACCGGAGTTTATAGCGGACGGCGTCGAGGAGCAACTTATAAGACAAACAGCCGCCGCTTTCGTCTTCGGGTCCGCCGTGGATTATTTCCTGGAGGACGAGGTGCCTGGCCGGATTGTTTTGTAAATCAGCGAACGACATAATGCGCTGGAAATTTCTGCGATGTCCGTGGATGTCTCCTGCCACCACCAGTTCACCGGTTTCGGGCAGAAAAATCACATTACCCCGCCTGTGCGTTTCAGAAAGGTTTGCATCCAACCCTTTTTTAAGAAGCTCTATGGTTACCTGAGGCATTTTTTGCAGGAATTTTTCCCCCCAGTATGCTGTGAATTAACAGGTCCAGTCTTGACATTACGGTCATCATATTTGGAGGTCTGTCGGCAGGTTCGTTTTTGATGCAATCCATGGCCAGCTTCGATACACCGACGGGAATTTTGTTTTTGATTTCGTGTGGGGGCCTGCATTTCTCATTTATTGGCAGGCCGAGCTTATCTTTCTTTGGTATTAGTGTGGGGACATTATATCCGGTCAAAGCCCAGTACATGGTGGCGCCAAGGTTGAAGATATCGGTCTTTACGCTCAGGGAGCGGCGTTTGACCTGTTCGGGTGCGATGTAGTCGGGAGTGCCCTGGATTCGCCTTTTGACGGTGCCGATTTTGCAGCTCTGGCCCAGGTCGATAATTTTTATGAGTCCGGCCTTATTGAGGAGGATATTATTAGGCTTAATGTCGCAGTGTATGAAACCCTGCTGGTGCATAGCGTGAAGACCGTTTGCGACTATGCGGAAGACTAAAAGAACGTCTACGAGGCTCAAAACAGGGCCGTCTTCGAGCGATTGTCCCTCGAACATTTCCATTTCGAGAAGCAATTGCTTCAGCTTGAAAAGACGGCGGTTTTTCCTGATGTCATAGCATTTGCGGACGTAAGGGTGATTAATGCGCTGTGCGACCCGGAACTCGTTTTCCACCTGCTCAACGACGCGAGTGTCTTCGGGTTTTTCGATGATTATTCGTTTCAAGGCGATCTGCTGACCGTTTTCCTCGTGAATTGCCTTGTATATGGTACTTCGTGCACCGGCCCCAATTTTTTTAATAATCCTGTAACCCCGAATTTTTGGTACGTTATTTTCCATGTTCCTGTTTCGGCGTTTAACGTGTCCTGCGGAGCGATATACTAATTAAGATACATCAAAGCCATCGTTCTTTCAATTTTAAGGCGTCTTCAGCAGAAAAACTCAAAAATAACTGCGTTTGGCCACAGGCGAAAAACTTAATAAACCTTCATTTTACAATATTTTCGTCAAATTGACCAGTGGCTGTGGCTTTTTTGTTCACAATAAAGTCCATTTTGCATTTTCGGGTATAACTTCCGGAATCGTGAGGGGTTGAATATTTGGCCGGCAATTAAAGCCCGATAAATCGCTTCGAGAATGGAGACATTGAAACTTTTTTCGTTTATTCGGGACAAATGCCGCCAAATCGCAATTTTCAACTTCTTATTTCGCAAGGATTTAGCGTGCGTCTGATTGAAGTTAAACAGTGATATTGCGGCAGATGAAGGGATAGCTGCCGCTAAATGGAGCGTCCGGAGGTGAAATTCACCGGTTGAGATGTTACGAAAATTTGTAGAATTGGGTCGGCGGCAGTGGTAAAATGCCAAGTTCAAAGATGTAGGATAATTTGGAGTCTGGAAGAAATGCATGCAATGAGGAACAGAGAACACCTTACGCCGTACGGTAACAAGCCGATGGTTACGCCGATAGTGTCGGCGGTGAACTATGAATATGTCAGCTTTGAGATTCTTCGCCAGATTACGAATGGTGAAATAGACGGTTATACTTATCACCGTGATGACAATCCGACCTGTCGTGCGGTGGAACGAGAGATAGCCGCCCTGGAGAAAGCTCCCGATTGTGTTATCTGCACTTCGGGTATGTCGGCGGTAACCATGGCCTTTCTGACTTATCTGAAGGCGGGGGACAACCTTATTACTTTTCACGATATATATGGAGCGAATTATAAGGTTTCCCTTATTCTGGACAGATTCGGTGTGGAAGTAACGTGGCTTGATGCGGCCGAGCAGGACAAAGTCGAACAGGCGGTCAAAAAGAACACCGCGATGATTTTCTGCGAGACTCCGAGTAATCCGCTGGTGAAGGTGGTAGACATAGAATACCTTCGTCAACAGGCCGACCGTGTGGGGGCCATGCTGGTCGTTGATAATACTTTTGCGACACCGTATCACCAGTTGCCTTTGACGCTGGGAGCGGACCTTGTGGTTCACAGTGCCACCAAAGGTCTGGGCGGACATAATGACCTGATGGCCGGCGCGATAGCCTGTTCGACAAAGGAATATTACGACCAATTGTGGTTTACGAGGCAGGCCATAGGGACGACCCTTGATCCTTTTGCGGCCTCGTTGCTTGAGCGTGGATTGAAAACATTCGATATGAGGGCCGCCAAGATGGCAGAGAATGCCATGTTGATAGCGGAGTATCTTACCACGCATCCTCGAGTATCACGAGTGTGCTACCCCGGTTTACCGACGGATTCCGGCCATAAAACCGCCCTGAGACAGATGAGAAACGGTTTCGGGGGCGTTCTTGCTTTCGATGTGGGAGAGACCGAGGAAGATGCCAAGAAGTTCGTGGAGAAACTGAATGTTATCTACCATGCGGTGAGTCTGGGCTGTACCGAGACGCTTGTTTGCCTGCCGGTGCTGACGACTATGCTGTACCTTCCTGAAGAGAGACGTACGACTTTCGGTGTCAGGCGGAATACGGTGCGTCTGTCGGCGGGCATTGGTGATTCGCGGGAACTGATAGAAGACCTTAAGCAGGCTCTTGATTATAAGTAGTTTTCAATCTTTGGGCTTGACTATAATTGGTTTTGGTTGATAATTGGCTTTGTTTTGGAAAGCCGGCCTTGTTAAAAAGGGGTCTTAGACTGTTATCCGGGTATAACTGCTGTTTTTAGTGTTATAGTGAACGGTTAAAGGAGGCCTATTATGGCAAGCAGGATTCTAACCGCCGTGTCAATATTATTGTTGTACGTGTTGGCGGGGTGTCATGGAGTTGACAGTGGTGCATCTCAATTATTGCCCCGTGGAGTTCGTGCCGACAGCGAAGCCGTTTCCGCCATTGATGTAACCGAGTACAGCGAAGCCGACATCATAGAGCAGGTAGCGGTAAACCGTGAAGCGTACAAGCACGGGCTGGAGGCACTTATTGCGTACTACAGAAACTCAGGCAACAACATGAAATTGCAGTGGGCCGAGAATGAACTGAAGAAGCTGGACGAAATACCCAAGTATGATTACATCGTAGAGGCGAGTGTAGCAGGGGCAAACCTTAAGGCTCAGAACTCGATACCTCTTGCGGATTACATGTACGAGGACGGGCGTCGTTTGCAGAAAAAGGCGGGGTGGCTGCTTGTAGTAAAGGACGAGAACCTGTTGCGACAGGCACTGCAAAAATACGAGGACCTTATCGGTAAACATCCGTCCAGCGATAAAATAGACGATGCGGCTTTCAGGGCGGGCCAAATTTGTGAGTACTTCAAGGATTACACAATTGCTCAGATATACTATCAAAGGGCCTATCAATGGGATTCGCAGACTCCTCATCCGGCGATGTTCAAGGAGGCATATATTCTTGACAGATATATGGCAAAGCGAGACCGTGCACTGGAGCTTTACCGCCAGGCCCTTGAGCGAGAAAAGCTGGGTGTGAAATATCAGAAGTATGCCCAGACTCGGGTCGAGGAGCTTACGAAAGCTAAAGAAGGACTCGAGGAAGAAAAGTAGTGTCAATCTGATAATGATGTAAAAAATTTGTCGGGTCTGGCTGAAAGTCAGGCCCTTTTTTGTTGTGCGGCGAAATGCGAGACGAGTTCGAGCAACAAATATGGGCATTTATCCGGGAGAACAAGCTATTCGGTCCGCAGGTTCCGTTGCTGGCGGCTGTCTCCGGGGGTGCGGATTCTATTGCTTTGCTTGGTGTTTTTGAGAGGCTTATTAAAAAGGGGTTGTTTGGCGGCCCTGTGGTATGCGCTCACATTAACCATCAGCTCAGAGGTGCCGACGCCGACACCGACGAGCAGTTTACCACTAAACGGGCGGCTGAACTGGAATTGAAAATTGTTACCGAGGCCGTAGATGTCCGCGGATATGCTGATGAGCACCGATTGTCCATAGAAACGGCGGCGAGGGAAGTTCGCATACGCAGCCTTGTGCAAATCGCGGGCCCAAAATATAATGCACGTAGTTACCGCACACCAGGCGAGTGACAATGCCGAAACGTTATTGCAGCGTCTTCGTCGCGGGACGGGAATGAGGGGGCTTGGGGGCATCCGGCCGAAACGGGAACTGGCTTCGGGGGTTTATTTTGTAAGCCCCTTGCTATGTGTAACGAGGGAGCAAATTGAAGCGTATCTTCGGGAGCGGGGGCTGGAGTGGCGGCTTGACCGGACGAATCTGGATTGCTCTTACAGGCGAAATTTTATTCGTCATCGTTTGTTGCCGGAATTGCAGAGCCGGTGCACCGGTTCGCTTGTTGACGGATTGCGGGAGTTGTCGGAATCTTCCCGGCGTTTTTACGTGCATGTTTGCAAATTGGCCGACCGGGTGTGGGATAAAGTAAGTTTTAATAATGAAGGTGCTGCGGTACTTGACAGGATGAAACTGGTTGCTCAGCCTGAGCCGGTGGCCGTGGAGCTTATTCGGCGTTGTTTGAAATCCGTCGGTACGGGGGAAAGGGATTTTACCCGACGGCATTATGAGAAGATACTGGCGTTGGCGGGACAGAATAAGAGCGGCCAGCAATATCATCTTCCCGATAATACGGTAGTAAGCGTTGGTTACAGCCGGCTAAGGTTTGAGCGTGTAGAGAAGCAAATAGATTCTTGCCCGCGGCCCGAATCCGCAGTGTTGCAGATTCCCGGTAAGATAAAATTCGGCGGATACAAAATATCAACTGATACTAATGAAGCAAAAAAGTATGACCTCCAACAAATTTTGCATAATGCAGATAAGTCGAACGAATATTTCGACCTGGATAAAATCAAAATGCCCCTGACGCTTCGCCGCCGGCGCGAAGGAGACAGATTTCGTCCTCTGGGTCTTTGCGGTTCTAAAAAGATTGGGAAGTTTCTGACGGCTGCGAAGGTTCCGAAAGCAACGCGATGCAAGGCACTGGTCATAGCCGACCGTGATGATATAATCTGGCTTTGGCCTGTTCGAATAAGCGAAAAGGCAAGAATTACAGACCAAACAAGTAGGATACTGCGGATAAGTGTGAGTGAATGTTGTTGAAGAGGAAAAGTAATAATGAGCAATCTAAGACAGACACGCGATAAAGTAAGCAGGTGGACTCGTCGTGAGTTTATAAAAGCGTCGGGCTTAATGTCGGCGGGTTTTGCTTTTCACGGGTGCAACAACGTTTCCCGTTCACCCGGCCAAAGTCGAGCTAATCGTGTTAAAGATGAGCGTCCGAATATACTTTGGATAAGCTGTGAGGATATCAGTCCGGACCTGGGCTGCTACGGGGACGATTATGCCAATACGCCGAACCTGGATAACCTTGCAGGCCAGGGATGTCTTTACACGAATGCCTTTGCGGTATATCCGGTGTGTGCACCTAATCGCTCTTCGGTTATTACAGGTATGTACCCGGGTACCATCGGCACTATGCACATGAGAACTTCCTTAAAGGGATATGAGGCGGTGCCGCCGCCTTATGTAAAGTGCTTTACGGAGTATCTGCGTGCGGCGGGCTATTACTGTACGAATCAGAGCAAGACCGACTATCAATTTGATTCTCCTTTTACGGCGTGGGACGAGTGTTCTGATAAAGCGCATTGGCGTAACCGGCCCGAAGGCATGCCTTTTTTCAGCGTGATAAACCTGACCACTACGCACGAATCGACGCTGTGGGCTATCGAAAGGCAACTCAGGCATGACCCGGCGAAAGCCAAGCTGCCTCCTTATTATCCCGATACCCCGATAGTCCGTCGGAACTGGGCGCGATACTACGACCGGATATCGCTGATGGATATTTATGTAGACAGGATACTTCGGCAGCTAAAGAGCGACGGCCTGGAGGATAATACGATAGTCTTTTTCTGGAGCGACCACGGCAGGGGATTGCCCCGCGGCAAAAGATGGGTTTATGATTCTGGAATTCACATACCGCTTATAGTGCGCTGGCCGGGCGAAATCAAGCAGGGGTCGGTTTGCAGGGACCTCGTAAGCTGTGTGGATTTCGGGGAGACCGTACTTAGTATCGCCGGCGTTCCGATTCCATCTCACATGCAGGGCAGGGCTTTTCTGGGGGCTGAGAAGATGCCGCCTCGGGAATATATTTTTGCGGGCAGGGAAAGGATGAGTCTTGACAGTGTCGAACACATACGGTGCGTGAGGGACAAGCGGTATAAATATATCCGCAATTTTATGCCTGAAAAGCCTTATTATCAGGAGATTGATTATGCTGAGAAGATGCCGCTTATGCAGGAGATACACCGGTTGCACGAGGAAGGTGAACTTAAAGGGCCTCAAAAGATATTCTTTCAAAAGGCAAAGCCGCCGGAGGAATTTTACGACCTCGAAAAAGACCCTTACGAGATTAACAACATCATCGAATCGGAAAAACATGCCGGGCGAATCGTCAAAATGCGGAAGGTTATCGGTGATTGGATTGCAAGTACCGGAGACCTCGGTGACATACCTGAAGAGGAACTAATCGAGCGTTTCCGGCCCGGCGGGGTGCAGCCGCAAACGGCCGAGCCTGTGATTAAGGTAACCGGTTCGGATAGAGGGCGGATAAGCGTCAGGATTAGCTGTTCTACTGAGGGAGCGTCCATTGGGTATCGGTTGGGTAGCGAAGAACGCTGGAAAATCTATGCGGGGCCGGTAACGGTTAAGGCGGGCACGACTATATATGCAAAGGCAATCCGTATCGGTTATAAGGAGAGTAAGGAAGTCAGCAGGTCTGTTTGTCCATAGCGAGGGTGTAAAGCAAGAAGAACCTGCAAGTCGCACTGTTTGCCATCTCATCCTGTTCAGTACGTTGTCTACAATCCGCCATAGTATTAACCATCGTCACTAATTGAATTGTGCAAGCCGGCAATATGTTACAAAAAGCTGCAAAAAAATCCTACAATTTCCACTGGAAGGCGAACGCGTGGAAAGAAAACCTGATCTCGATACAAAGGCGGCTGAAAATGGGCCTTTCGATGACAAACACTTGCACGGCCGGCCGGCGCAGTCCGGGCGGGAGACTAAAAGCTCATAGAAGATTACGAGACCGGCAAACTGGAGCTGTATAACCTCAAAAATGACCTGAGCGAGACCAGCAACCTGGTTTATGTCCAGCCGGCAAAAGCCCGGCGGCTGCACGAAATGCTAATACGCTGGAGAAAGCAGGTTAATGCAGCGATGCCGGGGCAAAATCCCGACTATACACCCCTCAGCGGCTAATAAATCCGCTTCAGGGCCACATAAAGATGAGGTAGCCGGTCAGTTATGGGTGGGTGGTCTTTGATTTTGGCGCCTTTTTGTGAGACTCAAGTTTAACCTGGGCCAGGAAAATCGGCTTTGGTTCTCAATCCGATGCCGGAGCTAAAACTCGCGAGATTCTGATGACTGTCTTCCTGAGTTCCGAATTGGGACACCCGCCCAATTTAGTACAGTAGATTATAGAG
>CAZGGE010000107.1:0-10486 GCA_964524285.1 uncultured Pirellulales bacterium
ATTTGCAAGGCATTCAATCCTCGATGCACTATGTCTCTGATACAAAGGGGAAGGTTGTAACCGTATTTGAAACCGATTTCAGCACAGGCCTGCCTCCAGGCTGGTCCATCGTCGACGGATATTCGGATACAATAACCTGGACCGCCCAAAACCCGTGCAGCCGGCAAAGCCAGTATTGGGATGAAAACTTCATGATTGCAGACGACTGGTGCGCCGATGGAGTCGGCATGAACGAGCAACTCATTACCCATAATATCAACATTACGTTGTACGATACAATCACCCTGTTTTTCAGTCACTATTTTTCCACATTCGGCGCAGTCGCATCCGTCGAAGTCTCCTTCAATGATGGACCCTGGCAAAATATCAAACGATACACCACCAAATCGTTCGGAGAAGAACAACTGCTGTTGCCCGACAGCGCCGGCCGGTCCAGGATGAAAATTCGCTGGCACTATTCTGCATACGACGATTGGTATTGGGGCATCGACAACATCAAAATTGTCGCAACGTGTGCAAATCCATCGCCCGCAGACCTGAACCGGGACTGTCGAGTCGACCTCGGGGACCTTGCAATACTTGCCCGCAACTGGCTCGAAGCTGACTGTGAAACAAAAAACGGATGGTGCTGCGGTACGGACCTCAACCACAACAAAAAGGTTGACTTTGAGGATTTTGTGATTCTTACCCAACTGGATAATGAATAGTTAAAAACCCATACCAGGATAAAACCGCCCCCTTATACTTTTGTAACTTCTCTACGGACGACGCCAAAGCCATTGCTCTGAGAAAATCCTCATATCGCCGAAACCGACTTTCTCGTCCAAATCCAAATCCACAATATAATCGCCCTCCATGTCCCACTCCTGACCCAGCAGGGCAAAATCAATACCGTCCACCTTACCGTCAACGTTGAAATCCGCCGGATTACCACTCATACTCGCCCGGCCTGTCCCCGCATAAGCCCCCATGTTGAGACGTTTGCCGTTAGGCCAGCGCTCCTCACCCCAGCCTGCATCCGGCGCACCTCCATCAATGCATCTACTTGTATTCGCGTCCGTTACCCACGTCTCGCCGTCTTCATCCCAACGACCGTACTCGCTCTGTAAATGAAAATCCCAATCATTCACATCAGAGCCGAAATCGAAAGACACAAAGCAGGGGTCAACAACCATGTTTCCATTTCCCCAGCCTAACGAGCAGCCGCTGCCAACATAAATCCCAGGCTCACCTCCGTCCACATCGCTGTAATTTACGTCCATCTCGCTCACACTGCCGTAATATTCTTCGATAGCTATTTCGCTGCCATCGCTCACAGCATCGTTCCCCCAAAAAATGCTGTCCTGAACCGCCCCGCTCGTAGCAAGAAAATAAATACCACCACCCGCATAAGCTGAATTCCCCGCAAAAACACACCTGTTCACAGCTACCTCACCCGTGTCGTAACAGTCAACTCCTCCTCCGTTACCGCCTGTCGCCTCGTTGCCTGCAACCACACAATTTTCGAGTAAAATGTCCGCCGACAAACATTCAATTCCACCACCGTCCAGAACCGCCGTATTACCAACAACCACGCAACCCTCAACCCGCGAACTACTCCATTGAAAGAAAAGCCCGCCTCCGTGCAGTCCCGCTGAATTATTACTAAAAACACAGTTCCTCACGGTCGGACTACTTGCGTAACAGAACATCCCACCACCCTTCCCGCTTGCCTGCCCTTTGCTAATCGTAAACCCCGTAATTACACAATTCGAATCCTCTCCGCTGTGGATATAAAATCCCCTGCCCTGCCCGTTCGCATCGATAACCGTTTTCGCAATAACCTTACTGTCGTTCGGCTCAACGCTGCGAATAGTAATTCCCAACCCCCTGCAATCCAGGTCATAATTACCATTTCCGCGATAATGCCCCTCAGCAACCATCACCACATCACCATCCGAAGCAATATCTATTCCCCCCTGTATAGTGGCCTTTGCTGTATCCCATGAAAATCCGTCACCACTGTCATCCGGACGGTTCGCATCTACATATATCATCCCCCCTGCTTGACAAACACCCGAAATCAGCCATAAAGCTGACAGCAAAATCCCTCGTCCAAACGCCATAAAACCCTCCTCATTGTTACGCAAATTCCTCAAACCCTTAAAAGCCTCGTTGGCCGGTATTACAATATCAAACTAAAAAATTCTAACAAAATGACATGCTTTGTGTCAAGTTACTATCCGGTATTACCATCCACCAAAACATCTAAAAATATCGACACATAATAGAAACACCACTAACTCTATGTTCGAACAAGAAAACACCATTCATCCGCAAAGCAGCCCGAAGCAAAATATTTCACCCTGACATAACAAAAATCGGTACTTATACCGGACCTGAATTAAATCTTCGTTAACATTTTTACACCAACCTTAAATGCCCAGCAGTTACTCGTCCCATAAATCATACCTCACAGCACGTCCCACGAATTTCAATGGAAACACCATAAAATGAAATTGACTCATTGCAATACCCGTCTTTTCTGCTCAGTAAAGGTATTACAATAAGCAGGCGAATTACGCAATTTGGCCACACTCAGGCCATTTTGCGGAGAAATGGCAAAAAGTATAAAAAAAAGTTTGACAGAACAGCAATTCAGCGAATAAAATTATAAATGTGAATGTGGGGGAATTGGAGTGAGCGTTGGTGAAGAAGGAGAATAAGATGAAGAGAAAAAGAGTCAAAGGAGGAGCCTTACTTATAATTGCATGTCTGTTTTTCGCCGTTCTTTCACAGAACGCAGGCGGAGCATTTGTCGTCTTCCAGGTCAGCGCCATATCTGAAGACGGAAACTACGAAGATGAAAGACCTATTTTTACGGATATTGACTGGGATTCGATACGTCAGAACCCCGGCACAATACATCAGTGGTCGCTGTCCGAGGAAATAGAGTTTTCTGATGGCGGTGTTTCGCTTGGTAAGCTCGAACAGTTTTCCATCAGTATAAAACAGGATCCACAGGTATCGCTTGGCTTTGTGGTTACCGCCGGACAGGTCAATACTTCTTATTCCTTCAGTTCCGGACCACTGACTTTTGATCCTATAGTCAACCCCGATGCAAAGGCGACGGCTCAAATATCCGTTCAGGACAACAGTGGAGACGGTGTAACACTTAACGGAAAATTTGCGGATGGTGAGTCATACCAGGCTCGTTACAACGATACCCCGGTGGTATGGGCAAAATTAATTAATTCGGTTAGCTCCTCAGACTCCTATGGAGGCGAGAGAAAAACTGAGAGCAAACCGCTTTCAGGTGGCATGGAAGTTATTAATGACACACTCACTTCCATAGAGACCCAGTACAACTTTACCCTGACCGCTAACGACCAGGCAAGTGGAACGAGCAATTTTATTGTGATACCTGAACCCGCCACCATCGCACTTCTTGGCCTGGGTGTATTCGGTATCTTCCGGAGAAAACGTTAATTGAGCTTGGGGATTTCCGCAGGAAAAAAATTCCGAATTTAAAAGAGCTTCTTAAATTTGAAGTTTGAAAGCTCTTTTTTAGCAGCAGGAAAACATATATATTAATTCCTTAAAAGCTTCTTGCTCGTATAAACCCGCCGAATTATATTCACGTTTCAATTCACTATCCTTGTTTAACCTTTACGACTCTTAACCCCGCACAATTGTTCTTTAGTGCTGTCCTTGTTCTTAAAATGGCATATCGTCGCCTGTAATATACGCAATTTGGCCACACTCAGGCCATTTTGCGGAGAAATGGCAAAAAGTATAAAAAAAAGTTTGACAGAACAGCAATTCAGCGAATAAAATTATAAATGTGAATGTGGGGGAATTGGAGTGAGCGTTGGTGAAGAAGGAGAATAAGATGAAGAGAAAAAGAGTCAAAGGAGGAGCCTTACTTATAATTGCATGTCTGTTTTTCGCCGTTCTTTCACAGAACGCAGGCGGAGCATTTGTCGTCTTCCAGGTCAGCGCCATATCTGAAGACGGAAACTACGAAGATGAAAGACCTATTTTTACGGATATTGACTGGGATTCGATACGTCAGAACCCCGGCACAATACATCAGTGGTCGCTGTCCGAGGAAATAGAGTTTTCTGATGGCGGTGTTTCGCTTGGTAAGCTCGAACAGTTTTCCATCAGTATAAAACAGGATCCACAGGTATCGCTTGGCTTTGTGGTTACCGCCGGACAGGTCAATACTTCTTATTCCTTCAGTTCCGGACCACTGACTTTTGATCCTATAGTCAACCCCGATGCAAAGGCGACGGCTCAAATATCCGTTCAGGACAACAGTGGAGACGGTGTAACACTTAACGGAAAATTTGCGGATGGTGAGTCATACCAGGCTCGTTACAACGATACCCCGGTGGTATGGGCAAAATTAATTAATTCGGTTAGCTCCTCAGACTCCTATGGAGGCGAGAGAAAAACTGAGAGCAAACCGCTTTCAGGTGGCATGGAAGTTATTAATGACACACTCACTTCCATAGAGACCCAGTACAACTTTACCCTGACCGCTAACGACCAGGCAAGTGGAACGAGCAATTTTATTGTGATACCTGAACCCGCTACCATCGCACTTCTTGGTCTGGGTGTATTTGGTATCTTCCGGAGAAAACGTTAAGTTTACGTTTTCAATACGGTCATCATAGTTAGTTCACAACCACCGCGAGTGAGCGGTGGTTTTTTTATGTTGCGTAACCGGGGATGTTTTTGCTTACAGATTCGACTACAACTCAAATGTTGGCAGATTAATGCAGTTTTTCACAACTTCCCTGTGAATCCAATTGGTGGGACTCTATAAACACTTGCAAACCTGCGCAACTCGTTGTAGATTACTGACACCTTGTGGAGAGGTGGCCGAGAGGCTTAAGGCAACGGTTTGCTAAACCGTCGTACGGGTAACAACCCGTACCGCGGGTTCGAATCCCGCCCTCTCCGTTATGAACGAAGTGAATAACGGATGGCAGCGGCAGCTATCATTGAGGAATGAGAACACCTGATGCTAAGCGTCAGTACTCGGGTTTGATACGCCAAAGGCGACCCGATAGGTGAATACCGTTCTATTGGTAATTTTGTAGATGAAAAAATTGTTGGGAGATGGTTAATGACATTTTACAAACTTACAGGACAATTCTTGTACGTGATGATAATAACGCTTTTGATAACACTGACCGGTTGTCAAGCAACGCCGGGAAAGAAGCAACCCAAAGCCCTATCCCAAAAAGGCTGGACACTACAGTTTTCTGACGACTTCGAAAGAGAAAAACTCGGAAAAAACTGGGACGTATGGAGCGGCAACTGGCATATAAAAGACGGCTGGCTTACCATTACCAGAACCGGCTTGTGGGGTAGCGACCTCATTTGCACGAAAGAATTCCCGGGTGAACAAAGACTTGAATTTGATGCAAAATCGGATAATCCCGGCGACCTGTCAGGCCTGATAAACACAAGCAAATACGGCGTTAAAACTGGATACTTCTTCGGCTTTGGCTCCAAAGAAAACACCATCGGTGCATTGAGAATCGAAGGAAGAGAAAAAAAGGAGTACGAAGCAATTATCGAACCCGGAAAAGTGCATCACCAGATTATACAAAGAAAAGGAAAGATTCTCACACACATCGTCGACGGCAAAACCGTTCTCAGGTACAAACACCCCCACCCCCTTAATGATAAATATCACCAGAGAATCGGCCTGTACGTCTTCACCCAGGGGCAATTCGATAACGTAAAGGTATATACCAGAGAATAAAGCTATCCTTACGACAAATTCTTTGCCGAACTAAAATGTGAACTTGGCAGGTGCTCGCAGTTTTATAAAAAAAAGCAGCCCTTATTGAATTGATTTCTGCCCTGTGCACAATTCCATACAATCGCCGGCCTGCTGCTCGGCGGGCTTGAAAGGTAAACGCTCGGCAAATTGAACCGCTATCTTGTTCAGATATCCGTTCGTCTTATCAACTCGGCATATCCTGCTTATTCGGTTAAAAGTATTATCGTCTACTCCGTCTCGACTAAGACGGGGAACGCTAAAACGTGCATTTATCTCTTCGCCAAGCACAGGACAACTCTGCTCACTATAACAGGTAAAAGCCATACCCTGACTGCAAACATCCATCATTACGCCTGGAGAATAATCACTGCCATCCTTTTTACCATACCAGACGGGACAACGACGATGAAGTCGTTTTTCGGTTCTGCGATCTTTCAATTTCGAAATCTCAGCCTTGCCGAGCAGGTTCGCCGACTTTTCAACAATTTGCTTCCACTCCCCTGCCTCGAATCCGTTTTTAAGCCTGTCCGGCGGCACATGCGCAACGAAATCTGCCTCCGCAGGCATAACGGCACGTGAGCCACAGATTATTCGACCCTCGTATATATACAAGTTCAAAGGCGCATTAGCAACGGCAGGTCTATCCACCACTGCACGCGATACCCTGCGTTCGACTTCCGGCAAATCCATTACCAGGCTCCCATACATAACTAAAGTTACAATAAATTATCGGCGACAAACCAATCCGGCTTTGCGCCTATTTTGACTAAAAAACAAATCGATACAACAGCCGATAATATCATTACCACCTCATCACAACTTTGTTAGAACTTGCCCCAAACGTTATATACCACTATTATTGATTAAATGCTTTGCTTAAAATCATTGATTTATCCAGGCTTTGAAACCATTGCGTCCGAAAACAAGGCAGACTAAAAATCATGAACAGGTTCTTCGTACCGCAGACAAACTTTGACCCGAACCGGGTAATAATGACAAAATCACAGGCTCACCAAATCCGCAACGTGCTTCGCTTACAACCCGGCGACAGGATAACCGTTCTTGACAACACAGGCTATGAATATGAGGTTACTATTACCAACCTTACCTGCTCCAACGCTGTCGGCCGAATAGAAAGTAAAACTCCCTGCACCACCGAGCCGAAAATCCAGATAACTTTATACCAGAGCCTTCTAAAACGGGACAAATTCGAATGGGTACTCCAGAAGTGTACCGAAGTTGGGGTTACCACATTCGTGCCCGTCGTGACCAGCCGAAGTATCGTGCAAAAGGCCGGCAAAATAACAAATAAGCACCTGGACCGCTGGCGCAAAATCATCTCCGAAGCCGCTGAACAATCAGCTCGTGGTCGCCTGCCAATCCTGAACCCCCCTGCCGAACTTAACCAGGCCCTTAAGTCTTTACAGGCAAACACGCTTAACCTCATTGCCCAACCTGATACCGCCACCCCGCGTATCAAAGAAATCCTCCGCAGGAAAACATCATTAAAATATACTACTATCAACCTCTTCACAGGTCCGGAAGGAGGATTTACGCCGGATGAAATCAGTCTCGCAAAACAATACAATGCCACAGTCGTCAGCCTCGGGAAACGAATCCTCCGAACCGAAACTGCTTCAGTTGTCGCCGCTGCCATAGTCCTTTATGAACTCGATGAAGCAATATCACCAAGAGATAAGAAATAAATCTATGCTCAATCTGCGTCAAAAATCATGCTTTATATCATAGCTACACCAATCGGAAACCTTTCGGATATTACCCTTCGGGCAATCGATGTCCTTCGGCAGGTCGATTATATTGCCGCTGAGGATACGCGAAAGACAGGCCTGCTGCTGAAAAAACTCCAAATCAAAAAAAGGCAGATTTCCTTTCATGAATACAACAAGGAATCCGCCGCCCGTAAAATTATCCGCCTGCTCGAAAACGGCAATGACGTTGCTATGGTAACAAGCGCCGGCACCCCGGCAATATCCGACCCCGGTTTCGTGCTGGTACGAGAAGCAATCAGGCTGAACATAACATTTACGTCCATCCCCGGCCCGACGGCGTTTGTTACGGCACTGGTACTTTCCGGATTGCCTACCGATTCCTTTACGTTTCGAGGATTTGTCCCCCGCAAAAAAGCAAAGAGGAAAAAGTTTTTGTCCGTCGATAAAGACAGCTCGCACACCCTCATTTTTTACGAAAGCCCTTACCGGTTGAAGGCATTTTTGCAGGATGCTCTGGAAGTATTCGGCGACCGTCCCGCCGCACTCGCAAAGGAACTGACCAAAAAATTCGAAGCTGTTCAAAGAGGCCCCCTTTCAAAACTGGTGCAAAATATACCGGCGAAGCCCAAAGGCGAATACACTGTTGTCATAGCCGGAGCAAAAATAAAAATAACAGACTCTTAAATTGGAATAAAATCGCTCAAAGAAAATCATCTTAATTACATGCAAGGCCGAAATTACATTTTTGCAGTTTACAAGCCATCGGGCATGACTTCGCACGACGTAGTCGACAGGGTTCGCAGGGTCATCGGAGTCAAAAAGGTCGGTCATGCCGGCACACTCGACCCTCTCGCACGCGGAGTTCTCGTTGTAGGTGTCGGGAGGCAGGCAACGAAGCTGCTGTCACAGATTTCCAACAAGGAAAAAGAGTACCTGGCCCAAATTACGCTCGGTTACTACAGCGAGACCGACGATACAGAAGGTCTAAAACACAAGGTTACTGAATTTCATATCCCTACAAAAAACGAAGTTTCCAAAGCTCTATGCGGATTTGTGGGCTTAATTTTGCAAAGGCCTCCGGATTATTCGGCAGTCAAAGTTGGTGGGAAACCTGCTTACAAGATTGCCAGGTCCGGCAGGCAGGTCAAACTCGCAGAAAGACAGGTTCGAATAAAAGCTATACAAATTCTTCAATATCATTGGCCGACCCTTAAAATAAAAGTTACAACAGGAGCAGGTGTTTACATCCGTGCTCTGGCACGCGACGTGGGGGAACAACTGGGCACTGGCGGTTATGTGGAAGAGCTGGAAAGGACGAGGGTGGGAGAATACAGAAAAGAGGAATCCGTACAAATGAGCGAACTGGAGGCTTTTTGCAGCAGTTTTCGCTACGAGAGGACGAGTTAACGTCTCGCAAAAACGAACCTTCCAGGTGTTTAATGCAATTTCCAAGTTTTGCCCCCCCTGCCGTTCATATTCATTTCACAAACGGCGGCTCTCCGTATATTTTTTGGGCCAATTCAAGAGCTTTTTGTACTTTTTGTTTTTTGTCATGACAAATCAGCCTGACGCTTCCTTCTGCGCCGCCGATACCCCCCGCCGCCACCTGAAAGGCGTCAACGTCACACAGGGTTTTCAAGGCCTCCAATTCCGTTACAATCTCACCGGTGAACAAAAACATCGAAGGCGGTACCCAGTTAAGGTTTTCGGCAGGCTGGTGGAGCTTTTTGAGCATTTTTACGAGGTCTCCTGCAATTTCCTTTTCGAGTCCTACGGGTATTACCATTTTGGCATTTGCTTTCCTGACATAGGGCATGATAGTTCCGGTGGTACCCCAGGTTGTGCCGCTGACAATTCCTGCTGCGAGTCTGTTTTCATAATCGAGTGCGTTTGCGCCCTTAATTACGACATCTTGTTTATTTAGTTTTTTTACGGCCTGGGCCAAGTTTAAATCCTTCTGAAGTTTTCCTTTGACCAGCACAATTTCCTTCATAGTCTCTTTTTTCTCCAGTCGTTTTCCTCCTTTGACGGGATAGGTCCTGCCGAGGACATATGGGCCGTGAGGTATATCTTTTCCGAGAATTTCCTCAGCGACATAAGTGCACGTTGTTCCTTTGGATATTATCACCATACCGTTTTTCAGAGCGTTTTTGACTACCGGCATTTCAGCGATGCCTTTTGCGATAAGGCGTTTGCTTTCGGATACCGTCAGGACGAGCTGTGCCTTTACAAACTCTTCACCCTTACTGTCTGAGTGGTTATGTTCTGCGGAGCCGAGCAGAAGGATAAATACAGATAGAACGCATACCATCCCGAGTTTCCTGTAAACACTCATGTCAAATCCTCTCAAAAAAAGCACCTTGCGACATATACCCGTAACAAGTACAAAATAACGCAAAGGCCGTTCTTAAGCAAGAATGAAGCATAGTCAGACAATATCCCAAGGCCGGGGAGGATTAGTTTAACATTATCAATGGTATGAATTTTCGAGCAGGTAAGAAAATTTTGGCTTGCAAGAATAAATCCTTTCGGTTAATTTTGTTTTGAATGTTAAAAGCCATAAGGAGCATCGTATGTGGTATTGGATTTTGCCAATTGCAGGTGTTGTTCTGTTGGTGATAGCCCTTGTTTTGAAGAAAGCGAAAAGCTGATATTTCCGGCGGCAATGGCTTAGGCAGGCTGATTAGACTTGAAACAGCAAGTCCGGTTAGTTGAGGGGTATGGGGTTGTTTTGTCGTTTTCGTGGGCTTGTGTGTCGTTGTCATGTTGTTTAAGTCTTTTATTTGAATGCACTTGCGTGTTTCACCCATATCGATTTTTACCTGTTGATACAAGCGATAGTAGATTGTGTTTGAATCGCAGTGTACCACGTGGGGTGCACTGCTTGACGAGTTTGAAATTGCGGTGTACCACGTGGGATACACCGCTCGATGGCTTTGATTGGGTTTGGATTGGCTTTGAATTGGGTTTGTTT
>CAZGGE010000108.1:0-7261 GCA_964524285.1 uncultured Pirellulales bacterium
GGTAATATAAGGGTCGAGAAAAGCAGTTTGTTCATATTTGTCAGCAGCATAGTTTTAAGTTATCAATAACGGAGGGTTTTGTCAAGAATAAATTTGAGGTTTTTGGAGGATTAAATCAGTCCAAAATGTAAGCCGGGAGGTGGATAAAGGTTAGAAGTATAAAAGTTTTAAGTGTGGGCAAAGTGAGAAAGGGAAATTATACGTAGAATTTTCTGTTGACACAACATGGGCGAGAACCCGCCGAATGAATCGACGGGCTAACTAATATTGAGATTGCCACGTCGTCCAGATTTATCGGGACTCCTCGCAATAATGTATTTTATTTTTTTCGTAGTTTTATTACGGCGGGGAGGGAGAGGAGGAGGAAGGTAGCGGGTTCGGGTATGGGTGCGATTGGATGTTTTGGAGGTGCGAGGCTGAGTACCGTTACTGCGATTTGCTGCATGCCTGCGTAATGTCCGCCCCATTTCATACGGTGTATGTTGTTGTCCCACGTGTCGTGTACGTAGATGATTTGTGATTTTTCGTCGTAACCGACGCCGACCATGCTGTGTCCGCGGAGTTGAATCATGACGGGTCTTTCGGCGTCGATTTCTCTTTTGAATTTTCGGAATGAGAAAGCTGCTGGGTGGTAGGTGTCGATTCTCTGGCTGTAGTTTGAGAGAACGCGGTAGCCACGAGATTCTGCGAAGAGCTTTAGTCCGTGGCATAAAGAGGTTGTCGGTGTTCCGGCGGATTCGGGAGGAGTGTAGTCTCTTAGCCGCCATGGTGCGTTTGGCAGCCAAAGGGCGGTTGAGCCGTCGGCGTTAAATTCGATGCTATTGTCTGCATCGTAGTCCCATTTCCACTGGTTTGTTCCGAGGAAGTCGGCGGTGCATACGGACCATTCGTGCTGTATTGAGTTGTTGATTTTCCAGGGGTCAGGTCCGCGGGAGCCGATGCCGAGCCAGTAGTCGTCGACGTGTCCTGGTGTAGTTCTTCCGTCGAAGCCTTCTTTTGTGGCGATTATTGAGCATTTTTTTCCGAGGTTTTTCAGTGGAGCGATTCCGTTGTTTGCAGGGCCGGTGTACATGTTTTCGTATCCGATTCTGTCGTAGTATCCGAAGATGATACCTGCGGCGGTTGCGGAGCAGCCATAGGTCCATGTGGAAGTTGGTACGTTGGTCAGGATGACGGCGGATTTTGCCGGTGAGGTTTTGAATTTTTTGTATTCGGCGGATGGAGTTGGTGAGCTTTGCATTGGGAACATCTGGATGCCGGCGGTGGCGTGTGCGGTAAGGAGTATGCAAATAAGATTCGCAATTGCGTGTTTTGTTTTCATCGAATCGACCTCCCGTTTTATGAACGTCGGTGAGTTTATCTTCGGCATAAAAAGGGGGTAGCTTTAGGGGATGAGGGTCGTGCGCAGGCGGTGCAGACGGCATATTCGGCAGGATTGATATGGTTGTCGAATCAGACGAGCCGGACGCAGTGGTCGTCGAATTGGAGTGAGTCGCTGACCTGTATTAAATCGTTCCAACGTCCGCGCTGCTGTGGGAAGTTGATGTTGAGTCTTCTGATGTAGTCGGCGGAGATACCGAATTGTTGTCCGTTGTTGTCGGTTTGGGGATTTGTGATGGAGATGTTTTGGAACGTTGCAGCGGCGACTGTGCTGTTGATGAATGAGAAAGTTTCGCCGCGGATACCGGTGACGGAGAATCTGTCGATACATGCTCTCTGGTTCGGGTTGAATTGTCCGAAGTCTAAGGGGGTTGTTACGGTGGGCAGGTCGTGTATTCCGTCATCGTTTTCGTCTATCATTGTAACGATTGAACCTGCGAAGAATCCGGAATCACGGACGGCACCGACGCGAACTCTTGAGATGTTTGCGAGTGAGACGATTTCGCTGTGTTCAATCCAGTCGGAGACGCGGAGGCTTGAGCAGGCGTTGTTGCCGGTAGTTTGCAAGATTGAGAGGTTTGCGTCAACGATGCTTTCAGCGTAGAGTCGGTTAATTGACCGGCAATTGATGATTCCTGACAGTATGCCGGGTTGATTGTTTGCTTGTGGAGTCCGTATACCGGTAACTCTGAGGGATGAGAGGTGTTCGAAGTCGGCGAGCCAGTTTTGAAGAGATGCACCTATTCGGAGTCTTCCGGTGTGTCCGTCTATATCCCAATGTCCGCCGGTGACGGTTGCGGCGATTGCAGCGGAGCGCAGAGCGTCTCGTCCGTTTTGTACGCCGGCGGCGGTGATGAAAAGATTTGCTCCGAAGTTGCCGGGTACGTTGTTTCGGCGGTCGCCGGAGATTTGGAGTCGATTTAATTGTGCGGCGTGGATTTGTCCGGCGTTGAAGTCTTGTGCGCGGATGTTCGATACGTGTCCGTTGATGTTGATGTCGGCCTGGTCGACGCGAGCGAATGTGATATTCGAGGCTTCGCTGTTTATTCGGAGGTCGAAGTTGTTTGTACGGCCGCCTACGTTGATTCGATTGACGTCGCCGGTGATGTTCCATGAGCAGCTTGTTAAGCTGCCGTCTATTCTTGCGGATGCGAGTGTTCCTCTTGGGTAGCGGTCAGCGGGGCCTGTGATGATGATGTTTGCCCCGAAGTTGCCCGGTATATTTTTTCGGCGGTTGCCGGTTATGTGGAGGCGGTTAATCGCATTGGCTGTAATAGAGCCGTCGTTCCATGTTACTGCTTTTGCGGAGTTGAGGAGGCCGTTGACGTTGACGTCGGCATACCGGACATTGTTGAAATTAAGTTTTGAAATTTCGCTTTGTACGGTCAGGGAGAAATCGTCGGTGAGGCCCCGGACGTTTATTTTTCTTACATTGCCGATGATATTCCAGTTGGCGTTTGTGAGTTTGCCTTCGATGTTTGCGTTTGTGAGGCTGTGGCGGGCGTTTGGGTTTCCGGTGATATTGAGATTAGCGGAGAAGGAGCCGTCGGCAGCGGGGTTTTGTAAGTTTGTGGATAATTTTCTAACGGAAGTAGCGTTTAGAGAGCCACCCTTCCAGGCACCTACGTCAATGTTGTTAAATTCTCCGGAGGCGGCGGTTATGTTTGAGCCAATGATTGTTCCTTCGACTTTCAGGTTTCTGAGTGCGATTTGTCTTCTGTCGGCGCCGGTAAAGGTCATGTCAGCGGCGATATTTCCAGATAGTGGCATAAGTGTTTCTGCGATAACCTGGATAGTATCTGCGAAAGTGGTTTGTAGCCAGCCTGTTCCCCACTGTAAGATGTCGAGTGAATCGAGGTGAGAAGCGAGGATGAGGTTTGAGCCGTCCGAGAAGGTTTTTGCATTGATTGAAATACCCTTTGCGGATCCGACGCCGGGCATGATTATATCGGCACCATTGCTTAGGCTGTTGAGCTCGATTGATTCGATGAAGCCGTTTCCTGTGAACCTGATACCTCCGGCGACGAGGTCGAGGCAGTCTCCGTGTAGTGCATATATTGGTCTTTTTGCGGATATTGTTCCGATGGAAACGATGTTGTCAGCGCCGCGTGCTTCGAAGGTTACTGATGATTGAATGTTTGTATCGAAGAGCTGAAGTTCGTTGAGGAGGAGGTTTTGTCCCTGGAAGATGACGGAGTTTCCTTTTTGTATTTTGTTTGTGATGTTGCCAGTGAAGAAGAGGTCAGCATATCCGCCTTCGATAATGATGTTTGCCCATGTTCCATCTGCTTCGGGAAATTCGATGTAATTTATCTGCTGGTTTTTAGTTGACTGAGCTTTTGTTCTTCCGGGGAAGATATTCAGGATTGCAGGTATTTCGATGGTGTTATTACCGATTTTGAAAGAGCCGAAGTACCGTCCGGCGGGTGCGTCATCGGGGATAGTAAGGTTTGCCTGTACGGTTATGCTGTCTCCGGGTGGAACGGTATTTGAAGGTATGTCGAGGGTGAAATTTGCGGCGTTTATTATGTATGTACCGGAGACGAAATCTGAGACGTTGATATTCAAATCCGGATAAGAGGCGTTTGCGGTAATTTCGTGGAGATGAATGTAGTAAGTTGTGCGTTTTAGTTCATCCTGTACAGAGCGGTTCAGTGAAGGAGATGAGCAGTTTATTACGGGTTTTTGCTGGTATGTTAAATCCGAAGCGACGACAACAAAGGGCAGTTCGCCGTCGGTATCAAGCCCAACAACTTCGATATCGAACGGAGCACGGGCCGCTGAGGGAAGGAAGATTCTTTCAATGGTAGCAAGATGGCCAGAGTGTTTTGCGCCTGAGATTTGATTTTGGAATTTGCCCGTGACATAGTCGATTCCGAGGTGATTTCCGAAGCGGTCGTAGAGGTGCATATCGAGGTCGCTGCCGGCGTATTTTAGTGTAAGATAAATGCCGTCCGTGGCATGAGTTGGCGAGAAATGTTGTGTCCATTTGTTTCCCTGTTTAAGTGAGCCTTGCCAGATGATTTCGGTAGTGTCTGGTAGATTGTCGATTACGTCCTGGAAATCGAGATTTAAGCTGTCGTAGAAAGGACCGAAGTTTTGTGGATTGATAGCGGGTCCTACCTGCAGATAACAGAATGCGTCATATTGGGTGGTGTAGAAGTTTGAATTTGGTAGCATTTTAGGAGTTTGAAAATCGAGTTGATGCTCTCCGTTGTTGATGTTAGCGGGGGGTATTGTTGCAATCATAACGGGATTGTTGTCAATGACGTTTTGTGTAGTCGGGCCGCGGTAAATTGAAACAAAAGCTCTTGTAATGAGAGTGTTGTTGCCTGGATTATTAATGCGAATTTGTCCCTGCGTACTTGTTGAGATTTGTCCATTATTGATGACTGCGTGGTCAATGTAGAAGGAATCCTCTATTACTTGTACGTTTGAGTTGTCAATATCGAGTGCAGCCCAGTCATTTTGTTGTAGCTGGTTCAGGTATTCGATGGAGCCGAGTACGAGTTCGCAAATGTTGTTTGCGTCGGAGCCAGCGGCGAGAATTTGCTGATTTACCGAGGCCTGCATCGCTTCTCCTGTTGCTATGTGGTAGTGTCCGTGAGTGGTGGCAGTCTGCGTGAGATTTGTTAGAGCTATTATGTGGCCGATTATGTTTGTGTCGGGCAGTGCAAGGTGGGTGGTAATGCCTGCGGTTTGCTGGTCTGCGGGATGCTGTGCTGCGTGAAAGAACCAATCGAAGGATTGTTGTGAGCCGATTTGTTCAATCTGCTCGTTTATCAGTGTGCTCTGGCTGTGGTATGAGCCGAGTGTGGAGGGGGGGTTTTGGCCGGGGTCGTCGTTCACGAGAGGTGATATAGCAAGATGTGTTCTTGCAGAGACGAATGTATTTCGTATGTTGCGCAAGTACTGTATGACGTTGTCTTCGGGATAATCTTCGGGCTGGTTTATTTGCAGTGTTTCGATGTAGTCATCAATCCGGTTGTTCATGTGAGAGGTAAGACCATATAAACCGTCCTGTGGTAGTGTTGTGTGGTTTTGGTGGAAGAAGGCAAATTCGTGGTTAATAGCTTCAAATAGTTTTTCAGCTATTGTATCGGCATCGTTTTGTGGGTTCAGGACGTAGTCAATGTTGTCTGTATCTCCATCATTATCCCTATCCACGGCGTTTGCGTTGTGGCGGTTAAGCCAATTGTTGAATTGTTCGAGAAATTCAACAGCGTCAAATCTGATACCATTTGTTCCGGCGGTTTGTGATGTGTTTATGAATAAATCAGCGATTTCACATGCGAGTTGAGCGGCGTCCGGTGAGATGTTATATAGTCTTGTGAGTGCGGGCTGAGCGGTCATTGAGCCGGTATTTACCTGCCCTGTTGCTACGGCAGTCAGTGCTGAGACGAAACCAACAGACTGGTTGAAAGTTTCGAGATTAAGGCTTCGCAGTGCGACGGAAGCATCTGCGAAGTCAGAAGCGAATTGTCTGAACGCATGCTGTGTGGTGTTTTCGGCGTGGTATGCTAATTGTCTCAGTTCGTTTGTAACACCGAGTATACCTTCGGTACCTTCCGGTTGGCCTATACCGTAATAGGTTACTGTTTGTTTCTGGTGATTTGGAGCTATATTATCGAGGTCAAAATACATAAGTACGGCACTATCACCGCCACTTGGGGGGTAGTAGAATTGTTTATCAGGGTCAGGCGTATATTGCCAGCGATTTCCGATAGCACCTGACCAGGAGGCGAAAACCATTCTTTCCGGTATAGTAAAGAGAGTACCGATGCCGACAAGGTTTGGCTCGGGCCATTTGTCGTAACTTTTCCATTCGAGGAAGTTTACATCGGGGATGTCGGTTTCGTATGTGCAAACGGAAGAGCCCCGGGAGTCGATGATTCCCGGTGCGTAAAGTGGTGCACCATCATTCTGGTCAACCTGGGTGTCGAAGAGGTATCTTGTAGCGACGCGGTGACAGGTAGAATCGAGATTTGTAACGGTGGCGTTAAATTCGATTGACTGTCCGGCGAGGTTAAACCGATGGACGAGGTGTACATTTTCAGGTGTTACGTATTCAATGAGGATAGTACCGTTACCTTCGGTTATGGGATTTGTTACACTGACAAACTGGTCGGTATCTCTTGTCCAGTATTCACTGTCGTCGACTTTTATTGAGAATGCGCTGGTGCTTGCGGCTGGGAATAGCAGCCATTGATCGTCGGCCGACCTTTGCATGGTGAAAGCACCGGAGTCGTTTACTTCGAGCTTTACGAATTCGTTTTCGATGCCTGCGCCTGCATCAAGTAATAATCTGGGTTCGAGTTTCTCGAAAATGGGGTATTCATTTGAGTATGGCCGGCGCAGGGAGAATTTTGCGGAGCGATTAATCAGCCCGAAAAGAGGCATATTTATACCCTCCATTGAGTTAGCGGGTTTCTAAGCAGTAAGAGCGGAATAGTCCAAACGAACGTATAAAATCAGAAAAGCTTTATTCGTAGTTGAGTCGTTTTCATTTTGTCTATCCGCTTTTGCTGCTTCACCAAACAAGATTACTGAATCGCTTTTCGATAGTCAACAAAATTTCGCCAATTGTTTAAGTATTTTTACAGGTTTTTATTATGGTAGTTCGTAATGTCAGGTTATTTCGTAACTTAGGGATATACCGCGGCGTATCAGATGCAGTATTCGAATTTGCCGTTTATGTTGATGGTTTTAGTTACGGGGTTGCATTTCAGGGATTCTTTGTTTATATTTAATTTTCGAGTTGCAGAGAGACGTTAAGATGAAGAATAGAAACAAATTCAGTGCCGGAGGAGTAAATAACAAGAAGGGATTTTCACGGCGTGAGTTCCTTGCAGGCGTTACGAGTGCGGGAGCGTCGCTTGGG
>CAZGGE010000108.1:7271-10480 GCA_964524285.1 uncultured Pirellulales bacterium
TGGGCGGCCTTGGAGATGGCACGAATTTGTGACTGGAAATTTGAGTTTGGCGTCAAGAATGGAAAAATTCTGAATGTCGAGGGTTGTTTTCACAGGAGGTTTTACATCTGAATTGGTGCTGATACATCGTCCGGTTCTGTGTGAGCATTGTGAAAGTGCTTTTGATTTTGTTGACGATAGCTATGCGAATAAGTTATGCTGGTTTTACGTGCGTGTTGAACAAAGTAACGGTAGTGTGGCGTGGTCAAGCCCAATCTGGGTAAACACGATATAATATATTAGTATATTATAAATTTATTCGAAAGGATAACAATGACTGGTGGAGATTATCGTTATACGCGTCGAGAGTTTTTGAAGAGTAGTGCGTCGGGAGTTTTTTCGGCATCGGCTTTAGGCGGATTAGGCCGGGCTTCCGAGAAGAAACGTAGTGGTAAGCCGAACGTGATATTTATTATGACGGATCAGCAGCGTGCGAGCACCGTAAGCTGTTACGGCCGAAACGAGCAGATTCATACTCCGGCGATAGACAGATTAGCGAGGAGGGGGATTCGTTTTAATTCGTGTTATGCAACGCAGCCGGTGTGTTCGCCGAGCAGGTCGAGCATGGTTACGGGTTTGTATCCGAATGCGACGGGTGTGGAGGACAACTGCACGCGGGATTCGGGGTATTATCTGGACGAGGAGTTGTTTACGTGGCTTCGGCATATGCACGAGACGGATTACAAGGTATGTTATATCGGCAAGTGGCATTTGGGCAATGTTATTCAGCCTGTGCCTGCGTACTTTGATGTGTGGCACGGTTATGAGACGCGTTGGGGTCACTGGGTAGTGAATCCGCCGCGATTTTCGAAACCCGGCGAGATGCAGCCGAAGAAGGGCAGGCCGATTCAGCCTTGTCTGGGAGAGAAGCCACTGGTGGATGCGGAGTACCGTCCCGACGAGGAGACGGATTTTGCGATAGATTTTATCAAGAAGAATCGTGAGCGACCTTTTGTTTGCTGGCTTTCTTATTATCCGCCGCACACGCCGAAGACTGCGCCGGAGGCGGACGTGGAGTTTTATAAGGGGAAGGTGGAGCCTGAGGGCCAGGCGATATATCAGGCGATGGTTCACCGGATTGACTACAATGTCGGACGGATATTGAATGCGGTGGATTCATACGGTTTGACGGAGGATACAATAGTAATATTCACGTCGGACCACGGGGAGAACTTTCCATTGCGGTGGAACAAACATTACAAGCGTTTGTGTTATGACCAGTCGGCGAATGTGCCTTTGATATTCAGTTGGCCTGGGACATTGCCGGAAGAAGCGGTAATCGAGGAAGTTATAAGTAATGTTGATTTGGCGCCGACGATTCTGGATTTGTGCGGATTGAAGTGGCCAGGGAATCTGCATGGCCAGAGTGCGAAGCTTTTGATGGGCGGGTACAAGGAAGGCTGGCGTGATGATGTTTTGATTGAGAATAATCCTTATCGTGACTGGCGTGGGGAGCATAAGGATATGCGTGAGCGTTGCGTTGTTACGGATGAATGGAAATTGATATTAAACACGAAACGTGAGCCCGAACTTATGCGACGGGGTTGTGCGGAGCTGCCGGAAGATAATGAGTATAAAGACCCCGAAAGGCGTCAGGTGGTGGTTGATTTGTTTGCCAGGCTGGATTCGTTGGGGGACAAGGTTGGGGATGAATTGACGAAGAAGCTGGTAAAGCAGTGGAGGAAGGGATGACTTCAATACTATATTAGTAATATCGGTAATAAGCGAAGGGATGTTGATTATGAATGCTAAAGATTACGCAGCGGCAATGCTGGTTTTTGTTTTTGTGTGTTTTTCGACATTTTCGGCTGAATCGCAAGAATCGAAGGATGAAGAGTTTAAGGAAGGAATTATCACGCTTCGAGTACAGGGTCCAGATGGTGAGCCGGCGGCAGGTGTTCAGATATACAAGTATTACAGGGACTATAATGGCATGAGTCCGAAAGGGCTGTTTGAGAGCGATTCCGATGGTATTGCAAAAATACATTCAACAAGCATATTCAGGTATGAATATGAGAGAAACAATGGTATCGTATTATATGCATTACTGGACCGTGAATTGTGCGGTTTTCTGAAAGTCTCGGGTGAGGATACAGGTAAGGAGTTGATATTTAAGGTTGAGCCGGTTTGCAGGTTACGTGGTAAGGTTAAAAGCACCGAACTTAAGAAGCTGGGGAAGGCATTTCGCGGCGGTCATGTTTATCTTTATACGGATGGCAGCCGGGCGCTTTCATCTTATGCCGGTGGAGGTAATTTCATGTTTTTAGTTCCGCCGGGTCAATATAAGTTATCGGCTTATGGGGGCTATGTTTACTCTTCGAGGCGTGATTTGGAAATTGAAAAGGGGCAGAAGAACATGGAGGTCAATTTCGATCTGGAGGCTGACAAGCTGACGAAGCTGGAAGGTAAACCGGCGCCGGAACTTTGTAAGATTAAGGGCTGGATAAACAGCGAGGGCTTGAAGCTGTCTGATTTGCGGGGCAAGTATGTTGTGCTTGACTTCTGGGGTTACTGGTGCGGGCCCTGCAGGGCGGGGATGCCAAAACTTTTGGATATTTATGAGGAGTTTAAGGATAATGGTTTGCTGGTTATCGGTGTGCACGATGATTCACTTAAGAATATAAAGGAGCTGAAAAAGAAGCTTGAAGAGATAAGCAAGAAGTATTGTAAAGGTAGAGAGATTACCTTTCCGATAGCACTTGACGGAGGTGGACGGAGCAAGATTAAGGGGACGGAAAGGACAAGCCGGGGAGCCACGACCGCGGCCTATGGTATCCAAGCCTGGCCTACTGGGGTGCTAATCGACAAGGAAGGCAAAGTTGCTGGCAGATTTCATTTCAGAAGTCCGGATGCCAAAAAGAAAATGAGAGAAATACTTGGAATTGAGAACCTGGAAGACAAGCTGCGGAAAAGTATGCAGGATTAAAAGATATAAAACAATTGCCAAGGGGCGGTAAAGAATTTGACTTCATTCATGGGTATTTGTAGACATAATATCATGGTCGAAGGCCTAACGCGCCCGGCAGGACTCGAACCTGCAACCTTCGGATTCGAAGTCCGCGACTCTGTCCGATTGAGCTACGGGCGCACAATACTCTATGTACTTTAATTTTAGGTAATATCTTAGCCATGTGAAGCAAAAAAAATGTGAAATTCTTTGAAAAATTTAT
>CAZGGE010000109.1:0-10393 GCA_964524285.1 uncultured Pirellulales bacterium
CCGAACCCGCCACGATTTGTCTTTTGGGAATTGGCGGCCTTGCACTGCTCGGCAGGAAACGCTAAGCCGTTGCGGAATTAGCTGTTAATTACAGGTGATTAAAGGCCTGCATCAATGTATTTGATGTGGGCCTTCGCTTTTATCCTGCGAAACTTGTTTTTTCGTTTAAGAAGCAGCCTTGCGGTGGATTTGCTGAAGTTCTGTTTTGAACAGAGATGTTTTCGAAACGTTTTATCCGGTCACCAACGGAGGGTGTTTGAGTAATGGGCGATGCAGGATTCGAACCTGCGACCGGCTGATTAAGAATCAGCTGCTCTGCCGGCTGAGCTAATCGCCCTTAATCATAAAATACCACGGGCGAGGCATGATTGGCAACAAAAAATCCATCACTACGGGTGGTTTTCGAATTAGTGTGCGACTTTAATAGTAACCGGTCCGAGCAGGCCGGCGGGCCTGAGTGGCTGGTTGGCTTTTATTGGTATGTTTGTCTGAGTAACTCGTTGGTTGGGCGGCAGGCTCGCATCTTTAATGAGCCTGTTTATCCATAGATTGGCGACGTCGATTTCCAGTATGTTGCTTGTGTTTTTGATGACGGTGGTGATTTCGACTCGCCAGGGAGCGGTCCATACCACACCGAGGCTTTGGTTGTTAAGCCGAACGTTTGCGATACATTGCACGACGCCGAGGTCCAAAAACAGCCGTTTGTTGTCTTCCAAAACTGAGTCGGGTAAATCGAAGGTCTTAAAATAAGTTGCCGTTCCCGAGTAGTATCGTATGCCTTCGCGGTCATTTTTTGTCCAGTCCTGTAGTTGTTCGAAGAGAACGTTTTCAGGGCCGCCCAAATCCGGCTCAAAAGAAACTCTCCAGGGTCCTTCGAATTCGGTTAGGGTTGAGATTTTTGGAAAGTTGTTTGCCGAGACGGACGTTTCTTTGAGAGGTTTTCGAAAGACCACAAAATATGACTGCCGGGGATAAAACACAAGCGGCACAAGTATTCGGCCGTCCGCGGTGGTTTTGAATTCCTTGAGAGAGCGAATTTGACCTTTTACCGGGTCCCATAATTCGGGTTGACTGCCGGCTATCTGAAAAATGACGTCGAGTTTTTTGAGTTTCTCACTTTTATTGGCGAGAAAATATATGTCGGCTTGTCCGATGACCCGATGAATCCAGTTCAAAAAACCACTGTCGCCGTTTCGTTGTAATTCGAGGTCTGCAGGTAAATTTGCATCTTCAAAAATCTTTTTCACCGGCGAGCCCCAGGCGAGCGTTCCTCGTCCGATTTTTTTTAGGCCTGCGGGGCCGGGTTTTTTACCCCACATTTGCTCGGCCAGCTCTCGTACTTTCTCGTCGCATTTGGGATAACCGGTCAGGCCGGGGGATCGCACAGGTTTTGGCCCGAGTACGGTCGCTCCGGATTCGACAACCTGTTTAATTTTGCTTAATATACTCGGCGACATCGTTTGTTCTTCGGGCAAGACAAGCAGGCGGTAAGACGTTCCCGAGGGCAACACTATTTTCCTATTTTCAACGCCGACTCGATTCAGAAGCACCTCTGCGTTGATGCAGTCAAAGTTGTATCCTTCGGGCAGTTCGGGTTTAAGGTATTGTTTTGCGGGCACAAATTTGGTTGAACCTTCGCCGTAAAAGTAGCAGGCATCGGCATGGAATACACCTTCCTGCAGCAGATACTGACACCTTGCCAGATAATCGAACCAGGCATCCGCAAATGGCCACCATGTAAGATTGCGGTCGATGTGCGTGCCGGCAAAATATTGCCAGCCGGGCTTCATATCCATTCTCGGTTGATGGGTATACTGATGGAATACCATTCTGTTAAGTCCGTTACAGAATGCGCGGTCGCCTCGGTCTTTCAAAGAATAAGGATATTCGCCAAAATGTGCCCAGGACGTAAAGGCTTCCGCCTGGATAATCCTGCGTCCGTAAATGTGTGCCGCTGAAGCCACGGTTCTGATGACGTTCCCGAAGTGCTCGAACTCTTTCATTACTTCTTTTTCGTGCCAGAACTCGCCCATCGTCACATGGTTTTGTCCCGCGCATTGAAGCCCGTCGATATGAGGATAGGGATACGTTCCGTAACCAGTCTCACTGTGAACTTGAACGCCGTGCTCTTCAGCAAGCTCGGCATAACGACCGAAAAAATTCTCGGCCATTAAATCCGCAATAGTCCTGCGAAAATCCCACAAAAACCGATTAGTAACGTGCCTGCTGTCGACGATTCGTCTCGCCATCGCAGGAAGATAAGGCAGAAGGTCATATCCCCGCCTTGCCCTGAACTCCCGCCTGAATCCCTGCGACCAGGTCGGTTGCTGGCCTTGAACATCGGCACCCAGTTCATAACTGTCGATGTGCAGATACTTTAGTGTTTTGCCCACATGTTCTTTGACTTCCCTTAGCATAGGCCGGGCGGTAAAGTTGAAATGGCGTTCAATGCCTTTTGGATTGAGCATGTCGGCTTCGTACCCGATGGAAGCGATGGCGGTGGCGCAGCGAGTCCTCTGGCCTTCAAGGGTATAACCGAATCGCAGAATTGTCCAACGCCCAGCCGGCGCCTTCCAGTTCAGCTTGCCCTCGTCGTTCATGTGTTCACTGATATCCACAACTTCTTCGCTGCGGCAATCCGCTGTTCCCTGCTGTTGTGGATAATATTCATTCAAAGCCGCCGGTCCCTGTTCGGGCCAGTCCCAGAAACTGCGGTTGCCGGATTTGAACATCCACCATTTTATTCCGGGTCTGATATACGGCTTATCATTATCGCGCAGCAACCAGAGTTCGGCAATCTGCACATCAGGCACGTGAGCGGATTTGATAAGCAGCTTGAAATCCTCTGCTTTGACTGACGGGAAAGTAACCTCTTTTGAGCAGCTTTTCGCCAATTCGAAATCGGCAACAGTGCGAAAATTACCGTTTTTTTGGGCTGCGGCGAGTTGGCAATTTTTGGGTCCGCCCGCGTTCGCAGCCTCGACGTAAACTCCGGAAACTGATATCGGTTTATGAAAATGCAACTGTACGAAGGCCGGTTTATTCGGCTCAGGGCTGTCTTCGGTATGTATCCGCCAACAGGTATTTGTGTCGCGGTCGATGATGTTGTCAACCGGCCAGTTCTCTTCGCGGCAATAACCCTCTACCGATCTCGACGCCGCAGTAATCACGGGCGTAAGGGGAATGTTGTCTTTTTCATGAAAAGCCAGCACTGCGATGTCTCGATAATATCCCCGGACAAGGGGCGGGTTGGGCAAAGTCTCGGCAAATTCAGTTGGGCCATCTACCTGCATCTCGGAATAAACCAGTTTTTTATTTGCGTACTCAGCGGTTATCCACGGCCCGCCCGCATCCCAGCCGTCGCAAAGGTTGATGCTGACTTCCATGTCCAGCCGCTCTGCTTCCTCTACCGCGAATTTGAACAATCGCTTCCATTGTGGACTCAAAAAACGCGGTCCCATCGGCATCTTGCCCGGTGCACCTCCCGCGTTAAAAATCAGAACGCCGTTGATGCCCTGCTTTTTCATCTCCTCCAGGTCTTTTGTAATTCCCTGCCTGGTTACATAACTTTCCAGCCACCACCAGTAAGCCCAGGGCTTTGCGCAATCCGGAGGCCTTTGAAAATGCTCCTCCATCATATCTCCCGCATCCGCCGGTACGATATTAAACAAAGACGCCGCCAGCAGGAATATCAAGGAACTCGATAATATATGTGGTTTTTGCATTTCGTATTTCCTCAAACGGATGGTTTTTTATGTGTGAAAATGTATCGGTCTGAAACCGAAAACAAAGCCGGTATTTGAGTAGTCCCTTACATTTGTGACGGGCGAAACCCTGAAGTACTCGCGAACTGCGGATATATCCGTGCTTGAAAACGCCGTTATCAGCTCTTCCACGGACGATTCCTTTTTGCCTTGGGAAGCGTTTCCTTAACTATACGTACATCCTCCTCTATTTCGAAATCAAACATTCCCGCAAGAATATGGTCGGCACCGTTATCAAAAACATATTTAAAGGCATCTTTTGGAGGTATTGCCCCCGCCGCCATTACCTTAAAGGCAATCCATGGTTTTTCCACGGTTCGCATGAAATCTGCCACCTCCTTCGGATTATTACACCAGTAACCGGGAAATTCGTTATAAGGCCTGGTCAATTCTTCCGGCTTCGGACCGGTCGGATAGTTGTGATGGTGAAACGTTTTGATGTAAAAGTCGGCGCCAATCTTGTGTTCTTCGCACTTTTTTATCACTTCCAGGTCATGAGCGCCCACCCCGGACGGCAGCCCGTAATCTTTGGCGGTCTGCACCGCCTTTGCGATAAGGTCGACTTTGTCCTCACTTGCTAACTTGTCGCCGTGGACACCCCACAGATATATTGCCTCGGTCCCGTCGTTAAGTAGTTCTTGTACCTGCCTGGAGTATTCATCCATTCCCTCCGTCACCGGCGCTGTGGGACATATTATCCACTTCATCTTGCCCCCGCGCTTTCGGTGTTTCTTAAGAATATCAAGTGCCCAGGGAACAGTATGTATACTAAGAGTGTCTATGCCGCTGTCCTCTGCAAGTGCCAGTGTTTCGAGAATCTTTTCCTCGGTGTTGTAATGAGCGGCCAGCTCGTATACATACCTCAAATCCCTGCTGTGCGTGAAATGAGTCAGCAGATTACCGCCCAATAAAAGCCGGCTCACCTGCATCTCACCGATTTTACCCTTGTGTAAGGCCTGCTCCTTATCACTGCTTTCTGCTTTGCCGTTTGCATTGCGAGAAACGGCAGATATGCCGACTGCCGTACCTATTGACCCCTTGATAAAACTCCTGCGATTCATCTCGAAAGACATGATTGTTCTCCTGTTATCATAATAACATACCCCGCTTAATACCGGATATAAGCTGTGTATCTCTTGGGTTATTATAACATAAATATCACGCTCACACCATTTTTTCTGCATTTGAAAAATTAGCCGGCATTCCCTTCAGTCGCAAGCCGAACACGTATAAAGTGAAGTCATCGTCTTCTTATTACTTTCCTTAAGGTTTTAGCGTTATCCTCCGGTAACGACACATTTATATGAATGCCGGAACCTATTTCAAATCCTGCCGGTGTTGTAGTTCTTGGTCTTATTTGCATATGCCAGTGAATATAAGGCTTTAAACAGTTTTGCTGTGAACACGAATGAATGATATAGTTATAGTCAGGGTCATCTAATTTTTCCTTCAGGGCTGATAGAATATTCATTAACGCTTTAGCTAAATCTCTCTTTTCATATTCGTCAATTTTACCGAAATCGGAAGTATGTCTTTTTGGTGAAATCCATATTTCAAAGGGTACCTCTGAAGCAAATGGAACAAAGCACAGAAAAGAAGCATTCTCATATATTAAGCGTTTGGCATCGTTTTGTTCGTAATTAGTAATTACACACAGAGGGCAACGATTTGTTTTTTCAAAATAATTTTTAGCAATATTTTCCTTATTTTTAACGTATTCAGGTAACACGGCTGTGGCTATAATCTGGGAATGAGGATGTAACATTGAGGTTCCCGATCGAGTGCCATGATTGCGAAATATAATAATATTGGCAATGTCTTTGAATTTATTGAATAAAAATTTGTGGCGTTGGGCATATGTATCAAGCAGGCGTTTGACCTGTTCCAAAGACATATCAGGTATATCCTGGTTGTGAAATGGACTTTCGATAACTACTTCATGTCGACCGAAAGCAGATGCTGCCAAATAAATACCTTTGTTTTCTACCTCATTGCTCTGTTCTGTAGAAAGTGCGGGATATTTGTTTGGGACAACCCTCGTAAACCAAATATTGTTTTGTATGTCTATTATATCACATATTATGCCGGGCAGCATTTTCTTGTTTCCCGGGCAAAACGGACAGTTTAAATCTCTTTCCGGGAGCTTTTTTGTTTGATTTGACTTTGTTTTTTGTGAGTGACTGGGTCTTTTTGCTCGCTCAGGCGAATAAATGACCCATTTCCCGGTTAATAAATTTTGTCTTAAATGGTTGTTGGAAAGATTCATGTTCTGTCGTTAATCAGGCTCGTGAGCGGTTATTGCTTGTGTTGTAGTAGTTTCCCAAACTCTATTTTATTTATTATTTTAACATCATGCTTTTTACCGTGTTTGAGCTTACTTCCCGGATTGTCACCAGCCACGATGTAATCTGTATTGCCGCTGACGCCAGATGTTACCCTTGCTCCCATTTTTTCGACCGCTTCTTTTGCCTCGTTGCGATTATAATTATCCATATCGCCCGTGAAAACAAATGTATTTCCTTCAAGTGGCAGTTTTTCTTTGTCATTATGCGGCATTTTATCAATGTTTACACCCACATCAACAAGGTGTTGTAAAGTTTTCCGGTTTTCTTTTTGTTCGAAGAAGTGTGCAATACTCTCTGCGATTTCCAAACCGACTTCCGGAATTTCTTGAAGATTATTCGTATCAGCATTTTCTATAGATTTTATTGACTCGAAATGCCTTGCAAGTACCTGAGCTATATGCCGGCCAACGTGTCGGATTCCAAGAGCATATAAAAATTTGTCGAGTCTTGTGGTTTTGGTTGACTGTATGGCATCATGCAGATTTCCGGGGCGAACGTCCTTTCCATCCTTACTGTTGCGCTTTACGGAATCGACGGCATCTTTTAATTCATTCAAATCTGATATATTTAACTCTTTATAAAGCTTTGTGACTCTTTTAGAGCCGAGGCCCGAGACATTCATTAACTTGCTGAGTTCTTCCGGAACTTGTTGCTCAAGCTCTTCGAGCAAATCAAATTTGCCTGTTTTCACGATTTGCTTGATTTTGCCGGCTAAATCTTTTCCGATACCCGGATATTGCGATAAATCTTTATTTTTTGAAATCAGTTCGTCAACACATTTTGAAAGACTTTGTATCGTCCTTGCAGCATTGCGATATGCTCGTACCCTGAACGGATTTCCTCCCTTCAGCTCAAGAAGGTCAGCCGTCTGGTTAAATACGCCTGCTATGTCGCTGTTATGTATTGACATTGTTGCTATGAGTTGACAATATTCTGAAGAGTGTAAGCGTTTTTAGGAGCATATCCATTCTGGTCATTATCGAAATAGCAGTAAATTTCTTTGCTGTTTTTGGACCATTTATCAAACTTTCCCGCCCAGGTTTTTAATTTTTTCCTGCAATAACTACCTTCGTATGCATTCCTGCTCGGACCGTGGAGTCTTATGTATACAAAATCCGAGGTTATTACTTCTGGCGATTGACTTCCTTCTAAATCGTAAATACAAAATGCGGAATTATACCTTGAAAGCAACTCATAAACATCCTCGTCGAACCAGCTTTTATCGCGGAATTCAAATGTGTAACTATGTCTGGTGGGCAATGCCGCCAGAAATGCTTCAAGCCTTTCTTTATTTATGCGCCATTTAGGAGGTAATTGAAATAATATTGGTCCCAGCCTGCCTTCTAAATTACGAATGACGCTTAAAAATTTAGACAGGCTTTTTTGGGGATTTTTCAATTTTTTCATGTGAGTTATGTAACGGCTTGCTTTAACGGAAAAAACAAAGTTTTCGCCGACTGCCTTGCGCCACTGGATTAAGGTATTTTTGGCGGGAAGCTGGTAGAACGAATTGTTGACTTCAACTGTCTTAAAATGCTTGCGATAATGGTCTAAAAGTTTTTTCTGAGGAGTATCTTTGGGATAAAACGGACCCATCCAGTGCTTATAATTCCATCCCGAAGTTCCAATGTGACAGGAGTCAGACTTTGACATTGTCGCTAATCTTATCCTTTCTGATTTTATTTTGAACTTCACAGGTGCGGGTTCTCAGGTTCCCGGGTTTGTGTATCAGCAGACTGATTTGTCTCACCCTGCCTGCTTACGTCTGAACCCACCTGAGAGTAGGGTGCAATCAGAGGGTCAAACCCCCTGTCCCAAAATGGAACCCAGTTGTAATATTTATGAAGCTCGATTTCCTGATGTCTTGAAACGGGCTTTTCCGTATCTATATCAGGGCTCCCTTTTACTTGTTCTCTCGTGAGCTTTACAGGGAAGATCTTCATCTGTCCTTGCGTGATGGTGCAATGAGCACCCTGCGACCTGATAACAATGTGCCTGTATCAACCACAAGATACCTTACAGTCCAGCTTTTGTCGTCAAATAAAAAGCTGTGCACCTGTCCGGTACTGCCGTCGGTTGCTTGAATTTTACATTTTTTTGCTTCACACGGCTAAGATATTACAAAAATATTAATTTATTTTTAGGATGTAAGCATTGGTCATATTAACATGTTTTTGAAATATGTGAATTGTTTCTTAATTTGTAAATTGTTTCAAAAGAACCAAACAAATCCAGATACTGCTCCAGAAGTCTTGTCAGCAGGAACTGCTTTTTAACTGTTTCCTTTGCCTTTTTACCCATTTCTTCTCTGAGGTTTTGATTTTGTATTAGCTGTACAATTTTGTTAGCTGCGTCTTCGATTGTGGAAACCAGAAATCCGTTTTGACCATCCTCAATTTGATACCTGATTCCACCCACGTTACCACCTATAACGGGTGTTCCTTTCCACATAGCCTCTGCAACCGTTAAGCCAAATCCTTCACGTGTCGACTTTTGTAAAACCACGTCGGCTTTTGTCTGGAGGGCGTTTACTAAAGCAGTGTCCTCGTGGCTGAGAATAATGATGCGCTCTTCACGTGAATCCAGAAGTGACCGATATACCTTTTCACCCTCAGGGTCGTCCGTGGCAACATTTCCCAGCAATACAAGAGTTGCATCTACTTGTTTTCTTGCCTTTTTGAATGCTTCTATAACTCCTTCGGGGTCCTTAAAACGATCAAAACGTGATACCTGCACAACTAAGGGTAAATCCGTTGGGATGTCATAATGGCTGAGACGTTCCTCTACTTCTTCTGCTGTTAATTTTTTGTTCTTTATGCAGAATGGATTTATAGCCGGCATAAAAAACAGTTGGGGAGTATCGAGTTTTTTTTGATATTCCTTTATGCTGAAGATAGTAGCATCATACTGCTCAATATGTGGTTTCAAATAGTTCCAGATTTCCTTACACGGTGAAGAAAGCTCTAAATGGCACCTCCATATCCACGGCCCTTTCTTTTTATAGTGGCCTACCATCGGCAGGGGTTGCGGGTCATGAATAATGACCATATCATGGTCAAGATGATTTCGGACTACATTTTCAAATATTACTTCTTCATAAAGTCGCTTTTTTCTATGGCTTAAATTTATTTTTCCTCCCTGCAAAGCGTTGTGCATTTTTTTTGTGATACTAAAATAATCCGGCGAACCCTGTATGGCGCGCCAGCCGGTTTTGATTCCTACACTATTCATGAGTAATGTCAACGAAGTTAGCAGTTCAGCTACACCGCCGCCGTAGTATGTTGAATTCACATTTGCTATGTGAAGATCTTGCAGCGGCAGGGCTTTTTTGCGAATACGATTTACGCTCTCGCTGCCGATCAAATGTTCATAGTCTTCTAATGTGATAAGTTTGTGTTTTATGTCCATGGTAATTGAGCGTCCGAATTTATGCTTTCAAATCAAGTATTTACTAAATAATACCCGGTCAAATGTCCAGCGTCAAGTATAATTCCCCTTTGCATTGACTAATTCCCAATTTCTATCGTTATATCGAGCTTGGTTATATCTTTTGTGCTTGCTTATACGTCGCTACAAAACAGATATTACATTTCTACAAGCAGCCATTTTTTGCCAGTTATGATATATTCAAAAACTGGAAGAACATGGGTTTTGGAACGGAACCAAAAAGGCAAAGAAACAGATTTTTATTACGTAGAAGTCGGAACAAAAAAAGGCTTAAATGAACAAGAAATAGATTATATCCCCGATAATTGGTGCACAGCATTAAAAGGTCGTGGTTATTATTTTACTGGAAGTATATTTAAAGCTATATTTTGCCTTTAACAATAACTCCAGAATCTTCTGCAGGCGGTTTTCCATTGCATAGCCCAGACTGTATCTGTGATGACGTGGATATTTTTCTATATGCCTTATCATCCAAAGCATAAAACCGGTTTCCAACCCGCTATTTTTCAGAGGCGCGTTGTTTATTGAGCATGTCTTTCAGCATAGTCCCCATCAGGGCGTCGGTCATTCCGCCGCCAGGTCCGCCCACCATTACGTCGGGCGTTATCTTTATTTCTTCGGTGGCAACAAGTTTCATAATTTCCAGCAATGCGGCGTTGTCCGCCCCGATTACTTCTGAGACTATTTTATAAGCCTGCGCCTTTGCCTCGGCGACAAGCTTGACCTGTTCGGCTTCCGCCTGGGCGTCGATGATCCTTTTTTGCTTTTCCTGCTCGGCGACCTTAACGCCGTAGGCGGCGGTAGCAAGGCGTTTTTCTTCCTCGGCCTCCTGTCGTG
>CAZGGE010000110.1:0-2622 GCA_964524285.1 uncultured Pirellulales bacterium
ATCTGAATCTGATTGAGCGATACTGGAAGTTCTTTAAGAAAAAAATACTGAACAACCGTTACTATGAAACGTTTGAGGAATTCAAGAAGGTCTGTGAAAGCTTTTTCCGGAAGAGGAAGGAATACTTGCCGGAATTGCAAATGCTGCTGACCGAAAATTTTCACGTTCAGGCCGCTTGAAAAACGGGAAAACTCAATCGTAAGCAGTATACCTTCTCATTGCACTGTTTTTTGGAAGTATCATCGGCATCGGAAAACTGATTCAACATTCAAGGACTAAAAAACCCAGCGTGTGCTGTTGAGTATTACTTGGTTTATCAATTGAAAATAAAACTAATAGTAAAGTCAAAGACTTTAAGTGGGAATGTATCACTAACTTTAGGAGTACTAACACATTATGAAATGCAACTTCCAACCTCTTAAAAAGGACAAGCCAAAGCCGGTAACAGCCGAAGTTATCCGCAGGCTTCTCGAGTTTGTTGACTCAAGCAAAGAGCTTGATCTCTGGCTGCCCTTTCCTCAGAATCAATCCTCCTTCGCTTTTTCCTCCGACAACAAGCCTTTACCTGTGGGGACCCTCATTATTCTGTGGAAGCACGGCGAACCGTTTGTCCGAACCTGCCCGGAATGCGGAGATTCTGCATATATGATTTCTTTCGGCGGTCTGCTGTCCAATGGCGGCGGACACCTCGTATGCACCGGATGCAACCAGTCTTACTTCCAACATATAGGAGGTCTTGGAACTGTCTCTAACCTGCTCAGGAACACTCCGCTGCAGGAGACAGAATTCCGTCCTTCAACCGGATTTCTTGGCGCCGCCAAAGGCTCAGACGGTAAAGAACTGATGGAATTGCTCGGAGTCAAAGGCAAACCCGAATTTGGAGAACCGCCCGAGCTGTATCTAAAAGACAGCCCCGAATTGCGAGAATGGATGAATAAAGAACAATAGGGGAAATATGGGATTAGTAAACTTCTTGGTTCAAAGAGCAATGAGAAAGGAAGAAAAAAGAGCTGCAAAGGAGGCCTCAAAGTTATACACGGAAACTAAGGCAAATAATCCGCATGCATCGGAGGAAACCACAATAAAAGAAATGCTGTTCGATGAAGACCCAGAAGTTGCAATGGCAGAATTACCCCAGGAAACCAGAAATGTAGTCAATACTTTCTGCAAAACTGTTAATGGTCTTTGCTACGCATTAATTATCGATATGGGATGCCTCCAAGGATGGTCCAATTTTCGCTGCCTCCAGTTTACTACCTAAATGGACAGGGAGCTTGTGAAGGTTGGATTTCCAAAACAGTCTGTGGAGCAAAAGGAAGAAATCCTGCATGCCATGGAGCTTGATATCGATGGCTGGCGCAAAGTAAATGGAGATTAAAACATACAATAGAATAATCTGCCGAATACAAAGATGCTTGCAAAATTAGCTGGCCTCGAAGCCGGCCCTCAGATATTGGCTGTAAAAACAAAAAAAGCCCTACTTTTTTGCAGGGCTTTTCGGTTCTTAAGGATTGTTAATTGATTAGCCGGGTACTACGTTCGTAGCACATGGGCCTTTTTTGCCCTGGCCAGCCTCGAACTCCACTTTTTGACCCTCACTCAGAGTTGCATATCCGTTCGTCTTAATTTCCGAGTGATGAACGAACAAATCATCGTCACTGTCATCGGGTGCAATAAAACCAAACCCTTTTTTCTCATTGAACCATTTAACTGTACCTGTACTCACTTTTACTGCTCCTTGGCTTTGTTAAAAGCCGAATTAATACTTTCTCTCATTCTTATATTAATTGGGACATACTCCTGAGAGATGGAAGAATATTCACCAACTGAAATCGCATTATAAAGCAACTACCCCGTGTGATGCAAGAAATAAATGAAAAAATTTATCACTTTTGGCAAAAATTGTTGATACCTGTCTTGTCCCGGAAAACCCGTAAATAACTCAAAAATGCCTGTACTGACCAGTCAACCTAAAAAATTCCCCTGCCGTATGCAAAATCCGTGATAAAAATCCACACTTGAAATTCTCAAAATATTTGCCAAACTATCCCAATCCCGCCTTCTCGACGGGTCGTGAAAAATCAATAACGGAAGGCTTAAGGAACGACTCTGCAAAATGGGTATTTTCTCGAAGACTACAAATTACGTCAAACAACGGCTCGGCAAGACACGCAACAAAATCTCATCTTCCTTGTCCACCGTACTCACCATCACAAGAAAACTCGACGAACAGCTCCTCGATGAACTCGAAGAAACACTCATCAGCGACGACATAGGCGTCGAAACCACTGAAAAACTCATCGATGACCTCCGAAACGCATACCGCCAAAAACAAATCGCAAACACCAACGACGTTATCCCCTTCCTCAAAGAACACATCAAAAACTATTGGCCACCACGAGACCGCCAACTCAACCTCGCAGAATCCGGGCCAACCGTAGTCCTCGTCGCCGGCGTCAACGGCTCAGGAAAAACCACAAGCATCGCAAAACTTGCGCAGAACCTCAGCAAAGAAAACAAAAAAGTCATCCTCGCCGCCTGCGATACCTTCAGGGCCGCCGCCGTCGAACAGCTCTCAATATGGGCACAAAGAATCGGAATACAAATCATAAAACACAAAAC
>CAZGGE010000110.1:2632-10319 GCA_964524285.1 uncultured Pirellulales bacterium
GTCCACGCCCGCACCTACCGCCTCACGGGCCACACCGGCTCCGACCCCGCCGCCGTCGCTTTCGATGCCGCACAGGCCGCTATCGCCAGAAATGCAGACTTCCTCATACTCGACACCGCCGGAAGACTGCACACACAGAAAGACCTCATGGCCCAGCTCACAAAAATTCGCAACGTCATAAACTCAAAAATCCCCCACGCCCCACACGAAGTCCTCCTTGTACTCGACGCCACCACAGGCCAGAACGCCATCGCACAGGCAAAATTATTCACCGAAGCAATCGACATAACCGGCATATTCCTCGCAAAACTTGACGGAACTGCACGCGGCGGAATCGTCATCGCCATAAAAGACCAGCTCGACATACCCGTCAAATTCGTCGGACTCGGAGAAAAAACCGAGGACATCGCAGAATTCGACCCCAAAACCTTCGTCGAAGCACTCTTCGCTTGAATCTCCCTCTCATTCTTACATTCATTGAAGCTGATTCACCCGCCGCTTGAATTCTTCATCAAAGCCGGCTGACCCGTTGCATCTATCACATCACGCCACAAAGGCCCGTCCGGGTCTATCCGGTTACGCTTAGAAACCGCCATCTGAATCGGTATGTGCACCAGATGATTATGAAGAAGACTGATAAGCATCTCCGTTTTGCCCGCCATAGCCGCGTGAACCGCATTCGTACCGAGACGCGCGCAATAAATAGAATCGTTCGGATTCGCAGGCTCACTGCGAATAATATAACTCGGGTCGATATACTTCAGATTTGTCTCCGCTTCTCTCTCTCTGAAATATTTTGCTATCCGCCTCTTCAAAAAAAAACCCACGTCCCCCATCTTCACGTTACCGGACGCATCCTTTTCTCCACCTTCCCCCATCAAACCCTCACCCGCACCCTCCGCCGCAAGAATCACTGCATGCCCCCTGCGATTCAAACGATCCTCAAGATGATGCAACAAGCCGTTATCTCCTTCGAGATCGAAAGGAACTTCCGGAACCAGCACAAAATTCACGTCATTTATCGCCAGTGCCGTATGAGCCGCGATAAAACCCGACTGCCTGCCCATAACCTGCACCAGACCAATCCCGTTTATCGCCCCGATTGCCTCCGTATGTGCCGCCGACACTGCATCCACCGCCTTCGAAACCGCCGTCTCAAATCCGAACGAACGCTGTACAAAACTCAAATCATTATCAATAGTCTTCGGAACTCCAACCACCCCGATTTTAAGACCACGACGTTTAATCTCTTTCGAAAGACCAAGAGCGCCCTTTTGCGTCCCGTCACCGCCTATCGTAAAAAGAACATTTACCCCCATACGCTCCAGTGCATCCACCATGTCCTCAACCCGCTCTCCATAACCCCGTGAAGAACCCAGTATTGTTCCGCCCCGGCTGTGTATTTCTGATACGTTCTTCGGACTCAGCGGAAGCACCGGCAGATTGAATTCCTCCAGAAGTCCGCGATAACCATAGCGAATTCCCGATATCCGCCGAACTCCGTATCTATACCACAAACACATCACTATCGCTCGTATCACGTCGTTCAGACCCGGACATAACCCCCCACACGTTATTACGCTTGCATGAACTCTCGATGGCTCAAAATATATCTTGTCCCTGGCTCCGGCTCTCTCTACCAGAACATTTTCCGAAACATCTTTAGACGCTGTTCCCGCATCTACCGCAATTTCAAGCAATACTCGTTTATTGTCGTCTACATAATCCGCTATATAATCATCGCTCTCTCGAGACAACTCCAGTGGAGAACTGACCACCGGCTCACCAAGAACCTGTATCCTGAAATCCATTTCGTTCGTATCCATAATTCTTATCTCGCCGAAAACCGATAATCAAAATCTACCCCCGCCCGCAAAATCAAACCCGCGGATAATTTCCCAGATAACAGGTTTCAGGAAGTTCTCCAACCAGCGGCATAGCGTAATCAACAAATGCATCCGTTACACCATTACCCTCAAGATTAATAAACTCGTCCGGCATCGACTTGGTCTTGTTCGAAATGTCGTGCAGCTCCGAACGGAAAAGCTCCACCGAGTAATCCTTGCCGCTGCCGACTCGCCTTATCGAAACCGAACCGTCAATGTCCCCCGACATCGCCATCTCCACCGCTTTGCGACCGCATTGGCGGGCTTCAAACGCATCAACCTCGGAACGTACACAGGGAAAGCATCTTTGAAGATAGCCGAATGTGTCCGCTCTCACTCGTTTTATCTCCAATCTTCCCTTAATCTGCGCCGCCAGATAGTCCGCAAGAGCACCCGTACCGGACAACTGAACGTTACCGTGAGCATCCCTCTCCGCCTGCTTCGCAAGCTTCTTCGCCCATGTCTCTCCGTCCGTATCGCATATACCTTCGCTCGCTGCCACTACACAACGACCATATTCCCTGTATACATTGTCCACATCCTCAATTAGCTTGTCCATAGTTATGGGCTTTTCCGGAAGATACACAAGATGAGGTCCGCAATCCTCACTCCGCCTGCCGAGAACCGACGCACCCGTAAGAAAACCGGCATGCCTGCCCATCAACACGTCAACCTTCACTCCCGGAAGTGCGCGATTATCCAAATCATCACCCATCAATCCGCAGGCCACGTATTTCGCCGCCGTCCCGTAACCAGGACAGTGGTCCGTCAACACAAGGTCGTTATCCACCGTCTTGGGTATATGAAAGCAGCGCAACTCGTATTTCGAATCCGCCGCCATCTGATTAATAATATGAGCCGTATTCGCCGAATCGTTTCCCCCGATATAAAAAAAATACTGGATATCCCATTTCCTGAAAACGTTGAAAATCTTCTCACAGTATTCCGCATCCGGCTTGTCCCTGCTCGAACCAAGAGCCGACGCCGGCGAACACGCCGTCAATTCCACAGTCTCACGCGAAAGCTTCTTCAGGTCTATAAAATGCTCCTCCACCATCCCCGCCACCGCGTGAACCGCTCCATACAGATTCTCAATCTCCGTGTGCTTACTCGCTTCCTCAATCACTCCCACAAGAGACTCGTTTATTACGCCGGTCGGACCACCTGATTGACCCACCACCGCATTTGCCTTCGGTGCTTTAGACATACCCGCTCATTCTCCAAAAAACAATATTTTTGTACCGCTGACCTGCGCCGACGAGATTATACACACACTCACTTAGCCCGCAACCCAAAAACTTCAACATCTCTCTCACCGCCTGTAATTTCCCCTCAATAATAACTCTGCAAATATAAACGTGCATACCCCCGGAAAATATAACCTCCTCTTTGTGCTTGCTTTTGGCTAAAGGCAGTCAGTCCTTGTTATATCATTCCAGCCGAAACAGCCTGCAGTCACCCGCCTCAAGCTCCACCGAAATCGAAGCCTCACCACAGCAGTTGACCTCCAATGCCTCTCCCGTAAGCATATCACGTACAAACTCAGGCCTTGCACCCTCCACAAAATCCGTCACTACAACCTCAGCAATCGCCCCTTCCAGAACATCAAGATTCGCCGCGAAAAAATATCTCCCCCCACGCTCATCCTCAAAACACTGAACGTGAATATCCTCGTCGGCACTCATAGCGAACGTCTCCGCAGGCTCAATATCAAGAACCACTTCACGCAATTGCTTCAACTCCCACGCTAACTCACCTGCGTATCCCCATATCTCCGTCGGCCGAAGTTCCGTATCCACCAGACCGTGCATCCGCTCACTCTGTGTCATAGAATTATAAAGAAAGAAAAATATCCCCTTACAGTTATGAGCAAGCGACAAATACGTCAGAAGCCGAAGCTCCGCCTTCGTCGGATAACGTATACCATTAGGGTGCTTGAACGTCTGGATTACCATCCAGTAAGGCAGACCGTTGCCGTTCGCGGGCCTGCGAACATTTTCTACAATACTAATCCAGTTCCTGAAATCATATCCGCCCACTTCATGCTCTTTACGCAAAACATAACTGTCGAATACCACCATTGGTGTACCCATCCTGCTCGTACGATGAAGCTCGCTCAATATGCACAAGGCACTGAAAGACGGATGCTCCGGATCCAGCTCTCGTAGTATCCTCGCCACCAGACGAAAGTTATCCGCCGAATGTGCACGTGGCTCATCCACCAACTGATATGCAAACAAACTCTCATGTCCCTTCAAAGGCTCTATAATCGCACCCAGACGCTCTCGCAGAACTTCCTCGTCCTGAATCATATCCGGACTGCGTATCCACAATTCCTCCCCGAATTCCTCATGACCGACCTCCACCAGCTCCAGAACAATCTTCACCCCCACCTCATCCGCAACCTTCAACAGCGTCTCACGATAATCAGGTGGGGTGTTCGGTATCACCACCACCTCTACGTTATGCTCCTTTATATCCCGGAACGTCTTACGGTAATAACGTTCCGCATTCTCCTGCCCGCTGGGTACATCCACGTAACCCTCCGCGCAGTTAATACCCTCAACACGCCCGTCATACCATACCCCGATGGGAAAAACATCCTTCATTATATCAAAATAATCGTCACGCGAAAACGCCTCCTGCCCCCTTTCTTTTGTGCCTGCCGTCGCCTCTGTTGTCCTCTCAGGCCCGCAGCCGCTCCACAAAAAACTCACCACACAAAAAATCAGCAACATCTTTCCCGAAAAAAACTTCTTCATAATCAGCTCCCTTTGTTATCACCAAATTCAATAACCCATTTTTAACTTATTTACCACGCCTCTGTCCACGTCTACTTCACCTCCACCGCACAGCCCGTCCCCAAAAAGTAAAGCCACTTACCCGCAACAGGCTTACCCAGAATCGCCTCCGCCGCCTCCCCATAAATCGAAACCTGCCGGCCGTAAACCTCCGCACGTTGCTTTAACCCTTCCGCCGACACCTGGTCGGTCTTGAAATCTATCACCACAATCCCCTCTGCAAGCTCAATCACCATGTCGATTATTCCCTGCACCACCACCGATTCTTCTACATCCGAACCGCTCGCTTCAACACCCCCTGTAAACCTCCTCGCCGGTACCGCAAAAGTAAACACCCATTCACGCAACACGGAATCCGCATTACGCAATACCTCCCTGCCCAGACCACTTTCAAAGAATTCCATTATCGAATCCGTATCAACGTATTCTCCCACCGCCTCACTCATACTCCCCGACAAAACCAGCCTCCGCTTGGTTTCCTCTATCGCCTCACGCGTAACCTCCTTCTTCAAATCAATATTGGCAATAACCATGTGCGTCGCCCTGCCAATCAGTCGCCCGTCGGCCCTGTCCGCCGATACATCCTCGCTCAACACCGCTGGCCGACGCTCCAGCGCCCCCGAATAATCCAAAACTGCAAACTCATCGCCCCAGTGAGTCATCTCCGTAGCCGTCTGCTTCGCAGGTAAAAAACATATCTCCGAAAACGGATAACAAAAATCCAGTGATTCCCGTATCTTCCCCGCCGCTCGCAAATCCTCCTCATCAGCCTTAACCTCTCCTTCCCCGCCAACCTCACGCTTGCGGCCCTTCCACTTCGCTATATCACTCCTGACCGCCGCCGCCTTGTCCCCGTCAATCAGCTCAAAATCACACAGCTTCTCACCCCACGCCTGTCCCTCCAGCCCGCTTCCCAGAGATTCATGAATGTTCCGCTGACCGCTAAGCCCGTACAAAATCCACTCCAGAGGCTCCCTGCATTCTTTCAATTCCCACGCTTCAACCGGCCCGCCGCCGCTCACCACCCCGCTCGAAATTACCTCCCTGCACTTTTTCGCTTTTTCCGTCCCCGTCAAAATCAGCTTCTCCCGCGCCCGCGTCATCGCAACATATAATATCCTCATCTCCTCGCAAAGCATCTCACCCTTCTTCTTCTCCGAAATCGTCTCATGTAAAGAACTGCAAATCTTGAAATTGCCTTCCCGCTCCACTATCCGCAGCCCTATCGTCTCATCGTAGTCAACCAGAAAGTCCTTACGGATATCTCTTAAGTTGAATTGACTGCCCAGCTCACACAAAATCACCACCGGAAATTCCAGCCCTTTGCTCTTGTGAACACTCAGTATCCGCACCGAATCCTCCGCCTCACCTTCAGGCTCCGCAGACGCCCAGTCACCTCCGACCTCTAATAACCGCTCAACAAAATCCACAAAACGCGACAAACTTGGTATCCCCTCACTGCTCGCAAACTCCTCGAATTGTATCGCCCGCTCGTGCAGCTTCAAAAGATTTGCACGCCGGCCGGGACCGTTCACAAGGCCGCTAACAAAAGAAAGATAACCCCTCTCCCTGTATATTCGCCATATAACCTCCGCAAGCTTCCCCCGCCTTGCCGCCTCACGCCATCTTTCAACCTGCTCAAGACAACTATTCAATTTGCTCGAAAGTTGTTTCTCCGACCCCGACTCCGCATAATCGGCCGCGCTATCGTAAAACCCTCCCCTCTCTTCCTTCTCCCTGCCGTAAAGCCTTATCTTCGAAAACTCCGTATCACTGAAACCGAAAAGAGGACTCCGCAACACCCCCGCAAGCTCAATATCACGCTGAGGATTATCCAGAACCTTCAAAAGACTCAGCATGTCGTTTATTTCCGTCGTCTCGAAATAACCCTCACCTGACTTGCATCGCACCGGCACGCCCGCCAGTCGAAGTATCTCCACGTATTCGTTCGCCTTCTTCACCATCGAACGCATCAATATGGCAATGTCACCGTACTCCACCGCACGAAATCGCTCTTCCGACTTATCATATATCTCAAACTCCGCCTTACCCGTATCCGCACCAACCATCTCTCGAATACGCCTCGCTATAAACGCCGCCTCACATTGCCTGCTCGTAACTTCCTCAACTCCTTCAGCACCACTGCAAACGTCCTCTTGATTGTCCCCGTCGGACTTATCAAGAACGTTTAGCTCAACTTCATATCCCCTGTCATCGGCCCCTCCATTTGTTTGCAGCCCGCTTATCAACTTTGCCGATTCGTCGTAATCTATATCACCGAACGGTGCTCGCATTATCCGCTCGAATATCCCGTTTACAAAATCCAGTATCTCCAGCCTCGAACGAAAATTCGCCGTAAGGTCCACACGCAAACCGTTCACCCCCTCCGCAGATTCCACCGATGCCGAAGACAAATCCTTCACGAAAATCGTCGGCTCCGCTCCCCGAAATCCGTAAATACTCTGCTTCACGTCGCCAACCACAAATATACTCCCACGCCTGCCCACCATCTCCAGTATCGCCCGCTGAACACGGTTGATATCCTGATACTCATCAACAAATACGTAACGGTAATTCTCACGAATTGACAATGCCGTCTCCGAAGGCACCCGCCCCCCGCCTTCTTTCTCCTCACTTAAAAGCTTCAGTGCATAATGCTCCAGATCCGAAAAATCCAGACAATTAATCGCCTTTTTAGCCTCACCGTACAACTCGTCGAACTTCTTCACCAACTCCACCAGTACCTTCGTCTGCAAACCCGCCGAACGCCCTATCCAGTCCGCATATCCGGTATTGAAAACCGCCGCATCACACAGATTCTTCAGCCCGTCAACCGCCTCCTTAACCATCTTCCCAACAACCTCTCTCGTCTCTTCGCCCAATTCTTTCGGTCTTCGAATCGTCGGCTTTTTATAATCCTGTATTTCAGCACCCAGAGCCGACAGGTCGCCCCCTTCAAGAATCTTTCTGTATCGCTCGATTTCATTCAAAACCTTAATC
>CAZGGE010000111.1:0-10308 GCA_964524285.1 uncultured Pirellulales bacterium
GTGTTAATCCGCGTGGAATTGGGACTGTGGAGCCACGGTTGAGCTGGGGTCTTGGTTCCAAGTGGCGTGACCAGAAACAGCGGGCTTATCAGATTATGGTGGCGGACAGTAAGGAGAAGCTTGAAGCAGGTAAGGGCAATCTTTGGAACACCGGCAAGATTGAGAGTTCGGATAATATTCACGTCAAGTATAAGGGTCGTCGTCTGAAGTCGGGGATGAGGTGCTACTGGAAAGTGAGAGTGTGGGATAAATACGACAGGAGCTCTGGGTGGAGTAAGCCGGCCATGTGGTCGATGGGTCTGCTCGATGAGGATGACTGGAAGGGAGAATGGATAGGGCTGAAAGAGCGGTCTGATTACGATGAGTGTCTGGAACAATCGCAGTGGATATGGTACCCCGAGCATTATTGCAGGGGCAAGAATAACATGGCGGCGTACCGGCTTTCCTATGGTGTTCGATATTTTCGCCGGCTTGTAATCCTGCCTGCTGGTCTGGAAGTGGTAAAGGCACGGCTTGTAATGATGGGTGATTATAATTTTGTGTGCTTTATCAACGGGGAGCAGGCTGGTGAGAAGGTGGACGTAGAGCAGCACCTCAGCCCAAAGTATAGTGGGCGAGTGAGCGCGAAAGAGCCGGCAAAGACGTACCCGGATGGTCAGGTTCTTGACGTTGAGGTTACTTCGATGGTTCAGGAAGGTCGTAACATACTGGCGGTTGCGGCGAAGACGGATGGCTATCCAAACAGGCGGTCGGGTATTATTGGTGCGTTACATCTGGAGCTGGCCAGTGGTGGGCTTTTGACGGTAGTAACAAACGGCTCGTGGCGGACCAGCAAGGTGAAAGAATCGGGTTGGATGAAAGTGGATTTTGAAGATTCCGACTGGCAAATGGCTGAATATCTGGGTGATTATTGCATTGCTCCGTGGGGATACCGTAGAACGGAGCAGGAGCGCAGTGTTATGTCTTTGTTGCAGAAGGAATTCGCTGTGGAAAAGGAGGTCAGGGAGGCTACGGTATACGTTTGCGGCCTGGGGTGTTATGAACTGATGCTTAATGGTCGGCGGGCAGGAGAGCGGGTTCTTGAGCCTGGCTGGACAAACTACCGAAAGAGTTGTTTGTATTCGACATACAACGTTACCGGGCTTATTCGTAAAGGAGGCAATGCCGTCGGCGTTATGCTTGGTAACAGTATGTACAGTCCGCCGGGCGGCAGGTTTGTGAAATTTAAGGGTACTTTTGGACCTCAAAGATTGATTTTTCAGCTCGATATGGAGTTTTCCGACGGCACTAAAAAGCAGGTTGTAAGCGACGGTAGCTGGCGGGCCGGGGAAAGTCCCATTACTTACAGTTGTATTTTCGGGGGCGAGGATTACGATGCGCGTAAGGAGCAGGAGGGATGGGATGAGGCAGGATTTGATGATTCGAATTGGAAGGCTGCTGAGGTGATGAGCGGGCCGGGTGGGCAGCTCGTCTCGCAGTCTATCCCTTCGGTTAAGGTAATGGAGGTTCTTCGGCCGGTGAGTGTTAGTGAACCAGAAAAGGGGGTATACGTTTATGACCTTGGTCGAAATTTTTCCGGCCGGCCTCAGTTGAAGGTTCGGGGTAAGGCGGGGGCAAAGGTGAAGCTGATACCCGGGGAGTTGCTGAACGAGCAGGGCCTTGTTTATCAACGGTCTTCGGGAAAGCCTCATTATTACACTTACACACTGAAAGGAGAAGGAACCGAAGTATGGCATCCACGGTTTACGTATTATGGTTTCCGGTATGTACAGGTTGAGGGAGCCAGCGTTGAGGAGGATAAGGTTTCGGGTGATACAGCTTTTCTGGTGGATTTGGAAGGTCATTTCGTTCGTTTGTCTGCTCGGCGGGTGGGTGGTTTTTCGTGTTCGAATGAGCTGCTCAACCGAATCCATGAGATTATAACTTCGGCGATGGAAAGCAACATGCAGAGCGTGTTGACGGATTGTCCGCACCGGGAGAAGACGGGCTGGCTCGAGCAGGTTCATCTGATGGGTCCTTCTTTGATGTATAACTATGAGCTGTCGAGTCTTTATGCGAAGATATTCCGTGATATTTCCGAGGCACAGCTCGGCAGCGGCTTTGTGCCGAACGTGGCGCCGGAGTACGTGGTGATGCTCTGCGGTTTCCGTGATTCGCCGGAGTGGGGCAGTGCCAGTGTTATCGCCCCGTGGTATGCCTATAAAACTTATGGTGATACAAAGGTGCTGAAAGATAATTATGAGGTGATGAAAAGATATGTTCGATACCTGTCCGGGCGTAGTGAGGGGCACATTGTCTCATACGGTCTTGGTGACTGGTACGACATTGGGCCGAACGAACCCGGTGAGTCTCAGCTTACGCCTCTGGGTTTGACGGCGACCGGGATGTATTATTATGACGTGCAAATTTTGAAGGAAGTGGCCGGGTTGCTGGGCAAGGATGAGGAATCGGCGGAGTATGCTGCGCTGGCGGGAAAAATTGGCGATGCGTTCAACAAGAAATTCTTCGATAAAGCAAAAAAGCAATATGGTACGGGCAGTCAGACGGCAAACGCTATGCCGCTGATTTTCGGTTTAGCCGAACAGGTTATCAGGAAAGGACTGGTGGAAAAGATTGTAAAGGACATTCGGGAGCATGATAATCATACAACGAGCGGCGACGTGGGGCATTTTTGTGTGATTAATGCCTTGACGGAGGCGGGACGGTCTGACGTTCTTTACGATATGGCCTGCCGGACGGATTCACCGAGTTACGGGTATCAAATCAAGCAGGGAGCAACGACACTGACGGAGGCGTGGGATGCGGCAAGGCATTCGTCACAGAATCATTTTATGCTTGGTCATATCGAACAATGGTTTTACGAGGGGCTGGCGGGAATTAAACAGGATGCGAATTCGACGGGATTCGAGAAGATTGTAATTAAGCCACAGCCTGTGGGGGACCTTAAATGGGTGAAAGCAAGTTACGATTCCATACGAGGCGAGATAGCAGTGCACTGGCGGATAGAAGACGGGACGTTCATACTAGATGTAAAAGTTCCGGTTAATACGACCGCTACTGTTTATCTTCCCGCGAAGAATCCCGGGGAGGTTGCCGAGGGTGGAGCGGAGCTGTCGCAAACGGATGACGTTAAACTGGTTAGTGGTGAAGGGGAGGTTGCGGTTCTTTCGGCAGGTTCGGGCGAATACAGTTTTTCGTCGCGGCTGCCTTGATGAGTTATGTAGTATTTTAGATGTGTTATGTAAAAAGAATTACTTATCGGAAACTTTTTTAAGGGGCGGCAAAATGAAACGGTTAAGCTGTTTTTTGATGACGGTAATGGTTGTTTGTTTGGTATTTGGGGGGCAGTGTCGGGCGGCAGCGGAAAAGGGTGTTGCCCTGACCATTTACAACGACAATTTCGCAGTAGTGAAGGAGTCCCGCGAGATGCTGTTTCAGGAGGGTGTTAATAAGTTGAAGTTTACGGACGTGGCGTCTGCTATTGACCCGACGAGTGTTCGATTCGAATGTGTGTCGTCGCCCGGTGCAGTGAGTATTCTGGAGCAGAATTACGAGTATGACCTTGTTAATACGGCGAGTCTGCTGAAGCGGTATATCGACAAGACCGTGAGCGTTGCGGTTGAGGGCAGCGGTTCGGATACGGGTAAGCTGGTGAGCGGGACGCTGCTTGCGGGCCTGGGCAACGATTTGATTTTGAAGACGGAAGCCGGTGATATCGAGATAATCAGCACGGATAATATCGAAGAAGTATTGCTGAAACATCTTCCGGATGATCTGGTTACGAGACCTACGCTGGTGTGGCTTGCCCGGGCGGAGAAAAACGGCAGCGAAGTTTGCATGGTAACTTACACGACGGAAAAAATCGAATGGGAGGCGGATTATTCGGCAGTTCTGAGCGGTGATGAGGATAGTCTTGATTTTCGTGGGTGGGTAACCATCGATAACAAGAGCGGCAAAGGGTACGAAGAAGCGGCGATAAAGCTGATTGCGGGCGACGTGCGGAGGCTGGCCGAGCGCCCCCAGTATCGTGAAAAGCTCAGGGTTATGGCGGCCGGCGCTGCGGAACCCGCTTTTGAGGAAAAGGCATTCATGGAGTACCACATGTATACCATGAGCAGGAAGAGCACTATAAATAATAATCAGGTAAAACAGATGGAATTTATCGAGCCTGCAATAAACGTTCCGGTGAAAAAGGTTTATGTATATCAGCGATATAAGGTTGATAAGGTACAAGTTAAAATCGAGTTCAGGAACGCCGGTGCTGCGGGTTTAGGAATACCTCTGCCGGAGGGCAAAGTGCGAGTTTTCAAGAAGGACCCGGCGGACGAGATGCTGGAGTTTGTGGGTGAAGACAGAATCGACCATACGCCACGGGATGAGAAATTATCGCTGTATATAGGTAATGCTTTTGACGTGGTGTGCGAGCATACTCTGGTGGACAGTTCGCACAGGCGTCGGTGGCAAAGGGATACTCACAAGGTTGAGGTTCGCAACAGGAAGGACGAAGCTGTGAGCGTTTTTGTGGATGAGAGATTTCCGCACGGGCACAACTGGGAGATAAATGATTCGACCCATGATTATGAGAAGCGGGATGCTTATACGGTGAGATTCAAGGTGGATGTTGGCGCGGACTCCGGGAAGGAGTTGAGATATACGGTTACACAAACATGGTAAAACTTTTATTAAGGATTGGACGATGAAACGGAGTTTCATAAACTTTATTGTAGATTTTTCAAGTTTCGTGATTCTGGTGTTTTTGGCCTCGACCGGGATTATAATCAAGTATGTTCTTCCGCCGGGCACGGGTGGAAGGGGACGAGAAGTAACGGGCGGCAGGGGCAGGGAAGCCGTAAAGGATTTGTGGTCAATGGCGCGGCACGAATGGGGGAATATCCATTTTTATCTGGCAATAGGGTTTTTGGTTCTTATGGTGTTACATATAATCCTTCACTGGAACTGGATAAAAAATTACGTAAAATCACTTTTCGGCTTTGGCAGGCAACGACACACGGAGGTTATACAATGAAAGCAGGGATATCAGTGCTGATTTTGTCGTTTTTTGTTATTTCCGGTTCACGTGTTTATTGCGATGTTCATAGTCTGGATACTCCGCCCCGGATGCCGATGCGTGTGAATTATTCGCGGTCGGCGTGGCAGAGGAGGTTGAGCAAGGAAGTACTGGAGTCCAGGCTTCTGGATGATATGGAAGATTTGAATGACTGGGAGCTTTTCGGCGATGGTGAGCTTTCTTTAAGCAGCGAATATTCCTGCGATGGCGAGCATAGTGTTCGACTTCGTGTGATAAGCAAGACACTCAAGGATGAGCCGCCTGAGAACCATAGATGGTATGCAAAAACAAGTGCTTTTCGAAATTTCAGGGAAGAAGACTGGACAAATTATAATCGTTTGTCTTTTTGGGTTAGGCCGCACCTTCCGGGCTGGTATACGGTTAACCTTCGTGTACGTCTTCACAACGAAGGCGAGAAGAAAGTTCCGAGCATATTTTATCCGGTATATCATTTTTTCAATTTGAAGAACGATGCCTGGAATCAGGTCATCTGGGAAATACCGGATATACCACGCGATAGAATCAGGGCCTTGGAATTTCGCAGGAGGAGGCAGTCGAACGAAGCTGGAGCAAGCCGAACGATGACCTTCTATATCGACCATCTGGAATTGCAGCGGGTTGAGCCGGACCACTATTCGGGATGGGACGTTGCAGACGGTCGAATTGCATACAGTCATACAGGTTATCAGGCGGGCAGTGTTAAACGGGCGATAGCAGGAGATATTACGGACGAATATTTCACTCTTATCGACAATGAGAGCGGTGAGACGGTATTTCGTAAAGAGCTTGAGGATGTTACCAGCCGAATCGGCAGTTTCAAGGTGATGGATTTTTCACAGTTCGACCGTCCCGGCACTTACATAATTAAGGCGGGTGAGCTGAGGACGCAGCCTTTCCCGATAGACGACAACGTATGGGAAGATACTATCTGGAAGGCGATAAACTTTTTTTACTGCGAGCGTTGCGGGACAGACATCGAGGGCATTCATCGTTATTGCCACGGAGACTGGCAGGGGGTTCACGAAGGCAGGCGAATAGTAATCAACGGGGGCTGGCACGACGCGGGTGATTTGTCTCAGGGTATCAATAATACTTCGGAGGCGGTTTATGCAATGTTCGAGCTTGCCGAAAAGTTACAGAGTACAGGGTACAGCGGAGATTTGGCTGATGGACTTATTGAAGAGGGCAACTGGGGTCTTGACTGGGTTATGAAGAACAATTTCGGCGACGGTTATCGTGTGGTATGGTGTGTTCAGGGGCTTTGGACGAATAATATCATAGGCGACAATGACGACATTTCATGCGAAGCGGAGAACGACCCGCGGTCTAATTTCAATGCTTCGGCGACGGAGGCTCTTGCATCGCGTATACTTCGTCTTCGCCGACCTCAGCGTAGTCACGATTGTTTGCTTGCCGCGGAGAAAGATTGGCATTTTGCGGTTGGTGCAATGAGTAATGGGTACGATTCATCAGAAGTCCACGTGGCTTCGAAGGGTGTGCTTTCATCGGTGGAACTTTACAAGGCGACGGGTAAAAAGAAGTATGCGGAGAAGGCCTTTGAGCTTGCGGAGGTTATTTCGGCGTGCCAGCAGAAGGAGTTTCTGCCGGGACTCGCTATGCCAATCACGGGTTTTTTCTATACGAACAGGAGCAAAGAAGAGATTCAGCACCACATAATCAAGGGTTACGAGGACGCACCGATTGTGGCATTGTGCAAGCTGTGCATGACTTTTCCAGAGCATCCGGACTGGATAAAGTGGTATCACGTGGTGGCTTTACATTCGGAATATTTTCAGAAGACGATGTCGTTATTGACGGAGCCTTACGGTATGCTGCCCAACTCACTTTACAGGCTCAGCGAGGTAGAAAGTTTTGATGAAAGATTCGAAGAGGTTGTGCGTGAAAAAATTACCAACGGTTTTCAAGTTGGCGAAGGCAGCTTTGTTCGTATGTTTTCGATTTCTCTTAAGGGATTGGACTATGGCAACAATGCGACATTGCTTTCGCAGGCCAAGTCGGTGTCTACTGCGGCTCGTTTGAGAGCAGATATGGAGTTATCAAATCTGGCACAGCGTCAATTGCATTGGTTTGTGGGCATGAATCCATTTTGTCAAAGTCTGATGTACGGAGAGGGATATGATTACACTGAGCTTTACAGTGCGATGTCCGGCGATATAGTCGGTGCATTATCTGTGGGTGTGAAGGAGCGTGAAAACAGCGACATACCTTACTGGCCGATGCATAATCATCCCCACCATAAAGAGGTATGGGTTTTGCCTGTTGGCAGGTGGATATGGTTGATGAAGGAGCTTTCGGGGCCGGCTTTGGTAACAGGCTATACGGATCCTCAACGCAGGTGCACAGTGGAGTTTCATAATCTTAAAACAGGCAAAACGAAAAAGACGTATCCGCTGCCGAGTACGGGCAAGTTTCAAGCGGTTTTGCCTCAGGGCAGCTATCGGCTGCGGGTGGGAGGGTTCAAGAGGAAACTTGATTTGCTTGGGGGACAGAAGCGGTATGTGGATTTGAGAAGAAGGAGGGCTATGGATTTCGATGTTTCCTTTGAACAAATGGATGGAGAAAGATTAAAGATTAAGGTCAGGGCTCACGGCGGCGGCGGTCATGAGTTTGAGATAAGGGCGGAGAATCTGACGGTAAGCCCGCCAAAACAGGAATTGTCGCTGGAAGGCTCTGAAGCCGCTGAGCTTAGCTGGTCGGGCAGGATTGAGTCGGCAAATGTTCCGTGGGTGGCGGTGATTATTCCCGACGATAATCTTGCAGAACGAAAAGAGCTTATTGGTACAATCCGGCGTTTTGAGAAATAAGTCTATGATTTATTTCGGTAACAGCCGGTCTTGGAGGTTTAATTAGATGCGAAGGATTGATCGCAGGGAATTTTTGAAGTCGGTTTCTGCGGGCTTTATCGGCGGCACAGTCAGTGTTGTTTCCGGGTGCTCGGGTGGATTTGATTTTGCCGGAAGCGGAAGTAAAGGCGGCGGTATATTTAAGGCGGGCCAGGGGTGTGTAAATATTGACCCTGCAGTTGGGATGGAGATAGCGGGTTTTCATCGCAAGCCCGGTAACGAGAGACTTGTAACCGGAGCACGCCATCCGGCATTTGCAAAGGCTCTGGTTGTGGAGTATGGCGGCTTTCAGGCGGCGATTGTGTCGGTGGCGCTTTGCGGGGTCAGCCGGGATTTTGCGGCGAGGGTGAGCCGAAGAGCGGCGGAACGTACTGGAATACCGGCAGAGAATATCCGTATTTGTGCGACGCATACTCACTCGATGCCGATGCTTCGTTATCTCCGGCAGTGGGGAGCAACGATGCCGCCGCATCCTTACATTGACTCCGTGGAAGAGCGAATCATCGAGGCGGTTGAGTGTGCCAGGAATGACAAGGCGTATTCACGGTTGTATGTGGGACAATCGCGTGCGGAGGGAGGCAATTCCAACCGGACCACCAAAGTATGGAAAACCGATGCAGAATTCACCAATGATTCAACTGACGATGACCGCTGGCTTGATACACTTGTGCAGGTGCTCTATTTTGAACGAGAAGGGCCAAAAAAGGATTTGTTATGGTATCATTTTTCTGCGCATCCGGTGTGTTTTCGCGACGGAGCGACCGGGCCGGACTGGCCTGCGATAGTATCCAGCATGGTAAAGTCGGAGATTTCGCTTTCGCCGGTGTATCTTCAGGGACATGCGGGTGATGTAAATCCAGGTGACGGCAGGAAATGGATAGGGGATGCGAAACAAACGGCTGAAGCGGTTTATCAGGCAATTATGCGTTCAATCGAATCTAAGAAGGCGGTAAAAGTAAATGAATTGAGGGTGGTGAGCGGTGAAGTGCAATTACCGCTGGACATCGAACGTTTGAAAGAGGATTTGAGTTATTACGAAGCGGAGACGGCACACTGTAACAAAGGGCCTTGGGTGGATGCAGGGTTCGCAAAGGACTGGTATGAGGACATGTCCAAATGGGATTTCAGGAAAGTTATTCTGAAAGCTCCCGTATCAGCTATGAAAATAGGTCAGATTGGTTTTGTGTTTCATCCATCGGAGTTATACAGTTACTACGGTTTGAAGATTCGGCACGAATCTCCTTTCAAGCATACGCTTGTGGTGGGTTATACGGACGGGCTGGTTGGTTATCTTACCGACCCTCGCGCTTATGAGCAGCGAAATTACGAAGCTTTTACCGTTCCGAAGATATTGAACCTGCCGCCTTTCAAGCCTTATGCGGCGAGGAGGTTGTCGGACAAAGCCTGTACGTTATTGAAGAAAACAGGTTAGTTCATAGATGAACGTGGGGGGGGTTATCTGAGTTCTACGGACCAGTATGCGTGGTCGAGAAACTGCTTCCAGCTTTTATATCTTTGACGGCCGAAGTGTACGTGAATCAACGGATTTCTCTTGGGCTTGACCGGCTTCGTTATCAGGTTCATGTTTGCCTTTCTGGGTGTTCTGTTTCCTTTCCTGACATTGCATTCGGTGCAGGCACAGACCATATTTCCCCAGATTGATTTTCCGCCCATGCTTCTGGGGATGACGTGGTCGAGCGACAATTCACTTGTGGGACATTTCTTTCCACAATACTGGCAGCAGTTTTTGTCCCGAGCAAAGATGTTGCGGCGGTTAAGTTTGACGTCACTCGGTGGCAGGCGGTCGTAGAAAAGCAGTCGGACAATTTTTGGAACTGCGATATTGAAGTTTACTGTGGCGACCCAATCATGTCCGTCCGGCTCGAAGTTGCTCTTGAACCTGCTGACATCGCACCAGCTTTTGAAGTCATAGTTAAGGTATGCGCCCTGCTCAAATGAGATAACCTCGGCCATTTCGCGAAAAAGTAGTGAGAATGCTCTTTTGGCTCTCACTATCCGTATAGCCATATAATGTTTATTCAGGACAAGAACACTTGAGCCTAATCCGGATTGGCCTTCTGTATAAATCATAACCTCTCATGTAATTTATTGAGTGTCTTCTTATAGCAAAAAGTCTTTGTAAATGCAAGAAAAAAGCATGTAAAAGAGTAACCGGTCAGTTATGGGTGGATAGTCTTTGATTTTGGCCCTTTTTTGTGAGACTCAAGTCTAACCCGGGCAATTTCCGATAAAACTACAGCTTGATGAGCTATATCAAACAAATCGGATAAGGCTATCAATGATTTATTGTCAGGAATGCCTTAGTACGACAGCGCGATATATTTTTATTCATACGGCACACAACTCTTTAATTTG
>CAZGGE010000112.1:0-10280 GCA_964524285.1 uncultured Pirellulales bacterium
ATGAGCTGCTTAACAGCTTGGCGGACCAGTGCCCGAATGACATCACCGTAATAAGAACACTCCTGAAATGTGAGCAGGTATTGCAAAACGAACAGCGTTGCCGGAACCTCATACAGGATATAAAAAAATTAGAGGGAGATGACGGCTGGCAATGGCGATACGAACAGGCCAGAATTTGGCTCGCCCAGGATAACTTTGAACAAAAAAGCCCTCAGATAACTTCATTGCTGAAAGAAAACCTGCAGAACGACCCCTCCGACCAGCGAAGCAGATTGATGTTGGCTCTTGCCTACAGAAGGGCTGGAAATCTTGAGCTTGCTCTCTCTACTTACGAGGAAGCCGCCGACCGCTCTCCCAAAGATATTAAAGTACTGCTACCTTATGTAACAACTCTATACCAGGCCAGGGAATATGACCGCGCAGAACAGGTGTTACAACAGGTTGATGAAAAAAATCTCCAACATCCTGGTTTCCGACAATTACAGTTACAAACCTACCTTAGAGAAGGAAAGACCGATTCCGCCGGCAGCTTACTACAGGATATGCTAAATCAGGACCCGAACAACATTGCCGCCGGCCTGGCTCTTGTAACTCTCAAAACAAGGCAGGGTAAACTCGATGATGCTGAGGAACTCCTCGAAAAACTGAGTTCAGTACGACCGGATGCCATAGCTGTCATAGAAAAAAAAGTGCAGTTGAGCTTGTTACGCCAGAATCAGGAGAAAGCTGTTCAAATTTGTAACGATGCTGTTGATAAACTCAATAACGCCTCTGCATATATTCTCAGAGCAAGAACTTATGCCACTGTAGCCGAACTCCAAAAGGCCGAGAAGGATATGAAAAAAGCAGCTTCCTTGAATCCGGAAAACCCTACAGTCTGGGTCGCACAAAGTGAATTCTATCGAATGACAGGAAAAAACGACAAAGTCATTGATGCTATGAAAAAGGCAATGTCCTGCGACCCGAATAACCTGGCATTGAAGAAAAGAACTATTGATTTAATGCTCGGCTCAACCGATGAAGATAATGTTCAACAAGGTCGGAAACTACTCGAAGATGCTCTCGCAGAAAATCCTGATGATAACCAGCTAAAATTTTATAAAGCCAGAAACCTGCTTATGCAAGGTGAAAATAAGCAAATCGAAAAGGCTGAAAAAATACTTACGGAAATAACACAGGAAAACCCGCACAATCCACGCGCATGGTCGCTGCTGGCGCGACTCTACCTCAGCAGGCAAATGGTTACAAATGCTCTCGATGTTATTCTCAGAGGTTTGACTTATGCACCACAGAACAAAGAACTCCTCTTACTAAAAGCCGATGCGGAGTCAATACGTTCACCGGCTCTCGCAATCCCTACTCTCAAAGAACTAAAGGAAATGGCCCCACAGGATGCCGATATCACAATTCGTCTGGCTAATACCTATCTTGCTGCGGGAGAGCCGGCAAAAGCAGTTGACATAATGAAGAACTTTATCACCTCTGCACCCAATGACCCAAACTCGTTATATGTATACAAAATTGCCCTTGCTAATGCTCTTTACGAAAAAGGCGATGAACAGCAGGCCATCGAACTTGTATCAAATTTACGCCGGTCATATCCTGAGCAGCCGGCAGTCCTTTATGCACAAACAAATTTATTGGCTAAACAGTCGAAATGGAAAGAAATAAACAACATAGTTGACTCGTGGTGTCGTCAAAATCCAAATGATGTGGCAATTCCATCGGATATAGCGGCCCGGTTGGCATCATCAAATGATACCGAAGCGCACCGGGTGGCCGAAGAAATCCTTCGTTCTATAATAAAACGTCAACCTGACAATCCCGCTCCCATAAGAACGCTTGCAACTGTCCTGCAAAGAGCCGGCCGAAATCTAAAGGAAACTGAGAGGCTTTACAATAAAATCCTCGAAATTAACCCGGAGGATGTAATTGCTATCAATAACCTGGCCTGGATTTTGTGCGAAGAAAAAGACCAGTATCAGAAGGCTCTGAAGCTCGCTCGAAGGGGCCTTGAACTGGCGCCCGAGTATGCCGATTTAATCGATACGCGAGGTATGATTTACTGTCGATTAGGGGAGTACGAAAAATCCGTCAAAGATTTTGAGAAAAGCATCAGACTTTATCCGCCGGCAAGTCCACCCGAAGCATCTTCGAGGCTCCATTTGGCCGAGGCCTTAACGAAACTCGGAAAGCAAACTCAGGCCCTCAATAACATTAATATGTTGCTGCAAGATTCTGAGAAAAATCAAAAGCTCTTGTCCGATTCGGATATTCAAAAAGCAAAGAAACTCCGCGATACACTAATGGAAGGAACTAAATCAAATGGGGGTTAGAACAAATTCTAAAAAACCCGGATATAAAATCGGACCCGATGATTCCTTCTATGGCTGGCCTGGAGTGGTGCTGCAGGCAGATAAAGAGTGGAAATACATCGCAAAAAAGTACAAACTGAGCTCCAGGGAAATTGACGTCGCCAGACTTGTCTGTCGAGGACTTACAAACGAGGATGTTGCAGAATCCCTCAATCTCAAGCGGGGAACCGTAAAAACACATCTTAAACACATCTTTATAAAAACACGAGCAAGAAACAGAATTACTATGTTGCTCAGATTTATCGAAGACAGCAAGCTCTTTTCGACTTCCCCTCACCGCTGAACCAGTTAACCATCCGCAAATACGGCACATAACATAAATTCCTGCTCCGCCACCCCTGAAAAATCACAGGTGGAAGCAGACTATTCTCGGTTGAAACCCATAGCATTACCGTTATGAACCTTCGTCCGTTTGACTTTGGAGGATGATTTCATCTACCCGTTGAGACCCTTAGAATTGCGGCAGAATATTGAATGCAATTGTTATAAGCCCTCAATAGGATGCCAAAACATCCTCGTTTCGCCAGTTACCCACACCGTCCCACAATGCCGATATATATTCGCTGGCTTTATTCTTAACCTCTAAAGAGCAATGCTCTTCAGCCATACAAAGCAACTGCTTCATACCGTTTAGCCCGCCCTCACGCCAAGCCTCCATACCTATCGAGATTATCTCGGATTCCGCTTTTTCAGCGTCTGCTTCCTTGCCGCTCACAAGCTCGGCCAGACGCTCCGAATGTGGCTCAAGTTTTTCACGTCGGCTTTTCTCTTCCGCAGCCTCCGCCAACTCAATACTTTTAAGCAACTTCTCGCGATCTATTTCTTGTCGTAACTTTTCAGCTTTGATTTGAGTAAGTCTCGCTCGACGATGAGCGCGGGCGCCGGGCAAGGCCAGTTCCACCAAACCGCAGGCCGGGTCGACAATTATCCATACCAGAAATGTCGCGCCTAACGTGGAAAGACAAACGCCCAATACCATCTCTGACACCGTACTTACCCCCGCCAGACCTAATATCCCACCAAGCCCTCCTAAAAATGGTGCCGAATTATAAAGAGTCTTGTAATAGATGGATGTGGTTAATGGATGTTCCCTTTGAATTTTCTGACTTCGGCTTACTCCACGGTAGATTGCAAAAAGATACAGACTGATAAGCAGAAAAACAAGTAAAACCGAATGACCCGCAAACGAAAAAATCGCCAGCCAAGAAAAACCAGCCTGACGAAGAATCAAAACAAACACGTAACCAATACACAACACAAACCAGGCTGTGCTGGCTGAGTGCATATATCTGCGTATCCGCCGCTTATCCATAATCTTTCTGCAGATAATACGCCTTCTTGACGTTGGCTTCAGGTTAAACTGTAAAAAAATATTATCGAGCGTCGGCATTGCTTGCTCTGCGGGCCGTATACACCGCTGAGAAAGCTCGACCGATGGGACGAACAAATTCTTCTACTTTCATCGCTATGGCTGACATGACGGTAGGCGGTACGTACAAAATATCTCCTTCCTCAAGAAGTACGTTCTTGTCAAGTTCGCCGCGTGCAGTCATCCTGTCGTAATTCACTTCGAAAATTCTCGCTTTACCCTCTCTGGTTTTTGCAGGTCTTATAACCTGCACTCGCTCCTCCCAGGCAAGTACCGTCGGACTGGCCTCTGCAAGTGCCGAAAAAACCGTATTTCGACCCGTTAAAAGTTTGGGGCCGGGCAGGTCGACTTCTCCGAGAACATAAAAAATACTGCTTCGATAAGTAACCACACGAACGTCGATAGGTTTCTCCGCCGGCAGCTTATAAAGCTCGATCGCCTTCATCCTGATATCCTCTGCCAGCTCTTCAGGCGTTTTGCCCGCCGCACTGAGAGTGCCTAATCCCTCAAAGCTGATTTTCCCGTCGGGTCGTATCCGCTGTTTTTGTTGGTGAATTTCCGGCACCTTCGATGCTTGTATCTCAACCTCGTCGGGCGGCTGAAGTACGTACTTCTCCACAACCACCTCAACTTCCTCAGGTCTGACAAAAGCCTCTATATCTGACGGATTCGATGAAAAGCAGCCCGCTAAACAAAATAAAAACAAAGCAGGTAATACTTTGCTCATTATAAGTTCTCTTACTACCATTTTTCACTCCCCGTAAACGCCGCTAAATTAGAAAATTGTCCTGACACCAAACAGATAATTATATATTATTCCCGATTCTATGTCAAATTCTTTTCGCCATACAGTCTCGTATTTCTCAGCTAAACGCACAATTTCATCAAAAAGCTCCCGCAGCGGACTTCGAAAAGCTACAAAACGCAAAATCACTTTTAACTGTATATTCATTCTCGTATCTAATACCTCTTGCTCTAAACAAATTCTTATAAAACAACTGATTTTTCTACGCGGATGCCGCCTGAAAGATTGACAAGCTCCGATAATTATAATAAAAAACCTGCTCATAGACCGGCTCAATTTTTGAAAGGAAAAGCGTGGACCTCAAAGGAGTAGTACTCGCAGGCGGCACAGGCTCAAGACTTATGCCACTGACCAAGGTTACAAACAAGCACCTACTTGCCGTCGGAAAAAAACCAATGATTTACTATCCTATTGAGAAACTTATTTCCGCAGGTATCGAACAAATTCTCGTCATTACCGGAATCGAACATATGGGACACGTAGTCAGTCTCCTCGGCTCAGGAAAGGATTTCAACGCCCATTTCACATACAAAGTGCAGGACCAGGCGGGAGGTATCGCACAGGCACTCGGACTCGCAGAAAACTTCGCTCATGGAAATCCCGTCGCCGTTGTTCTCGGCGACAACGTCTTCCAGGATTCTCTAAATGAGTATTGCGGAAATTTCCTTCAACAAAACTCCGGTGCCAGGGTACTTCTAAAAGAAGTACAATATCCCCAAAGGTTCGGCGTCGCCCACGTCTGCGAAGACAAAGTAATCCGAATCGAAGAAAAACCTCAAAATCCGACTACCAACACAATCGTTATCGGAGTCTATTTTTACGATGCCGAAGTATTCGACATTATAAAAACTCTTAAGCCCTCCCGAAGAGGCGAACTGGAGATTACCGATGTCAACAATATATACATCAACAACAGCAGCCTCCAGTATGATATCTTGAAAGGCTGGTGGACTGACGCCGGTACCTTCCAGTCTCTCGAAAGGGCAAACGAACTTGTTTTAAGAGAACCACCAAAATGAGCAAAAAAATCCTAAAACTGAAAACAGTCCTTGCGGACGAAAATATTATCCTCCGGGCCTCTGCTGCCGTCATTGATGGCGTCGCCGTGCGACACGCAAAAGTACTGCCGGACCAGAGAGGAAGGCTCGGCGAAATTATGAGAGCCGATGACCCCTGGTTTGAAAAATTCGGTCAGGTCTATTTTACCACCACGTATCCCGGTGTGGTAAAAGCCTGGCACTACCATAATAAGCAGACAGACCATTTTTATGTCATAAAAGGTACCGTGAAGGTCGCACTCTACGACAACCGCAAAACCTCACCCACGCACGCTGAAGTTAACGAAATCTACCTCGGCGAGCACAATCCGGGCCTCATAAAAATACCGCCAGGCGTAATGCACGGATGGATGTGCGTCAGCAAATCCGAGGCATACATCGTTAACCTCGTCTCAGAAATGTACGACTACAAAAACCCGGACGAATTTCGTACACCCCCGCATGATAACCACATTCCTTATGAATGGGCAAGAAAAGATGGATGATAAAACCGTGGCAATTCTGGGCGGCCGCGGTATGCTCGGAACAGACCTCGCAAAACTCTGCATACAAAAAGGATATGATACGCGAATCCTCGACCTCCCCGATTTCGATATAACTAATCCGGCTCAGCTACAAAATACCCTCGCCGGCATCCCGCTTATTGTCAATTGTGCAGCATACACCGACGTCGACGGCGCAGAAACAAACCCCCAACTCGCACACAAAGTCAACGCCGAAGCGGTAGGGCACCTCGGCAGAATCGCTAAAACGAACAACGCATTCCTTTTACACGTCAGCACCGACTTTGTATTCGATGGAAAAAAACCTGCTCCCTACAAGGAAACTGACCCACCGAACCCCAAAAACACGTACGGCCGCTCAAAACTCGCCGGAGAAAAATGCCTCGCTGAATCCGGCCACCAATACTGCATCTTACGTATACAGTGGACATACGGAAACGCAGGAAATAATTTCGTAAAAAAACTCCTCGTACGTGCCCGAAAACAAAAGGAGCTTAAAGTCGTCGACGACCAGCTTGGCTCTCCAACCGCCACAAAAGAAGTCGCAAAAGCAATATGCGATTTGCTCAACAAAACCCCTCAGGGTATCTTTCACTTCGCCGCCCACGGTTACACATCACGTTTCGAAATGGCACGCTTCATCCTGAAAAAACTAAACATAAAGGCAAAAATCATCCCATGCAAAACCACCGATTTCCAAACACCGGCTAAAAGACCCTTGAACAGTCGTTTCAATTGTGAAAAAATCAACCCTTTGCTGAATCAACCTGTAAAAGACTGGAAAACCGCATTGGATAATTTCCTGGAGCAATTATGAACCGAATCATAGTCACAGGCGGGGCTGGATTTATCGCAAGCAACTTCATCAGAATGGTCCTAAGAGAGCACCCTGACGTCCTCGTCGTAAACCTTGACAAACTCACATACGCCGGAAATTTGCAGAACCTCGGCGAATACCTGAACCACGAAAACCATAAATTCGTAAAAGGAGATATTTGCGACGCCAAACTTATTGATAAGCTGATCGAAGAATACGACATTCAGGCAATCATAAATTTCGCCGCTGAAAGCCATGTCGACCGCTCAATTCTCGCCCCCAAAATCTTTATCCACACAAACATCACCGGCACACTGACTCTCCTTACCGCCGCAAGAGATAAAAACCTCCAAAAATTCGTACAGATTTCCACCGACGAGGTCTACGGCTCACTCGGCCCAAAAGGAAAATTCACCGAAAATAACCCGATTAGCCCAAACTCACCATATTCCGCAAGCAAAGCTGCCGCTGACCACTTTGTAAAAGCATTCGGCCATACCTGGGGGTTGAAATTCAACATTTCTCGGTGCTCAAACAATTATGGACCGTACCAGTTCCCCGAAAAAATGATTCCCCTGATGATAAACAACGCGCTCAACGACAAAGACCTTCCCATCTACGGAGACGGACTCTATATCAGGGACTGGCTGTATGTATATGACCACTGTACCGCCGTTTGGAAAATCCTCAACGAAGCTCCACCGGGACAAATTTACAACATCGGTGGGTGCAACGAAAAAACGAACCTCGAACTCGTTGAACTAATCCTCAAATACCTCGGGAAACCCCAATCGCTTATAAAACACGTAAAAGACAGACCAGGACACGACAGACGCTACGCTATCGATGCCACCAAAATTACCAGTCAGCTAAACTGGAAACCTTCCGTTACATTCGAACAAGGATGCAAAAAAACCATAGATTGGTACACCAATAACCCTCAATGGCTAAAAAACGTCGTTTCCGGAGATTATCAGAAATACTACGACAGCATGTACAAGGACCGATGACTCACGTCTGCATTTGATTACCTCTGGACGAAAAACAAGGCCGTATCTTATATTGACTATTCACGAACGACCGATAAAATGCGTAAAAACCCGATTTATCCATAAGAACCGCCGTTTTAATAAAACATCGGAATTTTCACCCAAACCTGTTTGCATATTGTGCCGTAAAATACAATAATATTGACGCCCTTTTTTCCGGCACGGTTAGCTATGAAAAAAAATCCGGAAAAACAAAAAAAAGCAACAAAAGCAAAAAATGACGCAGAAGAACAACTAAGAACAACGAGCCAGCTCTATCGTGCCGTCGTCGAAGACCAGACTGAACTGATATGCCGATGGAAACCCGGAAGAATACTTACATTCGTCAATCCTGCGTATTGCCGCTTTTTTGGAAAAAAGCCCGAACAGCTCATAGGCACCGATTTCCTCACTCTCATACCGAAACAAGACCATCCTTCCGTTAAGCAGCATCTCAACTCACTCGGAGCAGACAATCCCATCATTACACACGAACACAGAGTCATTTTGCCCTCCGGTGAAATCCGTTGGCACGAATGGACGAACAGGGCTATCATGGACCCGAAAGCTCGCATTAAGGAATTCCAGTCCGTTGGACGCGATATTACAAAAAGAAAAAGAAACGAAATGGCGCTCAGAATGAGCGAACAGTGTTTCAAAGCCGTCGCAGACTACACCTACTTCTGGGAAATCTGGGTCAGTCCCGACGGAAGACCACTGTGGACAAACCCCGCCGTAAAAAGAGTTACCGGCTACTCAGTAAAAGAATTGCTTGAAATCCACGACTACCCCCTCCCCCTGATTTACGAACACGACAGAGAAAAAGTCCGACGCGCCTTCCAGTCGGCACTTAAAGGTACAAAAGGCCGGGAGTTTCAATTCAGAATCCGAAAAAAAGACGGCTCCATTATTTGGGCCGAAGCTTCATGGCAGCCTATCTACGACGAAAAAGGCTCTTCGCTCGGACACCGACAAAGCATCCGCGACATCACAGAAAGAAAAAACGCTCAGCACGCCCTTGAAATGTCGGAAAAAAGATTCAGAGACCTCGCTTTAACCACCTCCGATTGGCTGTGGGAAGTCGACTCAGATGCTCGCTATACATACTGCTCACCACGTGTTGCTGACGTTCTCGGCTACTCAACGGACGAAGTCCTCAGAAAAACTCCGTTCGAATTTATGACCCCTGAAGATGCCCAACGGGTCACAAAAATTTTCAAACAACTTGTACAAAATCATCAACCCATCGTAGACCTCGAAAACTGGAATATCTCAAAGGACCATCGGAAAGTCTGTCTCTTGACCAACGGCGTTCCAATCCTCGACCAGAACGAAAATCTCACAGGCTACCGCGGTGTCGACAAGGACATAACAAAGAAAAAACTCGCTGAAAAATACCTGCAAAACAGAACCGAACAACTCGAAAAAATTCTGAACAACGCCTCGAAGAAACTACGAAAACCATCTGTCGAGCTCGATACCATCGAAAGAGACTTGCAGCAATACTGTCAGCTTATAACTAATCAGCTTACCGCTGAAACTACCCCACCAAAACTCGGACAGGATGCTCGGAAAGCTCTGAAAGCGGACATACCGAAAACCCTCGAATCTCTTAGAGCCGCCGCCGCAAATATAGCACAGATTCTCAATTCCCTTACCCCCTCCGGCGAATCAAAACAAAATAGTTAACCTCAATTCCCTGCCGTCTTACCGAAGACAACCTGCCACTGTGAAACAAATTCTAAAGCACTCAACTGCAAATACCAAAATATAAAAGGGTGTCCATATTGCAGAACACCCTTCATAATTCCATTTTGGCTTGATACAAAATTGCAGCTTAACCTTTCTGCCTCCTCGAAAGCAGCAATCCGCCCAGACAAAGCAGACATAGCGTCGCAGGTTCCGGAACAAGAAACTCATCAAGCGTCATATCAACCTTGCCGTATTGAATATTCCCGCTCGTCTGAGCCCAGTTCGAATAATCCCACTCATATGTTACACCGTTGGCCGTGGATGTCGGAAGTTTATAGATGCTGCTGCTATTATGAACCGTTCCCGTATGCCAGTTGCCGTAACCGTCTTTCATTTGTATCGAGTCCATTGTTTCATTGGCCTTCAGTGGCTTGAATTGGCTGCCGTCATCCAGGCCTTCGACAAAAACTGAATAGAAGCTAATCGTGTCCGAGGGATTTGTTATCGCAGAAAAATCAATCTTCATCGGTACGCAATTCCAGAAATGCTTCGTTCGAATCTCGTACAAGGTAACTGTTTCCTTTACACGCCTGACGACCGGACCCTGGCTGTCAAAAGAAATAAGGATATCGC
>CAZGGE010000113.1:0-480 GCA_964524285.1 uncultured Pirellulales bacterium
CAAATTAAAGAGTTGTGTGCCGTATGAATAAAAATATATCGCGCTGTCGTACTAAAACCGCTCTCGTAATCATCATGCTCACCGCAAAAGGCGAAGAATCCGACATCGTACTTGGCCTCAACCTCGGCGACGACGATTACGTAACACAACCCCGCCTTCATCCACACCCTCCGCGAAATCGGCTACAAATTCGAGCCGCGACAATAAACCGCCGCATGTTCACTTTTACCACTTGTAAACCCGCACCTTTTTCATAATATTCTACCGAATGACGGTAATGCAACAGGCCAATCAACACTTAACGAATCGCAGGTTGCCGTATTAAAGGAAACTGCCCCGCTTATACGTTTGTACCAGAATACACACATTCTTTGGAATGCCCGGAACCTGACAATTTATAACTTTAAGGAAAACCTGACATGTCCGTCTGGCGCCCCGAACATAACCCCATCATAACACCCAGGGATATTAAGCCTTCAA
>CAZGGE010000113.1:490-10267 GCA_964524285.1 uncultured Pirellulales bacterium
CGAGATGATATCATTCTCTTAATCCGCGTCGCCGAAAGACCGCTCACACAAGACACCACATACCTCTCTGTCCCCGTCTACGACCACGAACGCAATGACATCATCATAAAAAATTTCAGCAAAAAAGACCCCGATATCGACTTCTCAGACCCACGCTTCGTCAATACTCCACAGGGCCTGTTCCTCACTTCAATCTCCACACTACGCATCGCCCGCAGCAAAGACGGCATCAACTTCAAAGTCGACCCCACCCCCGCCATCACACCCCAAAATCCCTGCGAAGCTTTCGGCATCGAAGACCCAAGAATCTCACTCATCGAAGGCAAATACTACATAACCTGCGTCGCCGTCTCCCACTTCGCCGTAACCACACAACTTCTCTCAACAACAGACTTCAAAAAATTCCACCGCCACGGAATAATCTTCTGCCCCGACAACAAAGACGTCGTCATATTCCCCGAAAAAATAAAAGGCTCATTCTACGCCCTGCATCGCCCATCCTCCGCCGTCTTCAACAGACACGATATCTGGATTGCAAAATCTCCCGACTTGTTACACTGGGGATTACACCAGCGCCTCATCGCCCCACGCACCAACAAATGGGAAGACAAAAAAATCGGCCCCGGTGCCGTACCCGTAAATACTCACGCCGGCTGGCTCGAAATCTACCACGCCGCTGATAATAATAACACATACAGACTCGCCGCTTTTCTGACAGACCACCAAAACCCATGCAAAGTAATAGCACGCTCATCTCACCCTGTCCTCCAACCTCAAACCACGTACGAAACTCAGGGTTTCTTCGGCCCCGTCGTCTTTACCTGCGGCCTCCTCCTCGAACAAAAAACTCTCAAAATATACTACGGAGCCGCCGATACCTCCGTCTGTTGCGCTCATATATCTCTCCAACAGCTCCTGAACTCCCTGACTCCCTGTAACCAATAAAACACCTTTAACTCCGCACCACGCTCCACAAAAATCCCCCCGAAGTAAAACAAAACTTGTAAAATACAAAACGCTGTAATATCCTTGTGAGCATATGGATAATCCGGATAGACAAAAATCAGCCGGCAAACGACACTTGAAAAACTTCTACAACTTCCTCGCACCAAGAGCATTCACTCTCATCATATTCGGCGCCCTGCTCTGCATCCTCTCCGCAAAATTCTTCCACGCACTGCGAAATGGCCTCCTTTCAAAATACACAGGCTGGATTCTCGCTGATATTGCCGTCCTCCTCGCCGTCGAACTCGCACTTTCAATTATCTGCCGAAAATGGCACGGAAAAAACATACTCAGATCCGCAAACGTCTTCGCCGCCATTATCTGCACCTGGGCTGTTATAAACGCAGGCTTCCTCATAAGAACCGGAAATCAAATCCTCCCCGCTAATCTTGTTACTCTACTCAGAGAACCAATCAGCACACTCGCTATGGTAAGCGTCAATCTCATAAAAATGCCACTCACCGCTGCCGCCCTCCTGCTGCCCGCCGCCGCCACACTAATCTTCTTCTTCTACGTCCTCGCTAAACCCAAACCCCCGAAACCAATAAGAAAAAACATTAAAAAGAAATTCATTATTGTCCTGTTAATCATAGTTGTTATCAGCCCCTTATCCTGGCTGCTCAGCAAAACCGCCTCAGACCAGATCGCTTACGCCGGACTGTATGACAACTGCCACCTGCAGGCAATACTGAGCATAATTATAACAGACGAATACGACAACAACGTCGGCAACCACGAAAACATTAAAAAAACAATCCCCGAATTCGACCGCGTCCAAATAATACCACCCAGCCCCGACTCCTCCGAAAAGCAAAACATAATCATCATCGTACTCGAAGGTGTTCAATACAGACAAACCTCCCTAATCGAAAACGAACATAACCTCACCCCCCACCTCGCATCAATCGCAAAACAGGGCATCCACTTCGCAAACGCCCGCTCATCTGTCACTCATACCACAAAAGCAATATTCTCGCTGCTAACCGGAAGATTCGCCTCAGCATCACAGAACCTCGTCGAAGCCGTACCTGTTGAAAAACCTTACCCCGCTCTACCTGTCATACTTCAAAAAAAACTCGACTACCGCTCCGCTTTCTTTCAGTCCGCAAAAGGCGACTTCGAAGCCAGACCAGCACTCCTACACAACCTCGGATTCCAGAAATTCTGGGCAAGAGATAACCTGAACGACCCTAACCACTTCCTCGGTTACCTCGCCTGCGACGAATTCGTGATGCTCGAAAAAATTGTCAAGTGGATTAAACAGAAAAAAAAACCATTCCTACTCACTATCCTCTGCTCCGTCACACACGACCCCTACGAAGTGCCACAATGGTTCGCCGAACCCGAAAAAGAACCAATAGAAAGATACAGACAGTCCATCAAATACACCGACAAGTTCATCGCAGAACTTGACAATAAATTAGAAATCCTCGGAATAAAAAACTCCACAATACTATGCGTCGTAGGAGACCACGGCGAAGCATTCGGAGAGCACGGCCTGCACGGACACGAAAGAATCGCCTTCGAAGAAGTACTCAGAATACCATGGGTCATAAGGGCCCCCAAACTCATCGAAAAACAAAAAACAATTACAAAACCAGTCGCCTCCGTCGACCTCACTCCTACACTACTCAAAATGCTCGGATTCAACATAGAAAAAGCTGGCTTCGATGGAATAAATGTACTCCAGCAAATCCCCAAAAACAGAAAAGTATTCTTCGCCGGATGGATGACACAGGGACCCGCCGGTTACGTCCAAAAAAATAAAAAATACATATACAACCCCGAGTCGAAAACCGTCGGCATCTATGAAATAAAACCAAAAGCAAAAGAAAATTTCATCTTCCAGTTCACACAAAAACAGTCCAGAATAATCGCACAACAAATAATCAATTGGAGAAAAAGCACGTTCTTCAAACCAAAACAAAAACCAAAAGGACAAAAAATCCTATTCGACTCCTGGGACTGCTACTGGAACAAACGAGTTAAAGTGCAATACCTCGAAAAAAAATAGAAATAAAACCACGCTCAGCAATATTAAACAAATACCATTAATGTTGATTCCGATAATAACTGTGTTGACTTTTGTAAACAATCAACGTAAAACACCTTCTTAACACCATATCAAAGCACTTTCAAAAGCCGCACAAAACCCGTAAAAACATCAAATGTTGATGAAATGCAACGCGCTGGAAAATCTTGAACATGCCCCTGCTTACCTTCTATGACATCGACAAAAACCGCAACCCTCGCCTTGACAAGAACTTAAGCTGCAAATTCATAAACAGGCTGCTTTTTCTACAAACCTGGCACATGCTTTGCCGCTTATGTATTCTTGGCGCTAATTGGGCGGAAGCTCCTGAAAAATAAAATATTCGGAGGAGGAAAGCTCCGCCCGATTGCGAATTCTATCAGAACCGAAATAACGGTTCTGTTAAAAATAAATCGCGGGGTCGCATCCGGAGGAGGAGCGACTCCGCTGCTTTATTATCACCTCAATCCGCACAATGCTCCGCCCCAGCTCTACTCAAGTCCTTCATCGCTTTTTCGTAGTAGGGCGTCTCGAAAGGCCCACGAAGAAGTGGATCGTTCACCCGCTTCATCCATTCCATCAGCTTTGCCGACAACCCCTTAACCACTCCCTTGTATTCATCACGTTCACCCAGATCGTTCAGCTCAAACGGGTACTCGCGAATATCATAAAGCTGCACGAAAGGCCGTGCACGACCCCGCGTCTTACACCGTGCTCGGTGGGCTGCAAACAACTCCGGGTCTACTCCCACAGGATAATCAACCGTCCGCCCCTGGTCGAAGTACCGAATCAAATGGAACCGCTCCGTTATCACACACCGTGAAAGATTATCCCGCTTCATGTCCGGCGTGTACTGGGCAAACGCCGCTTCACGCGGCACCTCGCCACTCCGACCCTCTAAAAACGCCTTGAAACTCACCCCCTCGATATCGTCGCAGATTTCAAGACCCAGGTAATCCAGCAGCGTCGGCAGAACATCCACGTTGCTCATTATATCTTCATAAACCTTACCGCCGGAAAAAACCGATCCCGGCATATACATAATCAGCGGATTCTCGAACCCCGCCTTCCGCACACTCCACTTCGCCCCGGGATACGGTATCCCGTGCTCCGAAGTAACAATCAACAGAGTATTCTCCCCAGCCCCGCTCGACTCCACCGCCCGAATAATGTAACCCACACACTTGTCAAAAAACCTTATCTCCGACTGAAACCTCGCTAAATCCTCCCGTATCGCCTCCGTTTCCTGCAGCCAGCCGGGCACATAAACACCCTTCGATCTGTCCTCCCCGCGCGTGAACGGCCGGTGCACCTCTTGATAACCCACTTTCGCAAAGAAAGGCCTGCCTCCGCCGCTCCTCTCACGTATAAGCTTAACCGCCTCCTCCGTCGTCTCCCGCGCACGCCGCTTACGAGACAAATGCCTCTCGTAGCCCAGCCTCTCCGCCTTCTCTCCCAGATGACTCAAGCCTATCAAAACCGTCTCGTACCCCGCCTCTTTCAGGTACTGCGCCGTGTGTTTCTCCCCTTCGTTGAACCGCCACCACCACGGTGCATGTGCCAGCCCCATTAGCCCGTTCGACTGCGGATACCTGCCCGTATGCAGACTACCCCTGCCAGGCGCGCACACAGCCGACGTCGAATAGTAATTCGCAAAACGCACTCCCTTGCCCGCCAGCGCGTCTATATTCGCACTGTGGACAGTCTCCACACCGTAACAGCCCAGATGCCGCCCCAAATCATGAGCCACTATCATTACAATGTTAGGCCGACCCCGCCCACCCCCTTCCCCCGCAAAAAGCCCCCCCCCCACAATTCCCCCCGCCGCAGCAAACCCACAATTCCTGATAAACTTGCGCCTCTTCATGCTCTTCCAATATCCCCGAAAACTGCCAATCATCAATACCTGTACACTTTCTTCACCAGGCAAAAATTCTAAATACCCCACACCCATTTTACAACTTTACAATAACAACCTCAAAACATCAATAATCCACCCAAATAACTGCCTTACGACCCGGCAGATTTTACTGTTAAAAGCTGCCTTTGCTCTGTATAATCTACTTCCATAATGAATCGGCCCGCCTACAGAATAATCGACGCAAACGCCAACCGCGCACGAGAAGCACTCCGCCTCATGGAGGAATTCTGCAGATTCGCCCTCAACTCCAGCCACCTGACAACCCGGACAAACCGGCTCAGACACCACCTCATAGAAAAACTCTCAGCCTTCGAAAGAGCCAAACTCATCTCCGCAAGAGACACCGAAAATGACGTCGGCACCGTACAGGCCACACAAAATAAACTCCAACGCAAAAACCTCCAGGAATCTTTCGACGCCGCCGCCGCAAGGGCATCCGAAGCCCTCAGAGCAATCGCTGAAACCTCCAAAACTTTCAAACCTCGAATCGCAAAAGAAATTGAAAAAATCAGATACGAACTTTACACACTCGAAAAGCAAATCACCATCTTCGCCGAACCACAGAAAAAATTCGCTCCCGTCAGCCTCTATGTCATCATCTCCAACACCATGCCCGCAGAGATTCTGTCACTCGCCGCTCAGTGCGCCTCCGCCGGCGCAGACTGCATCCAGCTCCGCGCAAAAAAAATCCCCGACGACAGACTCTTCGCCCTCGCCTCCGAATTCGTCAACATCTGCAAAGCCGAAAACGTCCTCAGCATCATAAATGACCGCCCCGACATCGCCGTCGCCTCCGGTGCAGACGGACTGCATCTCGGCCAGAACGACATCCCCCTCAAACAGGCCCAAAAGCTACAGCACTCACCCCTAATAATCGGAACAAGCACGCATTCCAAAAAGCAGCTCCTCGCCGCCGTCAAAAACCAACCAACTTACGTCTCACTCGGCCCGGTCTTCAAAACCCCCACAAAACCCGACGCAAAACCCGTAGGCTTGAAATACGTCTCCGAATCCATACAAACCCTCCGCGAAACCGGAATCCATCACGTCGCAATTGGCGCAATCACACCCCAAAACGTCGAACAGGTCATAAAGGCCGGCGCCTCCGCCGTCGCAGTATCCTCGGCTATCACACAAGCTCCCGACCCCGCCGAAGCCTGCAAAAAACTCAAAAACAAAATCAGGCACGCAAAAAACAAAACACAACAACCCCCCAAAAAACCTTGAGAAACTTATCACAGGCACATTTTACGCAAAAATCGCCTCCCCGCATCCGCCCGCCCGCATCACTTCCGTTGTCCACTAAACCTCTCGCTTGTCCTGTTAAAAGCCCGTTAACTTCACAAAACACCCTCGCAAACCACAACCAAACGCCCTCATTACTGCTTCACCCCAAAAACCGAAACTTAAAATACACCTTAACTCTTGTCACCAAATAACTTACATCAAAACAACTACCTCGGCCTCTCTCATCATTACCCCCTCCCCCTCATCGTATCCGCACAAAAAACAGAATACCCCTGACAAACCCCTAACATTACGCCGCGACTTATCAACAACTTGTCCACAACCCCCATACTCCCACAAAACCAATACACCAAATACGCGTATAGCAATATAGTGTCAAAAAAAAAGTGAGACATTCATATTAACCTGCACACTCAAACATTAACCTTTATCATTACCCACTCTAAGGACGATAAAATAAACAACGACAATCTTTCTCCCACGGAGCATTAAATGCGACAAAAAAAATTCAGCACTAAAATCCGCACAAACCGCTCTTTCCCCGTAGTCGCCGAACTAACCCCGGGACCGAACTTCAACTTCAAACCAATAGAAAAATTCCTCACCCAATACAAAAATGCCCAAAAATCAGCCATCCCCTCAGCCTTCGACTTCACCGCCGTAACCTCTACACAGAACCCCAGCGGCGTCGCAAACATCGAACCCGCAGACGTCCTGAGCCTCGTAAACTCAAAAAAACTGCTCGCCTCTCTCGACTTCATACCTCACGTTACATGCAAGGACCAGAACACCGACGCCATACTCGCATCGCTCGACGGATTCCGAAAAAATGGCATACAAACTATCCTCGCACTAACAGGAGACAAACCCACAAAAGCAAAACCCGTCTTCGAACTCGACTCCATAGGCCTCCTCCGACTCATAAAAAAAATCAACCTCAACGCATACGTAAAAGCAAAACCCGACAGCATCCAAAACATCCGCCAGTTCTTCCCGGGCGCCGCCGTCTCTCCGTTCAAATACACAGAACCCTCACTCTTGCAGCAATACTATAAAATGGAAAAGAAAATTACATCCGGAGCAGAATTCTTCATCACACAACTCGGGTGGGACTGGAAAAAATCACTCGAACTATTCACCTACATCCAAAAAAACAAACTCCAAGTACCCGTCATAGGAAACGTCTACCTGCTCTCCACTACCAACCCCGCACCGAGACTAATGCACGACATAAAGCTCACCGGCTGCTTCGTCAGCGACCAGCTTCTCGAAAAACTACACTCCGAAAACCTCGAACAACACATCGACCGCGCCGCCCAGCAGGTCGCAATGTACAAAGACCTCGGCGCCGCCGGAGTCGACATCGCAGGAATTCAGGACTTCAACATCTTCACACAAATCCTCAAAAAGGCCGACCAAATCGGAAAAGATTGGCAAAAATATAAAGACAACCTGCACTGGCCACCCGAAAATGCTTTCTACCTCTACGACTCGAACGCAAAACAACGACCTCTCTCAAAAACTCGAAAAACACTCAACCAGCTCTCATTCAACTTCTTCCACCGCGCAATACTCGACCCCGATTACCGCGGCTTCCACGCACTCAAAAAAACAATGTCCCGACTCGGTGCAAAAAACCAGCAGGGAAAAGTATACAAAACTTTCAACGCCCTGGAAAAAGCATTCAAATACCTCGCCTTCGAATGCGAAGAATGCGGCGACTGCTACCTCCCCGAAAACTTCAGCCTGTGCACCATCGGCGGTTGCGAAAAAGGAATGAACAACGCTCCCTGCGGCGACGCCACCGTCGAAGGCCTCTGCGGTAACAACCTCGACAGAGTCTGTATCGGCGAAAAAATTTACCTCGCCGCAGCAGCAGAAAAAAACGGCCTTAACAAACTCCGAAAAACCATAAACAAACCAAGAAACCCCCAGCTCGAACATACCGCCTCCATCCTCAACTACCTGTTCGCAAAAGACCACACAAAAAAGAACCTGATTATCTCTATCGGCGAATCCGTCCACGCCTCCATCCCTAAAACCGGCAAAATTATGAAACAACTCGCCGAACTACCAAACCCATACACAAAACAAAGCCCACAACTCAACTACATAAAAGCACTAATCGAATCTCAGGCCCTCGACGGTGCAGACTACATCGCCGTTAACCTCGACGCCTTCGGCGAAACAAAACCTCAGCTCGCCGTCCAAATGATAAAACAATACGTCAATCTCGTAAGAAAATACGCCCCAGGCATACCCGTCTGCATCGACAGCAGCAACGACGACGTCCTCATCGCAGGACTAAAAGAATGGTACAATACCGCCAAACCCGTCCGGAAACCCCTCATTAACTCCGTAAAAACATACACAATGGACAGAATCCTCCCCCTTAAAAAAGACTACGACTTCAATTTCGTCGGCCTCCTCGTAACAGAAGAAAAACCAACAGGCCCCGAAGGCTCACACTCCGTCGACGAATTGTTCCAACTCGCAAAAAAAATCTACCACACCGCAGTAACAAAATACGACTTCAAACCACACGAAATCTTCTTCGACTCCACCGTCTTCCCGCTCGCAATAGATATGCCCATGGAACCCGGCGTGCCAGGCTACACCTACCGCGCTTTCGAAACCATACGAAAAATTAAAAACGACCCCCAGCTCAAACACGCCCACTGCTCGCTCGGCGTCAGCAACGCCGTCAGGGACCTCCCCGGTAGAAAAATCGGCGTCTGCCGAGCATACGTCGCAAAAGCAATCGAATACGGCCTCGACGCCGGTATCGTAAACACCGCTCACCAATATGGCTCCGTCGAACCCGACCCACGCCTCATGCAACTCGTCAACGCCTTCGCAAAAATGGACGGCTCCCAACAAAAACAATCCAACTCCATGAAACTAATGGCAGAATTCTGCAAAAAAAATAGAAAACCTCCAAAATAAAACCATCCGCTCTATCGAAAAAAAACATGCTATACGTATTAACAACTCTCGCCCAAACCGCTGTTAAACCGTTTACTGCCGTAGCCTGACCGAACTCGAAGGAAAAGAACCTTTAATCACCCTCGTCAAGTACGCCTTCTTCGTCGACCACTACGTAACCATCTTCAATATCACCGACACCGAAGTAACCATCGCAGACCCCCTCACCGCCCGAACCATCAGCCTTTTTACGGCAAATTTCCCCTTTACTTTACAACTATAATCGACAATAATGATATCCTATGAAAAAATTATTATTCCGTATGAATCCGATAGGGAATTTGCAAAGAAAAAATAGGGAGTTTTGTTTAGACACGAATTGACGCGGATTTTCTTACTGCAAAAAATATATAAGAGACAGTAATTAATAATTGTTTCTGAGTATTTATTGAAACTATCAATAATTAATATGCATGGCTAGTGATTTACAGAGTTAAAGAACATATTATGCAAGGAATTACAGATTGTCAAATCTTTAAAGTAAATATATCAGACAATCTCCAGATTGAACAAATGGGAAGCAAAAGAAAGTTGTAATATTTTAGCCATTTGAAGCAATAAGTTCTGCTAATCTCGGCAGTTTGCC
>CAZGGE010000114.1:0-10250 GCA_964524285.1 uncultured Pirellulales bacterium
TTGATAAAATATGGTTTGCAGATACAGGGAATAGTGTCGCCTTTGACGACAAACAACTTCGACCTTGACCGCTGGTGTCAATCGAATTTTACGACGGCGAACATCTGGCACGGCCACAGTGACATGTCCAAGCTCGGCAGCCCTCCGGGTCTTCCGTGGAGCCGAATCAGCGGTCATGCGAAGCTACAAACTCATGAGCTTCCTTATCTTGAGAACATGGTAAGTTTTCAATGCGGCGACGAGCAGAACGTCGGTCATGCGGGAGCTCAAGCCCGTATTGCCAAAACTCTTTCGAGGTGGCGTCAGGAACATCCGGAGGTTATCAGTCACGCGAATCAAAAAATGGGTGCAAAAATTGACGGTGTTCTTCTTTATATGAAGGAATCTCTTACGGACCTTGTGATGCGCGGCGTTTACGTTTTCCGGGTGAATAATGCGAACGAGCGTGTACCTCCCCGGCTTAACGTTTTATATCACTATCTCATGTTGAACCGTAACGCGGCGATGCAGGGACACAGCGGCAGCGGTTACGAGCCAATACCGTGTGCTTATTATCAGCAGACGATGGAGCATCGTACCGGTGAGTGGTTCGGGCCTCCGTCGGATTCGGAGATGCGCATCAGTCAGTTTGCACCGTGGGCGATGGGTTACCAGTTCATAACGTGTTTTATCTACAATACGCCTTATGCCGGCGAAGACAGTTCGCCCGCGGTGTCGGCGAATTTGTTTCACCGGCTTGACCAGGACGATCCGAGTCCGGCGTTTTATGAGCTTGCACAGATAAACCGTGAGAGTTCGAATCTTGGGCGGTGTCTGGTTCGGCTGGTGAGTACGGACGTTCGTATGATATCGAATCAGCATCCGCGGCCTTCGAACGTAGAGCAGTGGGATTCGTCGGCGGACCCGTATATCAGGAGCATAACGGCAAGTAACCCGGGCAGTCTGAACGGCGGTAAGCCGAGCGACGTGCTGGCAGGTTATTTCAAGGCTCTGCATGAATCTTTCGACGGGCCTGATTATGAGGACCAGATTTACTTTATGATAGTGAACGGCCTGACGGGAATGTATGCTAAAGCCGACCAGGCGAAACAGCAGATAGAGGTTATTTTTGATTTTGGTGAGAGCGGCATTACGAGCCTGCAAAGACTGAGCCGCGAAACCGGCGAGGTGGAAGTTGTGCCTTTGAAGCATATCGAAGGTGGGGTGTATAAGCTCGAGTTCACCCTCGGAGGCGGGACCGGTGATTTGTTCAAGTTCAACACCGGTGCACCTTTTATCAATGGCCCATACAAGAGCAAAAAAGCATGGAATCCCGAGCCTGCCAATCATTACCGGTTCGTGGATAAAGACGCGTTTTTGAGCTGGGCAGGCGGGGACGGTGCCTCGGGACATGATATTTATTTCGGGCGGGATTATTATGTTGTCAAAGATGCCGACAGAGATTTGCCTGAATACAAAGGCCGTAATGACCGGGCGGAGTTCAAGCCCCCCCTCGATGAGAACCGTATTTATTACTGGCGGGTTGACGAGGTTTACGGCTCGGGTGAGGTGGTAAAAGGGGCGGTATGGAAGTTCAAGACACTGCCCCTGACGGCGAGTATGCCCAGGCCGAGCGACACGGCGACACTGGTAAAGACGGATTCGCAGTTGAGCTGGAAGGGAGGCTTCGGTTCGGATTCGTATGACGTTTATTTTAGCACCAGCAGTCCCGGTGAATTTCAGGGAGTTCAAAAATCTGCGAGTTTCGACCCCGGCGGCCTTGAGCGCGGCAAAACGTATTACTGGCGCGTAGATTCAAAAGCTGAAGACGGTGACAAAGTTCAGGGACGGCTTTGGAGTTTCAGAACGAAAGGTTGTCCGATTGAGGGCGAGACCATTGATGCCAATCACATTAAAGCGACGGCGAGCAGTTCTTACGGCTCTTTCAAGGCGGATAATACAACAGGGGCAGTGGGATTGTATGATAAAGAGGGTTTGCTGCATTCGGATTGTCTGGGGCATATGTGGATGAGCAGTTGGGGACATGCCGGCGGAAAATATCACGAGAAGACCAAAGAAGGCCGGGCGTGGATTGCTTATGAATTTGACCGTGTTTATCAGCTTGATGAAATGTGGGTCTGGAATTTTAATCAGATGGGATTGAGTAATCGCGGGTTGAGACAGGTTACGATAGAATACTCCGCGGACGGCGACAACTGGACGAAACTTGGCGAGTACGAATTGGCCGAGGCCGTTGGAACACCTTATTATGAGCATAATACCGAGATAGGTTTCAATGGAATCAAGGCAAAGTACGTGGTAATAACCGCTCACAAGGATAACAGCAACTGGGGGAACAGGCACGGCGTGGACCAGGGCGGCTACGGATGCCACGGTCTTGGTGAGGTATTGTTTTTCGGCAGGCCGGCCTCAGAAGAGCCGGCCGGAACCGGACAGGACGAGAAACAGGAGTCTTTTTGAAGGAGAACACAGATGAGGATTGGTATTAATACCGACAATTACAGGCTGGAAAACAGAAATCTGGAATATTGTTTCGACAGTATCCGGCGGATTGGAGCGGAAATTACAGAGCTTAATATGGTTCACGGCTTCGACTTTTTCGAGGGAGTGGGTTTCAGCCCGGGTGTGAGCTTGTTCGAGGACCCGCTTTTGATTAAGGAAAAGGCCGAAAAGCGGGGGCTGAGCGTGAGTTGCATTGATTGTCATTATCCGATATGGTCGTACCGTTGTATCGAATATCTTCGTTCCGGGATTTTATTTGCGGACCAGCTCGGAGCGGAGGGGGTGGCCACTACGGACGCCGACCAGATGCCGGAAGGGATGAGCGAGGAGGAGGCGTTCGCGGTAATAAAGTATACTCTTGGAGAGGTCCTCGGATTTGCGGAGCGTCACAAGATACCGATATATATAGAACCGCACGGCCGGCTTACGAATAATCCGGACAAGCTGATGCGGATACTGACCTGCCACGACAGCCCTTATCTGCGTGTCAACTTTGATACGGCCAACACTTTCGTATGCGGATGGGAGCCGGCGGAATTTATATCGCAGGTAATCGATAAAGTATCGCACTGCCACGTCAAGGACGTTGCTGAGGATGTGGCTTCCCAGCGCAGAGGTGAAGATACGGGTATAGCTGCCAGCGAGGTTTCTGTTGGTGATGGTGTGAACGCCGATAACATTGTGGAGTGTCTGCGTATATTAAAAAAGCACGATTATAAGGGTGTTTTGAGTATAGAGGCTTGCGGGGAGGCTTTGACCGAGGCAAGTTTCAAGTGGCTTTCCGAACAGGTAGCCGGGCTCGTGTGATGTAATTGTATACGCTGTTCTTTTGTGAGTCTGGTGGGACGAAACGTCGGAGCCGGTGCGTTTAAGGGATGGGAAGAAAAACCGGAATTTTTGAGAAGGCGCTAAGATGAAGTTCGTACTTTACGTTTTGAGTGTGTGCGTGATTGTGCTTTGTGCCCGGGTGGCGCAGAAGCTGCCGAGCCTCGGAGGTTTGATTGCGGTAATGCCTTTGACGGGTTTTGCGGCGTTGATGTGGCTTTATGTTGACGGTCCGGATGATTTTGTAAAGCTGTCGAGGTATACATCAGGGGCATTGTGGGGAATTCTTCCGAGCATACTTTTTTATGGGGCGGCCTATTTTTGTTTTCGTCGCAGGCTGCCGCTCTGGTTGGTGCTCAATGTCAGCTTTGGTGTGTGGTTAGCGGCAGCGGTGGTTCATCAATTACTTTTGCGAAAGTGAGCCGGCTTGCAAACAACTTGCGTGCCGGATATATTGTTTCCAATGGGGTCAAAACGGCAAAACAAGAAAAAGGAAATAAGCCCGGCGGCGGTTCATAAAAAGGCCTATCGCGACTATGAGCTGCTCGAAAAGTACGAGGCAGGGATATCGTTACTGGGTACTGAGGTGAAATCGCTTCGGGCGCATCAGGCGGATTTGTCCGGTAGTTATGCCCGGCTGCGTAACGGGGAATGCTGGCTCGTTGGGGCGAACATTTCGCCTTATGCCCAGGCGAGCGGTGTAAATCACCAGCCCAGACGGGACAGAAAGCTTTTGCTGCATAAAAGCGAGCTTCGCAAAATAAGGAGCAAACTCGAGCAGCGGGGTTTTACGCTTGTACCTTTGCGGATATACTTTAATAATCGAGGACTGGCCAAGGTGGAGCTGGCACTGGCAAGGGGAAAAAGGCAGTATGACAAACGCAAAAAAATTACGGAACGCGACCATAAGCGGGAAATCGATAAAGGTATAAAACGTTTTCGTTGACGAGGTCGCCGAGAATTTAACAAAAAGGCTGAAACACAAAATCGGGAGATTTAGTTATGGCGGAAGAACAAAACAAAGAGCAGGGCAAAGAGGAAAAAAAGATAATAATCGACGAGGACTGGAAGCAACAGGCCCAGAGAGAAAGAGAGGTGGAGAAGGCTAAAGAAAAGGAAGAAAAGCAAAAGAAAACTTCGCGGCACGGCCCTCTGCCCAAAGGAGATTTCGCAGCACTGGTGAGTATGTTAACGACGCAGGCTCTTTTCGCGCTGGGGTACCTGAAAGTGGAAGGGGACAAAGACGAAAAGCGTGAACCCGATTTGCAGCTTGCCAAATACAATATTGATATGCTGGAAACGCTCGAGCAAAAGTGTAAGGGAAATTTGACACAACAGGAGCAGAAAATTCTTGAAAATACGTTGGATCAGGTTCGAATGGTGTACGTGGAAGTCTCGAAATGATTTTCCCGGGATAATAAATTTGTCTGAGATACTGGATAAGATAATCAGGGCCAAGCGGGCGGAGGTGGAGCGCCGGCGTGAAGAACGCAGTCTCGAAGAGTTGAGGGCGGCGGCGCTTGAGAAAGGCAAGTGCCGAAATTTCTATAAGGCGGTAACAAAAAACAACCGCCGCGGGCTGAACGTTATTGCGGAAGTGAAAAAGGCCTCACCATCGGCGGGAATAATCAGGGAAGATTTCGACCCGGTCGAGATAGCGAAGATATACGAGAAGTGCGGCGCGGACGCCATAAGCGTTCTGACGGACGAGCAGTTTTTTCAGGGCCGGCTTGATTATATCGAGCAGATAAAAGCCGAGGTAAATTTGCCGATATTACGAAAAGACTTTATCGTGGACCGCTGGCAGATTTATGAATCAAGAGCAGCGGGGGCGGATGCGATATTATTGATAGCGGAAGCGGTAAAGGCCGGCGAGTTGATGGACCTGATGATAACGGCGGCGGAGCTGACACTGACGGTTCTGCTGGAAGTTCACCAGGCGGATACACTGATGCGGGTGCGGAGTCTGGTTGGTTTTCCCAAATATGGTTACAGTGTCCTGGGAATAAACAACCGGAATTTAAGGACTATGGAGGTAGACATTAATACGACCAGTCGCCTTCTGTCGCTGGTGGATGATAAGCAGGACGTTGTGGCCGAGAGTGGAATAAGGACCCGCCGGGACGTTGAAAATCTTCAAAAAGCCGGCGTTAAGGCGGTGTTGTGCGGTCAGACGCTTTGCGAGAGTCCCGTGATTGAGGACAAGTTTGCAGAGTTGTTCGGGCGGGGATAAATGCAACTTACCAATTGGGGGTCAGGTTTTTGGCCGGGATTTGCTGCCCTGCTGTTTTTTTATTTTTGCCCAGGTATCCCGCAGGGTTACCGTGCGGTTGAAGATAAGGTTCTGTGGCGTGGAATCGGGGTCGAGACAGAAATAAGCGTGGCGTTCGAACTGGTACCTTGCCAGCGGTCGGGCATCGGCAAGGGAAGGTTCGAGTCGGCAGTCTTTTAGCACGCCAAGTGAGCCGGGGTTAAGGTTTTCTGCGAAGTCGGCTCCTTCGGGGACATCATCTGGGTCCGGTTTTGTAAAAAGGTGGTCGTAAAGATTGACCTGTGCCTTTATGGCGTGGGGTGCGGATACCCAGTGGAGAGTGGACTTCACTTTCCTTTTGTCGGGGGCGTCTCCGCCTTTTGTGGCGGGGTCGTAGGTGCAGTGGATTTCGGTAACGTTGCCCCGGTTGTCTTTCATCACACCGGTGCAGGTTACAAAGTATGCGTACCGAAGGCGGACTTCCCGGCCCGGCGCGAGCCGGTAGAATTTTTTGGGCGGCTCTTCCATGAAGTCGTCCTGCTCGATATAGAGTTCGCGCGAGAAGGGAACCAGCCGCGTGCCGGCTGCGGGCTGTTCGGGATTATTGATTGCTTCGAGATTTTCTGTTTTGCCGTGCGGGTAGTTGTCAATGACGAGTTTTAACGGCCGCAGCACCGCCATTACACGTGGCGAGCTTTTGTTCAGGTCCTGCCTGAGGCAATGTTCGAGAAGGGCGATGTCGACAGTGCTGTTGAATTTGTTTATGCCGATGTGTTTGCAAAATTCTCTTATCGCGGCGGGGGAGTAGCCTCTCCTTCGCAGGCCGCATAGCGTGGGAATTCGCGGGTCGTCCCAGCCTGCTACCCGGCCTGTGCGGACGAGCCGGAGCAGCTTCCGCTTGCTCATAATGGTATAATTCAGGTTGAGGCGGGCGAATTCGATTTGTTGCGGATGGTGAACGCCGAGCGCTTCGAGAAACCAGTTGTAAAGTGGGCGGTGGTTCTCGAATTCGAGTGTGCAGATTGAATGAGTGATTTTTTCGATGGAGTCGGACTGGCCGTGGGCCCAGTCGTAGGTGGGATATATGGGCCAGTCGTCGCCGGTGCGGGGATGAGGGGCGTGCAGGATTCGGTACATTACAGGGTCTCTCATATTGAGATTGGGATGTGCCATATCGATTTTTGCTCGGAGGGTTTTGGAGCCGTCCGGGAACCGGCCTTCTCTCATTTTTGTGAACAGCTCGAGGTTTTCGTCAACGGAGCGGTTTCTATACGGGCTGTTTTTGCCCGGCTCTGTAAGTGTTCCGCGATATTCCCTGGTTTGCTCGGGTGTCAGGTCGCAGACGTATGCGTTTTCGCTTTTTATGAGTTGTAAGGCCCATTCGTATAGCTGCTGGAAGTAGTCGGAGGCGTAATACTCGTGAGTTCCCCAGTCGAAGCCGAGCCAGCGAACATCTTCTTTTATGGATTCTATATATTCCTTTTCTTCCTTCATTGGATTTGTGTCGTCGAATCGCAGGTGGCACGTCCCGTTGTATTCGCGTGCGAGATCAAAGTTAAAGCAGATGGCTTTTGCATGCCCGATGTGCAGGTAGCCGTTGGGTTCGGGCGGGAATCTTGTTATTACCCTGCCTTCGTTTTTTCCGGCTCTGACGTCTTCGTTGACGATTTGCCGGATGAAATCAAGTCTGCTCTGGCGATTTTCGGCGCTCATTTTTTCCATTCTCAAACAAATACATGTTCGAATTTATGTTATAAGTCGGTCATACAGGCAATTAAAGGAAAATTTTTTGATAGCGGCAGGATTTACAATTAACACACTCCTTGAATACTCCAACGAAGCAAGCCGGCAGGATTTGGAAATTCCGATGCGTAATGCTGTTCTTGACAAGCGCGGGGGTGTGGCTTAAGGTAAAGTTTTTCAGGGATTTGTAAGATTTTCGGGAAGTCGATTATGCCCGGTCAAACGGTAACAAGATTTGCACCTTCACCCACGGGTTATCTGCACATAGGAGGTGCCCGCACGGCGCTTTTTAACTGGCTGTTTGCGCGGCATACCGGCGGTAAGTTCCTTTTAAGGATTGAGGATACCGACGTTAAGCGGAACACAGCAAGCGCGATGCAGCAGGTCATAAAAGATCTGAGATGGCTTGGTATTGACTGGGACGAGGGGCCGCAGGCGGGCGGCCCGAACGGACCTTATCTGCAGTCGCAGCGTATGGATATTTACGATAAATATATCAAGCAATTGCTGGAGAAGCGCAAAGCGTATTATTGTTTCGATACGGTCGAGGAACTGCAAGCGATGCGCGCAAAGGCGGAAGCTGAGGTTGGGGGATTTTTATATCCTAGACCGAAGGAATTTCCTGACGAAAATGCGCTGGACAAGGCGAAGGCACAGGGCAGGCCAGTGGTGGTTCGATTTGCCATGCCGGCCGGCGAAATAGTGGTAAAGGACCAGGTCCGCGGCGAGGTGAGATTCAAAGGTAAGGAAATCGGCGATTTTGTCATCAAAAAAAGCGACGGATTTCCGACGTATCATTTTGCATGTGTTGTCGACGACGAGCTGATGGGTGTAACGCACGTAATAAGAGGCCAGGAACACTTGATGAATACGCCCGGGCATCATTGTTTACAGGATGCGCTGGGTTTCAGAAGGCCGGTGTATGCCCACATGTCCGTAACAGTCAGCCCGGGCGGAGGCAAGCTCTCAAAACGCGAGAGGCCGAAAGTCCTTAGGGCACAGCTTAACAAAAATCAGCAGCTTGATTTGGAAGGCCTGGCGTCGGCGGGCGGAATAAGTACGCAGGAGGCCGGTGGCTTTTTGAAGGGTGATTTTATGCCCGACATGCCTAACATCAATGCGATGGCCGAGTTTGCCGGCGTTCACCTGCCTGAGATTAACGTGGCGGATTTCTTCAACAGCGGATACGTGCCGGAGGCTGTGGTAAATTTTATTGCCCTTCTGGGTTTTAATCCCAAAGACGAGCGTGAAATCATGTCGGTCCAGGAATTGATCGACTGCTTTGAGTTGTCCCGTCTTACCAAAAGCAACAGTCTGTTCGACCGGCAGAAACTGGTGGCGTTTAATACAGAGCATATAAGGATTATGGACAAACAGAAGCTGCTGGAACATTTCAAGTCTTATGTCTGTGCAACAGGATCGCCTGTTTGTGATGGTGATGATGATTTGCTCGGAAGGCTTGTGGAGGTTAACGCAGGCGCAAGGACACTCGCGCAGATAGAGAAAAAGAGCACGTTTTTATTTGTTGATGATGACGAACCTGAATATGAAGATAAGGCGGTCAGGAAGGTATTGCTGAAGCCGGGAGCGATGGATATCCTGAGCGAGCTTCGGGAAAAACTGTCGGAAATGGAAGAACTCAGCCACGAGGCGATTGAGGCCATGCTTCGGGAAATGGCCCGGGCGAAACAGGTGGGCCTCGGCAAAGTGGCTCAGCCCCTGCGGGTGGCGATAAGCGGAGGAACAATCAGCCCCCCGATTTTTGATTCGGTTGATATGCTGGGCAGGGAAAAAACGCTGAAAAGAATCGATAATGCTCTGGAAAAATTCGGATCATAGAAATATGGTAAATTCGAAGAAAAGCGAAACGCTGAAAAGAAATTTCCGGGATAAACTTGTGAAACAAATTGAGCTTTTCGACGCTGCTGTATCCACGCAGGACGGCGACTGGGTTGTCAAGGGATTCATTGACATTGCAAAAAATATCTACGCGATTTCAATAGATACCAAAGTAGTCTCGAAAGTGATGGAGATTCTTCTTGTGCCAAAAATTTGTGAATTTGCTGAAAAAAACTCGCTAAAAATTGTGTTTTGTAAAGAGCAGAATTTTTACCCGGATGTAACGTTTGTAGATTGTGATAACAACAAGTTCGCCGTCGACATAAAGAGCACTTATCGAAAAAACGACAGGCAAGTTAATGGTTTGACTTTGGGGGCATTTACGGGCTATTTTCGAAACAGATCAAGCAAAAAAAACATTATGTTTCCCTATGAAGAATATGCTGGTCATTTTGTTTTAGGGGTGCTCTATTCAAGAATGCATATTCCCGACGAAAGAAGGATATACAGGTTGGATGAACTACAAAACATCACATCGGCGATTAGAAATTGTATGTTCTTCGTTCAGGAGAAGTATAAAATTGCCAGCGACAGGCCCGGTAGCGGCAATACAAAGAATTTCGGTTCGGTTACGAAAGTTCATGAATTAGTAAAGGGCGAGGGGCCGTTCACAAAACTCGGCGAGGACGTCTTTGATGATTACTGGATGTATTATTTAACAAAAGAAATGGCAAGGGCGATCGAGTTAGAAACACCACCTTACAGAAACATACAAGAGTATATAGAATACAAAAAGTTGGAGAGGTAATTATGATGGGCAGCAAAGTGGTCGAAAACAACCAGATGGTACTATTCAAAGATGAGGCGATGTTCCCATCAACACGTTTCCAGGGAAGCAAGCTAAAGATAGTTGACTGGATTTGGGACGGGCTCAAAAGGTTAAATTTTGACACGGCCCTTGATGCCTTCGGTGGAACGGCGAGTGTCGGTTATATGCTAAAGAGTAAAGGAAAGCTTGTTACTTATAATGATATTTCACTACTGTCCGGTTGTGTGATTTGGGAAACGCCGTAACCATTTGAATAATATT
>CAZGGE010000115.1:0-10213 GCA_964524285.1 uncultured Pirellulales bacterium
CGACTGAGGACCCGGTGGAGTACGACATCGAAGGAATCACGCAAATTCAGATAAAAACGGACATAGGCCTTACTTTTGCGAAATGTTTGCGTTCAATACTGCGACAGGACCCTGATATTATTCTGGTAGGTGAAATTCGAGACCTGGAGACCGCCGAGATAGCCGCCCAGTCATCATTAACCGGGCACCTTGTCTTTACGACGCTTCACACCAACGATGCTCCAAGTTCAGTTGCGAGGCTGCTGGACCTGGGTACGGAGCCATATTTGTTGACTGCAACTCTTGAGGGGATAGTCGGCCAACGTCTGGTAAGAAGGATTTGCGAACATTGCAAAACGGAATTTGAACCTACGGATGCCCAGTTGTTTGAGCTGGGTATTACGCCCGAGGAGGTTGAAGGCAAGAAATTCTTTTACGGACAAGGGTGCGACAGGTGCAATAAAACCGGTTATAGAGGCCGAACCGGCATTTTTGAGATTATGCCGTTTAACGACGAAATCAGGGACCTGATTATGAACAATGCATCGACCAACGCTTTACGTGCGGCTGCACAGCGCGGGGGGATGAAACTGTTGCGTGACAACGGCCTGGCGGCGATTTACGACGGAATTACAACCATAGACGAGGTGGTAAAGGAAACTATTTCAGAGCGTTAATTAAGGAATCATTTGCGTCAATATGTTTCGGAGGTATTTATTATGCCTGTTTTCAAATATGAAGCTTTGGATTCTCAGGGAGTGGCGGTTAAGAATGAAGTCGAAGCCCTGAGCGAAAAGGAAGCAATCAGCAAGATTCGCAACCTTGGATACTTCCCCACGAAGGTAAGTGGTGAAACGAAGAGGAAAAAAGCGGCGCCCGCGGCGGCAGCACCTGCGAAAAGAAAAGGTGCAGGTGGAAAGGTCAGGGTGAAGGCGGTAACCCAGTTTGCCCGGCAGCTTTCGACTCTTCAGGACGCCGGCCTGCCGATTTTACGGTCCATCCGGATTCTTGAGGAGCAGCAGAAATCCGGGACGTTCAAGCGGGTTCTCGGTTATGTAGCGGATGACATAGAAGGTGGTTCGACGCTTTCGGAGGCAATGGGGCATTACCCGCGGACGTTCAGCCGACTGTTTGTGAACATGGTGGCGGCCGGCGAGACGGGCGGAGTGCTGGACTTGATTCTCAGCCGCGTTGCGGACTTTATGGAAAAGACACAGCGACTAAAGAGGCGGGTGAGAGGTGCAATGGTTTATCCTATTGCGGTACTGAGTTTTGCGTTCGTTATTGTTCTTTTGTTGATGAAGTTTGTGATTCCGCAGTTTAAGAACGTGCTGGAAGAAATGGTTGAAGGCGAACTCAATGTTATCACACAGACCGTGCTCAATATCAGCTCGTGGATTGCGTATCAATGGGGCTGGCTCATCCTCCTCATGGTGCCGGTACTCATTGTTCTGGTGTTACGTCTCATCCGGCAGTTTCGTTTGGGCAGGCTGGTTCTTGACAGGATAAAGCTAAAAATTCCCATCATGGGTCCTTTGAGCGGCAAAATTTCGGTAACCCGCTGGACGCGTACTCTGGGAACACTTATAGGTGCGGGCGTGCCGATTCTCGACGCCATCAACACCTCGCGGGAAACGGCGAACAACGAAGTTTATTCAAAAGCGCTGACCCACGTTCACGATTCCATTCGCCAGGGAGAGAGTTTTGCCACGCCTTTGCGACAATCCAAGACAGTGGACCTGATTGTTTCAAACATGGTTCAGGTGGGTGAGGAGACCGGCGAGCTGGATAAAATGCTGACCAAAATAGCGGATAACTATGACGAAGAGGTCGATGCGATGGTTTCCTCGCTTATGAGTTTGCTGGAGCCGGTCATGATTATTGTGCTCGGTATCGTGGTTCTGTTCATCATATTAGCGGTATTTTTGCCCATGATACAGGTTATCGCCGGCCTTAGCGGCGGTTAAGAATAAGCTCAAAATTTGAATAAGTGGATAAACAATTAATTGAGGAGCATAAAGTGAATTGTGTAAAGAAACAATCCGGCAAGAAGCGTGGTTTTACGATAGTCGAGATACTTACGATTATGAGCATCATTGTAATTTTGATAAGCCTGTTGGTGCCTGCCCTTCACAAGGTGCGGATATTCGCCAAGAAGGTCAAGCAGAAGAATCAGTTTCACGCAATTGAAATCGGCCTGGATATGTTCAATGCGGAATTCGGGGATTATCCGGATTCTTTCAAAGGGGACGACCCTGTGATGGGGCACATGTGTGGTGCTATTCACCTGTGCGAGGCAATGGTGGGGATGGATGGATTAGGATATTCTGCAAACAAGTCGGATTATTTCCCGTCAAATCCAAATGACCTCGAAGGCAGCGAGCGTTACGGACCATACATTCAGTTGGAACAGGCAAACATTCACGATTTAGGCAACCTTTATGAAACTACGAGTCCCTTCGATGTCAACACGCCTGTAATATGTGACGAATTCGGCAAAGTAGTAGATAGAGACACGAAGAAGAGAACAGGTATGCCTGTTTTGTACTACAAGGCTAATGCAGGTGAGGCTGATATTATGGATATTTACAACTACGATGATAATAAGGAGTTGCTGGGACTCGGCATTCCTTATAGTGATGAATTACATTGGTGGGATGAAGCTCATCCAGAAAAGGATGGAATCGATTTATTTTACCAACACATATTGAACGAGAAAGTCAAAACCGGCATCAATATACACAGGCCTTACAGGGTGGATTCGTTCATTCTCGTATCGGCAGGCTGGGACGCCAAGTTCGGCACCGGCGATGACGTATTCAACTTCGAAAAGGACTGACGGCCGGATTTGATGAACGGGTCGACGTTAATATTTATAAAGGCGATATTATGAAACGTAAAAGATTCGGATTTACGCTGGTGGAAGTGCTTACCGTGGTGGTAATTATAGGGATACTGGTAAGCCTTCTGGTGCCGGCGGTGATGATGGTAAAACGCATGGCCAGAGAAGCACAGCAAAAGGCGCAAATTGCCACCATAGAAACCGCACTGCTGGCGTTTAAGAACGATTATGGCAGGTACCCACGCTCTAACCATTCTTTTGCACCAAGCGCCGGAGATTTTTATTCAGGGGCACAAAAGCTTTCCGAGGCACTGCTCGGTCGTGACCTTATGGGATTTCATCCAGCTTCTTATTGGCTTGTCAATCACGGTACCACACAAGGAGTGGACCCTCTCTACGAACCAAATAATGTGGACGAACGAAAGGGGCCTTATCTGGAACAGGGTACGAAGAACGCATTCTGGCTAACAGAGTTATATCCTAATCAACCAGTGCCTAATACTTACGTTTTGTGTGATAACTTTCATGTCAAAATTCAACAACCAACAGGCGAGAGCATTGGGGCTGGCTCCCCTATACTATATTTCAAGGCTGACGAATCTGGCAAGACTATAGACGTAATTTATGATATCCAACACAATAGACAGTTACTGGAACTTGGAAAACTAAAAACCACTAAACCCCACCCCTTAGCAGATCCTACTAACGGTTATGAAAATTTCTACGAGTTCATCACAGATCCCAAGGTTTCTTCAATGCCCTGGCCTTATAATCCTGATTCATATTTGCTGATATCTGCGGGTTATGACGGTCTTTATGGTACAGCGGATGACATTACCAATTTCGGTGATTAGCGGTCGACTATGGAGGGGACGGCGGAAATGAGCCATGAAAAGAAACATGCACAAAAAAGCGATAACTATCATAGAGATGCTGATTGTCGTGGGCATAATCGTAATCCTGGCGGCGATAGTAATGCAGGTGGGGGGCGGACTCGATAAACAGGCAAAAGAACAGCTTACCAGGGCAACCATTTCAACCCTCCAGGGAGCACTCGAAGAATATCATAACTTTTATGACGAATTCCCGGAACCTTACGCTATAGTGCCGAGCCTGCCGGACGAACCAGCTTTTCGCTCTGAAGTCATGTATCACGAACTATATTCGGTTCCTTCATCCAGAAAGATGCTGGCTGAGATAAACGATTCGCTGTTCAGAGATAAGATTATCGTGGATGCTAACAATCCGGCGCCCGAGGTTTATGACCCGTGGGATAATGCTATTGATTACCAATATGTCAGGGTCCTGCATATGTTCCCCGAGGTTCGTTCGGCGGGGCAGGACGGGGTTTATGGGACACCGGACGACATAACGAATCTGGACTGAAATGAAATACAGACGCAAAAAAGCTGCTTTGACGCTGGTGGAGATGATAGTGGTGATAGCTGTGGTGGCGCTGCTTGCAGGTCTTTCTCTTCCTGCGGTGAAGGCGCTGTATAACTCGATGTTGGATGCCGGCTCAGCGAGGACGATGATTAATGCCGCCCTGTCGACGGCGCGGGCAATAGCTTTGAAGGAGCAAAGATATGCGGGTATAAGGTTTCAATATCCGTTAAGCAACGAGGCTTCGCAATATATGATTTATATAATACAAGACAAGGAATACACCATTGATGTTGATGATTTTAGATTGGTAAAGGGTTACAATCCGACCAAGCTGCCCGAGAACATATTTATTGAAGATGGCCCAGGCGGTTCAACAAAGCTTTCGATAGTATTTTCGCCTTCGGGGAGACTGGTCATTTATGGCGTTCAATTAGTTGACTGCCCCGGCATTGCCTGGGATGACCAGATATTCGTCAGTTTTGCTCAAGATAGTGCTCCATTGACAAGTTGTCGCGGATTTATCCTTCATGACGAAAGTGTACCCGAAACACATGAGTTCTGGGTTGCTCCTTATACGGGTGAGCTTATTGAAGTGCAGAATTAGTTATGAGAAAACGTGATAAAAATACCGGTTTTTCGCTTACGGAGGTGCTGCTTGCCATCGGTATACTCGGTATAGGTTTGCTTCTGGTGGCGGGTGTGTTTCCGGTAGCGGTGCATTTTACCAACGTGGCGACCGAGCGGACAATGGCAGCCGTCATCGCTGATGAGGCTTTTGCACATATAGAGGAGGATGTGGGCTGCACGTGGGAAACCGGCGATACCGTCGTCCAGGGATACCTGGACCCGAGCGTTCAATATGCATCCAGTGATTACTATTGGTCGGCCCTGCGCAGAAACCTGAGCGGCTCATTAAAGCAGGTTACGGTTTTTGTATGCAAAAAGGCCAATAAAAGATTTGAATACTGGGGATGGGATGTAAACAACAATAAATTTGAGACACCCAAGCACCCTCAACTGGTATCAATTGAGTTTATCCACGATGAAAACGAGTCTGCTTACCTGATAGCGATACAGGACAGAGACCCGCAAAACGACCCGAATGAAAGGAATTTCATCAATGACGGCTATACCATAGTAGACGACAGCACCGGAGGCATTTACCGGGTTCTGGAACGTCTGCCGCAGCAACCTGCGGTTCTCCGGCTCGACAGGCCCTGGCGAGGTCCATTGGCCGGTAATATCTGGGTTATTCCGCCGCCTGTGGGCGGAGGGACGAATCCCTGTATCGGAATATATCAACGTTTGATGAGATTTTAGAGCGGTATTTTGCGATGAAACAGCATACGCAAAAACATAACGGCTTTACACTGATTGAGCTGGTGGTCGCCATCGGCCTTCTGGTGATGGTGGTTTCGTTTTCAGGTTTGATATTCAGGATGACCATCGAGACGCACCGGCTCTCCATCGCTAACGGCGAAATCATGCAGAAGCTGCGGGCATTTACCGAGCAGCTCAAGCAGGATTTTAAGGGTGTGCGCAAGAACGGCCAGATAGGAGTTCACGAAAACGATATATGCTGGTTTTTTTCAACCGGTAGCTTTGTAAGGCATTTTGACGGTAACGACATTCGTGGAAATATGGCACTCATTTCATATTTGAACGCCGCAAAAAATGACCCAAACGATTCCAATGAGCCAGATATCCTTTTGAGAAGACAAACAATAATAACAGGCGACCCCGATACACAATTCACGCCCCCGTCTCCACCGCTGCTGCCGGACCCGAATTCACCGGCTCTGCGCAAATGCTTTTACGATTGGCAGGTTCTGGATCCGCTGTTCGAACCGTGGATAACACCGTGTAAGCCGGAGTCGACCGGAATGAATCCGTATTGGCCTGAAATCTTCATGATGAAAGGTGTAAAGATTGAACAAATAACAAATTGGCCGAACGGAGTAATACACGACCCGGGTTTAAGATTTAAGTTCAGGATTCACGATTCAAAGGGCCTAATAAACAACGGCAACGGAAGGGTATTTACATACATCGTATATTTCGGGGATATTCCTCTTAGGTAAATGACATGCACTTCTACATGCAAAAATTCACAGATGCGAGATACGGAACAGGCTCGGCACTTATTCTGACGGTGGTGCTGACGAGTCTGCTGGGGATGGTGGGTGTTTTGTTTTTGTTGACGGCCCGGCTTAACAGTATGGCCACCTCGTCGATATCCGAGAGCCAGGACCTCGATTATGCTGTGGATTCGGTGCTTGCGCAGATTTCGCAGGTTCTGGCGGATGACGTGCCGGATGACGATGAGCCGAACAAATATTACGATTATCCGGATGACAATAACCCCTGGCTGTCGAATCTGGAGCCTAATGAATCGGCTCGCTGGCGGCATATAAGCGATATTAATGATCGTTTTGGGCCTAATGCGTGGGATGTGTCTGCTGTTGTGATTGAGGAATATCAGGATCCGTGCGACCCGGCTCACCTTTGGCCTCTGGCGGACGCCGACGGAGATGGTGTCAGTGATGCGTTGTGGACGATTGTGCAGGACGTCAATACCAGCAAGGGAAAGCCCGTCTACGCGGCGGTGAGGATTATCGATAATTGTGCCATGCTGAATCTTAATACCGCGTATAAATTCGACCTTGACGAGCCAAATTTGAGCGTCCACGACATCGACGGCTCAAGCCAGATGCAGATAGACCTGGCGGCCCTTGCGCACTCTTCTCAAGAGCAGCTCGTTGCCGGGCAGGAGCAAGATTTAATGATGGCCAGAGCAAACTACGGCGCAGGTGGAATCGATGTTTATGATTTGGATAACTATGAGAAAAACGTCATCTGGCGATATGTCAGGCCTGTATATCCCTATACACCCTTCGATATTTCCGATGAGATGGAGCTGCGCAACAGGTTCATAGTTAATCATCCGGATATAGATGTACGTATTGAGAACCTGGGAGCGCAAGACGGCAGGGTCTGGCATTTCCGTCAATATTGCTTTAGAACTCCTGTGCAGAGCGCCGATGATCTAATCGAATGGTTTATAACCACATCTTCAGAACCCGCGCTCAGCCCGGGAGTCGTTCTCGACCCGAATTATGCCTATCGCCACATTGCCACCACTTACAATTACGACCGGATAATCGGAGCGGATGGGAAAAAGCTGGTTAATATAAACAAAATGAGTAAAAACGAAGCGGAGGATTTTTATGATAAATTCAAGCAGGTTATGCTCCGTTATTATGAGGCGGGCGAGGCCGACCGTATAGCCGGGCAGTTTGCAGCCAATCTGCTGGAGCTTTCAGATGAAGATACAGAAATGGAGAATCTTCAGGGTTACTATGGCTTCGAGGCGCAGCCTTTTATTACCGAGCTGGCGATAAAGGTTCAGGGCAGCAAGATATACTATGCACTGGAGCTTTATAATCCGTTCGCAAAAGAAATAGAGCTTGGAGGCGGCGGGGGCGGTGGTCCCGGGCCGCCTGCGTCGAATTTTGAACTCGAACTTATCTACGACACAAAGGATGCAAATAGTACTGAAAAAAGGATACCGCTTACTACACCTCAAAGTATGCTGGCTGGAGGATGTTTAATCTTTTCAAATAAACTTAGTACATTCGGCTTGACTGCTGGACCTTATGCCACACAAACAAATCAGCTCAAGTTTTTCGGCGACTGGAATCCTCCGGACGTATCGAAGCCTCCCTCGCCGCCGGGCCAGGGTGGTACGGACCCCGCCAAGCCGCCGGAAGTACAGACAACCCCGGATGCGAACGGAATCATATACCTTAAGCGACGCGCACAGAACGGCCAGTGGATATACATCGATAAGCAGGAGGTGGACAAAAAATGGGCGGACGAAGGCGGGTTTTTCGGCAGGGACGTCCACGACTGGCACGTGGTGTATCAAACGGTAAAAAGAACCGGAAGTGAACAGGGAACTCTGGGGGCGCGGAATCCGGTAGAATTCGATGATTTCAACGAGATGGGCCATAAATTCAGCTTCTTTATGCCCAATCCCTACCCTGAGCACCAAACTCCGTTTGCCGACCCCAATTACAGCAGGTTCAGGACGGTGGGTGATATTGCGCGGATGCTTACCCTGGGCCACGGCACGGAACCCAACAGCACAATAGGCCAGCAGCTTAAAGAGATCCCGCGCGACCAGGAGCACCGAATAAGGCTGGACCTGCAGGACCCGCGGCTGAGCGAGATTTTCCAGTATATAACCGTTTTCGACCCGACCAATGACGGTATCGATAACGATAACGACGGAACCACAGACAAAGCAGACGACCCCAACGAGTGGAAGATACCCGGGCGGATTAATATCAATACAGCGCCGTGGTTCGTGATAGCGAAACTGCCCTGGATGACAGAGCCACTGGCAAAGGCGATAGTGGCGTACAGGGATAAACTGGCAATGGATTCAGGGCCGGATTACAGCGGTCCTACAGGTCGTTTCGACTCCGTTTCCCCGTTTCTCCGCCCGGAGGTCTTGCCCATAGGCGATGAAATCAGAGAGGCTCCGGGGTTTGCCAGTATCGGCGAGTTGAACTTCGTTCTCGCAGGCGACCCTTCTTACAACATCACGCAGGGTTTGCATTTTGACGGCGAGGATATGCCCGGCCTTACCACGGATCCTGATGAATACAAAGGGCCGGACCTTACCACGTTTCCTGACGGTACCGGTGACGGCATCACGGATGATTTTGAGGAGAGGGACGCGATTTTTAGTAGAATAAGCAACCTGGTAACGGTGCGAAGCGACGTTTTCACTGCATACATTCTGGTTCGGCTGGGTAAAGACGGGCCGCAGCGAAGGGTGATTGCCCTGCTTGACCGCAGCGGCGCTCGGTCTGCTACCGATGGTGATGTTGAAGTAGTGGCGCTTTATCCGGTTCCGGACCCTCGTTAAACATTTCTATAAGCCCGGTTACGTTAATCGTGTTTGCTTGCTTCGGTTGTTCCGCCGTATGCCCCCATGTTTATTATACCGCCGTTAGGTTCCAGCTCGAAGTAGACAGGCCAGTCGGGGTCTCCGGCATTTATACACGGACTTGTCCGATTGTCGGTAAGGTCGAACGTTGCCGTTTCCGGATTAAATCTCCCGTCCGGATATTTTGTCATAAGGTGGTAATCCGAACGGCTTTCTGCAAAGAGGGGGTCCTTGTTTATGTTGCCGTCTCCGTCCCAGACTTCGTTAGGCTCGGTAACTCCGTTTGCGTCGACCATTTGTATGTCGCTGTAGGTTGCGTTTACTCTGTCCTGTCCTTCGGGGCTGACCTGTGGGTCGGTATTCTCCCATATAATGGTATTTACGACATTTGCATCGCCGAAGTAACACAGCAGGCCGCCTGCAAATCCCGTCTGGTTATAGCTGGCGGCGTTATGCGCTACGGTACAGTTTTCAATCTCTGTAAACGCCCCTTCGACGGATGCGACGCCGCCGTTGTAATATCCGATGTTGCCGGTAACCAGGCAGTTGGTCATCTGGACATCAGTTCCCTCTCCGTAATTGAAGACGCCTCCGCCGCTGGCCAGGCATGTATTATCTTCCACGAGGCAGCTAATGATATCGACATCGCTTTGCCATACGGCTATTCCGCCGCCTGCCTGCCTGGATGCATTTCCATATATCACGCAGCCGAGGATGCTCGGCTCACAGCAGCAGCAAGGCCCCTGGCCGGTGATGTGGATGCCGCCGCCGTTTTGATAAACCTCATCGGTATTGGCGGTCCAGCAGGTATTGAGCATAATGTCGCAGAACCAGATTATTGCGCTGCTGTTTTCGCACGCAATGGCCCCGCCGCACCCGATAGACCAGTTATCCACGAAGATTGAGTCCAGTATCGCAGGGCTGCTGTTTCTGCAATAGATTGCCCCGCCCGGCAGGTTGACGTCCTCCAGGTTGATTGCCTGATACTTGTCGATGCCGGTACCTGCGGCGTTATAGCTTATGTCGCAGCCGACAATCAAAGCATTTGC
>CAZGGE010000116.1:0-10197 GCA_964524285.1 uncultured Pirellulales bacterium
CACAAATTATTCCGAAGAGCCACACTTTTCAACAACATACATGCACGCTCCGCTCCCGATAACCTGCAAGACCTTGTATACAGGGATGGTTATCTTTATGTGACCGGCCAGTACGACAATACCTTCACCGTTCTGAAAGCAAAAAACTGCCGGATAATTGAACTTGCGAAATCAAAGTGATGTTTCTCAAATCGAATTTCGTAAGAGGATTTTGATTAACGGCTTTTGGTATTCAGTTTTATTCGGGGTAAAGAAGTTTTATTTGTTTCCGCTTTGCAATTTTGTGCCACTGGGCCGAAGGCGACTTGTTGGTTACTATGTAATTGAGCTGGTCAATGTCGGCAATTTTGTATAAAGCGGGATTGTCGAATTTCGTGTCGTCGCCGACAAAAATGACCTTACTTGCCTGTTTCAAAACCAGCCTCGCAAACCCCACCGTAACCACGTCAGCTCCACTGATGCCGGCATCTATTGCGATGTCGTCTGCGCCGGTGAACGCCTTGAATCCGCTGAGCTGGGAAATGGCGTTCTCGGCGGCGGGGCCTACCATGTCCATCCTGTCAGGACGGTATTGCCCCCCAACAATAATTATTCTGTGGCCGGCAAGCTCGTGAAGACGACGCATGAGATATAATGAGTTTACAATTATTGTTAGTCCCCTGCGGTCGGCGAGGTGAGGAATTATTTCATAACACGTAGAACCGGATTCAAGATATATTATGTCATTATCCTGAATCAGGGTGCCTGCCAGTTTCCCCACTACCTGCTTGGCCTTTGGCCTGCGGGTTCGCCTGTAACGGGCGGAAACGTTCACCTCCGGTGCGCTCAGGACGGCTCCACCGTAGGCCTTCTTGAGAAAACCGTTCTCCTGAAGAAATTTAAGGTCCCGCCTGACCGTTACCGGAGTTACACCAAGTAATTCCGCCAACTCTTTGACGTACACTTTTCCCTGCGAAGCGAGATTGTCGCAGATATACTTGTGCCTGATTTCGGCTTCTATTCCCACGTTTTGGTCTTTCCCCTTCCTTTGCAGCGATAACAAAACCGCAGGTATTTACAGCATTTTAGCGTTGTTTGGGAGCTGCGACAATATTAATTGTTCGGTTGCTTTCGTTTTTGTTCATTTGACGGGCAAATCCGGTCTGCAGAGGCCGATTTTGATTGCCCACAGCCGGCACTGCTGATATATTGTTTTTTGATCTTTTGGACCTTCAGCCTTAACGGGTGATTGGCTGATGAGTCGGCTGGTTTTGCCGGTTTCCAAAGTAATCGTCGATTAACCGCAATGAAATGAAAGGTTTTAGGTATGGACTTTTGTATAGAAGATACCCGCAAGAAGCCGCATCCGAACGTAAAACAACTGATTGATGACGGCGTGGTGAGTCTGGACATGACAAAAGACTGGCTGAGGAGCATTTACGAGATACGATTCTTCGAGGAGAAAGTATTCGAGCTTTTGGGCCAGAATATTATCAAGGGAGCATCCCATCTTTATGCAGGAGAAGAAGCAGTCGCGGTGGGCACGATTGATGCTATCGAACGAGGCGACGTGATCGCATCCACGCACAGGGGACACGGACACTGCGGAGCAATAGGCAATAAATACGCCGACACCGAACAGCAGAGACAGGAACACTGGAACCGTATGATGGCAGAGCTTATGGGCAGGGAAACCGGTTATTGCAAGGGACGCGGCGGGTCAATGCACATTGCAGAGGTCCAAAAGCAGAATAATTTAGGCTCGACCGGAATTGTAGGCGGAAATCAGCCGCCTTCGGTAGGAGCGGCACTTGCGGAAAAGTACAAAAAATCCGGACGAATAGTGGTATCTTTCTTCGGCGACGGCTCAACCAACACCGGCAGCTTTCACGAATCGATGAACATGGCGTCGACACTAAAGGTTCCGCTGATAGCGATGGTCGAGAACAATTTGTACGGCATGAGTGTTCCCTTCTCGGGAAGTCCCGTGGAGGGTACACTGAAGGCAAGCAATATAAAGGATATAGCCGAGCGTGCTTACGCGTACAACATACCGGCCATGATAGTGGACGGACAGGACGTGATTGCTGTTTATATGGCGGTCCGGTCGGCTGCGGTAACCGCCAGGAATGATTTGCAGACCGTTCTGGTGGAGGCAAAAACGTATCGATGGTTCGGGCACAGCAGAAGCGACCCGAGGGCATACCGCACTAAAGAGGAAGAAAAAACCTGGCGCGACAGGGACCCGATTGTCGTACTCAGACGGCAGTTGGACCACGACGGACTTTGCAGTGAAAAAGAACTCGATGAAATCAAGGATACCTCGTTCAATACAATAGAAACCGCCGCAAAATTCGGACTCGACAGTGCCTGGCCCACGCCGGCGGACGTTACAAAGGATGTTTACGTCGAGGAAAGCTATCCCGACGAGGTTATTCAAGCGGACAAGCACAACAGCCGCAAGGTCATCGAGGCGACGGCGGCATTTGAGGCGGCTATGGCGGCTTCCGCCGCAAAAACCAAAAAGCAAAAAATGGAAGAGTCCAAAGACCAGGTAAAATCCGGTTTCGACATGCACGTTTTAACCATGGCACAGGCCATTATCGCCGCTCAGGATGAAGAAATCGGACGTGATAAGAATGTTTTTTTGATGGGTGAGGACGTGGGATTGTACGGTGGTGCTTACCATGCCTCTGCCGGATTGCTGGAAAAGTACGGGCCGGGCCGGGTTATCGATACTGCCATATCGGAGGCGGCAATAGCAGGCGGCGCGGTGGGGGCCGCGCTTCGAGGCCTGCGACCGATTGCAGAGATTATGTATGTCGATTTCGTAACAATAGCCATGGACCAGTTGGTGCACGTCGGAGCTTATAACCGTTATATGTTCGGCGGAAAGGCAAAGGTCCCAATGGTACTGCGAACCGAAGGCGGCGTCGGCAGATGCATTGCGGCCCATCATTCCGAATCCCTCGAGGCCTGGCTTGTCCATGCGCCGGGATTGTACGTGGTGATGCCCTCGACACCTTATGATGCGAAAGGACTGCTGAAGGCGGCGGTGAGAAGCGATAATCCCGTCGTCTTCATCGAGCATAAAGCAACTTACGGACAACTCGGCCCCGTCCCCAAGGGTGATTATATTATCCCACTCGGTCTGGCGGACGTTAAAAAGACCGGCAAAGATGCCACAATAGTCAGCTACAGCAGAATGGCGATGAAGGCACTCGAGGCGGCGAAACTCCTCGAGCAAAAACACGGCGTGAACGCAGAGGTTATCGACCTGCGAACATTGAAGCCGATGGATATCAAGACAGTCGCAGAATCGGTGAAGAAAACCGCAAGGCTGATAACGGTCAGCGAAGGATTTCCAAACTGCGGCGTGGGAAGGGAAGTAACCGGACAGTTAATAAGCTATAAGTTCAGTGACGGCACCAGCGGCTTCGATTATCTCGAGGCGCCCCCCATAAATCTTTCTGCGGTCGATGCGCCTCCGCCTATGAGCGAACCGCTGGAGTCGGCGAGCATTCCGAGTACCGAACAAATCGTCGAAGCAGTTAAAAGTATAATGTAGGACTTAAAAAACAAACAAGGAAAAAACCATGGCAAAAGAAGTCAGATTACCTCAACTCGGACAGACTATGGAGGAAGGGACAATAGTAAGTTGTCAGGTCAAGGTGGGCGACCAGGTCAACAAGGGAGATGTGATTTTCGAAATAGAAACCGATAAGGCCACGCTGGAAATGGAATCGCCCGCCGATGGCAATGTCAAACACATACTTGTCGAAGAAGGACAGACGTTGACCGTGGGCGAGCCTCTTATGGTCCTCGGTAACGCCGAAGAGCAGGTGCCCCAGAGTTTTGTGGATTCTTTGAAAGGCGGCGAAGCCTCACAGGCACAAGCCCCAGCCGAACCCGAACAGGCACCAACGCAGGCCGAGCAGCCGAAAGCCGAACCAAAAGCCGGAAAAACAATAGCCTCGCCGCGTGCCAAAAAGCTTGCAAAGGACCTCGGAGTGAATATTTCGTCGGTTACAGGTACCGGCCCAGGCGGCAGAATTACCACCGACGACGTGCAAAAGGCGGCAACGGGCGGTGAGAAAAAGCCCGAGGCCACACCTGCCGGCAAAGAACTAAAACTCGGCCAGACAATCGCCATGAACAGGCTGCAGCGGATTACGGCCGAGCGCATGCTCAAGTCAAAGCGGGAGATACCATGCTTTTACCTGACGATAAAAACAGACGTTACCGACCTTGTAAAATACCGGACAAAGCTTAATGAAAACAGCGACATTAAAGTTGCTTATAACGATTTTATCATACGAGCGGTGGCGAGCGGACTTGAGAAATTCCCTCTGATGACCGGCCAGGCACAGGGCGAAAATATCAGGCTCGCCGACAGCATCGGCGTCGGACTGGCTATTGCGGTAAAGGACGGACTTGTGGCGCCAATCCTCAAAGATGCAAACAAAAAAGACGTCCGCCAAATCACACGCGACAGCAAGGCTCTCATTGAAAAAGCCAGAACCAACAAACTCGCGCCAGAGGATTTGGAAGGCGGATGTATTACGGTGAGCAATCTCGGGGCGATGGGGATAGAAAACTTCATACCGATAGTGGTGCCCGGCCAGTGCAGCATACTCGGTATCGGGCGCATAACCGACACATGTGTCCCTCAGGACGGCGACATACTCGTTCGAAAGCTGATGCAGATGACACTGTCCGTCGACCATAAAGTTGCAAACGGTGCCTACGCGGCGCAGTTTCTCGAATTCGTAAAGGAACTGATGGAAGAACCGGAAAGTTTTGAATAATTCGGCTCTTATTTGCCTGCGAAAATGCGGTCGATACGCTTGGACACCTCGCAAAGATATTTTTCATCACCTCCACGGAGCTCGGCTGTCATATAGCCCTCGAAGCCGATATCGGTTAGTGCCTTGTGAACGGCGGGCCAGTCTACATCGCCGTCGCGAAGGTTTGTCCACTTGTAGCCTTTCCGTTGGAAGTCCTTGAGATCTACCTTGATTATGCGATGGTCAAGCGTGCGTATCCAGTCCTGCGGATACCCGAATATCACCACATTGCCGACGTCGAAATATGCCCGTACCCATCTGCTGTCCAGCTCATCGAGATAGCGGGCAAACTCGAGCGGACTTAGAAGGAATTTATTCCAGACGTTTTCAATTGCTATTACGATGCCGGTTTCTTCGGCGACCGGCAGCAACTTCCGGATATTGTCCTGCGAACGCTTGTACGCATCGGCATAGCGGACCTCTTCGGTAACAATTGCAGGCACCAGTAGCACGGTGGTCGCCCCCATCACCTTTGCGCAACGCAGGGCATTTTCCATACCTTTTATGCCTTTTTGTACAACTTTGGGGTCCGGATCCGACAACGGCGCGTGCCACCCGCCGAATACCAGCCCGTGTATTTCCACTCCCGCCTTGCGTGCGAGCTCCGCCTGTTTGCGCGCCTTGTCCATATCATCCAGGGGCCTGGCATCAATTCCGTCGAAGCCGCACTTCTTCGCCAGCTTGAATTTTTCGGCTTCCGGCAGCTCTTTGGGAAGCATAGTTATCTTCAAAGCCTTTTTCCACTTCAGCTCTGCCTTTTTATCTTCGCAAAAGGACCTGCCGCCAAGCAAAGCTGTTCCCGCCGCTATCGAGGTTGTATACCTGAGAAAAATGCGGCGGTTCATTTTGTATTTGTCCATCGGTCGACTCCTTTGCCTCAAGAAGTTGGCGTTTGTTATACCAGTTGGGTTTTTCCGGGAACGGCTGCCGGCTTTTCCGGAGTCGCACCGCTCAGGCTCAATTCTTCAGGCCCCAGCTTCAACTGTGAAGCCTTCATAACCCATTTCCAGGACAATTCCCTTCCCGTATATGCACTAATTCGCCCCATTATAGCCGTAAGCGAACTCTCGGCAATCCGAATGCCCTCGTTCAGTTGTTCCCCCTCGCGAATTGCTGCAATCTGGTCGGCGTGCTGTCGAAGACAGGGGTTCGGCACGGTGCCTTCGTACTTGAAAGGCTTCTCGCCCTTTATGTACGCCTGCCCGAAATCAAAATAACACGAACCTCTCGTGCCCACCAACCGCTGGTCGCAACGAACCGAGCTGCCCTCAATCTGGCTGCCCATGTATTGAACGCGAACGCCGTTGGGATATTCATACTCGGCAGCGAAATGATCGAAAATATTGCCGAACTTCTCCCCCCTTCGCACCTCTCTTCCACCCATAGCCATACACTTCACCGGAGTACAGCCGAGCGCCCAGTTGACAAGGTCGATATTATGAACGTGCTGCTCCGTTATAAAATCACCGGCCAGCCAGTTATAGAATAGCCAACGCCGGATTTGCCACTGCATATCGGACCATTCGGGGTTTCTTTGTTGAGTTCCCCACCCCAGCATTGCGCCGCCGATTCTGCAGCATTGACCTGCAAGGATGTCGCCCATATCGCCGTTATGCAGTCTTTCCATAACCGCCTGAAGGTGCGCGGCGCGGCGCATCTGTGTGCCGGTAAGTATGGTCAGGCTTTTGCGGTCGGCCATCTTCGAGGATTCGATAATTGAACGGACTCCAACCGGGTCCACCGCTACGGGTTTTTCAATGAACACGTGCTTGCCGGCGCTTACCGCTGCACGCAAATGCTCAGGCCTGAAATAAGGCGGGGTGGTGAATATCACCAGGTCTATATCCGACGCCAGAACTTTTTTGTATCCATCCAGCCCGATAAAGCATGTGTCGTCGGTAACTTTGAACTTCGGCCCTGCTTTTTCCTCGAAATGCCGCCGTGCATCCTGCACCCGGTCCTCGAAAATATCCGCAAGGGCAACTATCTCGACCCCCGCTGACGAGTTAACGCAATTGGTGCCGTCATACCTTCCTCTACCTCCGCAGCCGACTATTCCGACCCGTATCGTGTCAGAACCGCCTGCGAAGGCCTGTGCCGCACCAACCGACATCGTGGCGATGGAGGCCGCCGCAGACGTCTTGATAAAAGCTCTGCGAGTCATCCGCCCGGTTTTATCTTCTGCCATCTCGAATCCTTCCAAACTTGTTCGCAATAGTTCAAAAGCAACCACGACCTCGCAGAAAAATATGATACAAGGCCCCTCGAAAACTTTTCAACATTCATATTAGCATTTATTCGAGCTGATTGGAATTGAAAAAAGCCCGCGATAATGATGCGATTTATGCGGCCGGCGGCATCCGTACTCAACAACATAACGCCTGAAATCGGCCATATCAATGCCGCCAGATACGTTTTTTATAGGCTCGTCCTATAAAAAGGTAAAGTTTTTTAGCAGTACTTGCCGAATAATTGATTAGGCGGCAGGGCCGACAATGCATCGAATTGGCCCGTTCCCGAAAAACAAAAATCGACTGGCAATTTATTGGGGTGCTGGTAATTGATGAGAACTATAGCGGTAGTAAATCAAAAGGGCGGATGCGGCAAAACGACCGTATCCATAAATCTGGCAAGTGCTTTGGCTTCCATAGGAAAGAAAACTCTTCTGGTCGATATGGATTCACAGTCGCATTGCGCAGTGGGACTGGCAGTGCCCGAAGAGCAGATTGAACAAAGCATCTACGACGTCCTCATAAGCAAAAGCCGAAACGAGCCTTTAAAACTTACCGAAATCCTCTGGCAAATCAACAACGGACTCGAATTGGCGCCCGCAAGCATCGATTTGTCGGCTTTCGAACAACAAATGGCAGGGGTCGTCGAAAGGGAATGCTGCCTGCGCGAGGTGCTCGAAGAAGCAAAAGGCAGGTACGAATTCACGATTGTGGATTGCCCACCCGCCGTCGGCCTGTTAACATTCAACGCTCTTCGGGCGGCAACAGACGTGATTGTACCCGTAGAAACAGGATACTTCGCCCTGCACGGACTCAGTAAACAACTCGAAACTCTAAGCATCCTCTGCGAAAGGTGCAGCCAGCAGGTCAACGTAAAGGTACTGGCCAGCATGTACGACATCAGGACGAAAATGGCCCGAGAAATTCTCGCTGAGATTCGAGAGCATTTCGGCGACAAAATGTTCAAAACTGTCGTTAACTTCAACACCAAAATTAAGGAAGCGGCCAGCTACGGCCAGCCTATTATCGAATACGACCCCGCAAGCCGCGGACAGGTCGATTTTGCCTCACTGGCCGAAGAGGTAATTGACATCGAATCACGGCAGTTGCGACATAAAATGGTGAACTCACTCTCGGGAAGACTCGAGGAAATCAGCAGCACTGCGGACGAATTGATGAAAGAGGTAAAGGCCCAGACGCCTCGGAATTCGACACCCTTAAAAACAGAACCGCTGCCGGGCAGCTCAAACGCTCAATCTCACACAACCGCGGTTATGACTGCGCCGCCAACCGACACACCGAACACGACCGCTGTAAAAGAAAAACAAACACAAACACCGACAGAAGTAAAACTGTCCGATTATTACGGAGTTAACCAAATCAAGGACGCCATCGTTTTTGTGTCCCTCTATCCGCGGGCCCAAAACGTAAGTGTTGCCGGAGATTTCAACAACTGGCAGCCGGAAAAAACACCAATGAAAAAAGTGGGGCACAGCGGCGTCTGGCAAACAAAACTCAAACTTCCCACCGGCCATTATCAGTACAGGCTGGTAGTTGACGGTCAATGGCAGCAGGACCCATATAACGAACTTTCGGCACCCAACCCCTTCGGAGAACTCAATTCTGTACTGGAAGTAAGTTAAACAGCTCACTTGCATTCTCTCGCCGAGGACAGAAGACTTTGATGGCATTTATCTTCATGCCGCTAATTCGTATCCGTATTTTTGGGGACTTTTTTATATTTGCCGCAAGTACTGAGCTGTTGTAAAATTCCGTTACAGGGATGTCTTTGCCGTACAGAACCGTCCGTTTGGATACTGGATTGATTCGGTGTGCCGAGCATGGAAGCTGCAAAAGCCGTAAAACGGATTGCTCTAACTGTAATACTTGTGGTAAAGCTGTTCTCACAGATTTGCCCGGCGGCGGTCTGCACCGGCGGCGGCGAATTCAATCTACAAATCCCCCAGGAACCCGAACATACAAATGGCTGGATGAAAGATGCCGTTATCCATGTCCCGCATAAGCATATTATCTCCGACCTCGATGTAAAGGTTAGCATCACACACACATGCGCATTTGATTTGAAAATTTTTCTGGTCAGCCCTTCGGGTAAAGCCATCTGTCTGAGCATGTTTAACCCTGATGGTAATGAGTTTTTCAAGGGAGAAGACTACGAGCAGACCATATTCGACGACGAAGCGCCAGTATACATAAAAGACGGCAGTCCCCCCTTTTCGGGACGATACCGGCCCATCGAGCCTTTCGAGCTTTCCGCCTTCGACGGCGAAAGTACGTCCGGCCAGTGGCGCCTGAGAATTAACGATGCGTACTTCAACGACCGCGGAGTCCTTGAATACTTCGAGCTGACCTTCAACAATCCCGAACCATCTTCGGCTCTGTTATTTGTCGGCGGGGGATTGATTATTCTTTCAAAAAAACGTCCTCGCTCTTAGCTTTACGGCTGTCGGCTCTGCTACTAAAATGACTTTGCCCGAAAAGCTTTTTTACCGAGGTGCTGTATAATGAAAGTCAGCCTGCCTTACGCCCCCCCCGAATCGAAATACAATTACCAAACAAAGCAAATGTGGGCAAGAATATTCAGAAAAATGACGGGGGTCGAAAGCCGTTTATACCTGCGCACCACAACTGGCAGGCTGTAAAAATGATACGATTCCCGAAGTCAATGTCGCCGCACACACAGAGAGACCGCCCGGTGAAAGTAATACCGGCTTCGCCCGGCGGATGGTGCTAAGCCATGCAGGTCAACGCAGGGTTTGCATGGTTCGAAAAAGACAAGTCCGCAATTGTGGAAATGGCCTCTGCCAGCGGCCATCAACTACTCTCGAAGCAGCAGCTTAACCCCTTCAAAACAACAACTTACGGCACGGGGCAGTTGATAAAGGCCGCCCGAGATTACGGCGCAAACTCGATATATCTTGCCGTCGGAGGAAGTGCAACCGTAGACGGCGGCGCAGGAGCAGCAGCCGCTCTGGGATGGAAACTTCTCAACAAGAACTCAAAGCCAATACCGCTTGGCGGCAGGAACCTGCGGGATATTAAGAAAATTAAAAAACCTCTTAATTTGAGCCTCCCACCTCTAAATGTCCTCTGCGATGTAAACAATCCGCTATGCGGAAAAA
>CAZGGE010000117.1:0-8315 GCA_964524285.1 uncultured Pirellulales bacterium
CCTTTTCCGCAAGTGCAAGCAGTGATTTTGTTTCGCCGGATTGTGAAACGGCTATGAACAAATCCTGGGTTCCTATCGGCGGATTGATTTCATCAAAAACGGTAAACGCCGTGAGGCCGACATGATTGAGCTTCATGGAAAAAATCCTGGCGAACATTCCGGAGTGCCCGATACCAAGAACAAAAATCCGCCTGACACTAAGTATCAGTGATACAACTTCATCGAGCGACTCCTGCTGAATGTTTTCGAAAACGGTTTTTGCATTTTCAGAAAATTCTTCGACTATGCGCATATAGAGCGGCTGCATTTTTGGGTCTCCCGAATATCGGCAATTCACCTTATTTAACGCCGGCGCCCGTTGTGTGTTTGACAAGCAGCTTTTCAAAAACCTCAAGGACACGGTCCGCCTGGGCTTCGGTAATGACGAAAGGCGGCTTTATCTTCAAAACGTTACCCATGCCCTTGAACAGGCTTTCGCCGAAAATAACACCTTCGCCGACGGCTTCTTTTACGATGGCGTGCGTTACATCGTTGGCCATCTCTTTGGTTTGACGGTCTTTTACCAGTTCTATTCCTATCATAAGGCCGGGTCCTCTGATGTCGCCGATTTCCTCGTATTTGTTTTGCAGCTCCTCGAGCTTTCCGGTAAAATATCGTCCCATTTTAGCTGATTTTTCGAGCATGTTCTCCTCCTGTATTACGTCGAGCGTAGCTATGGCGGCGGCAAATGAAACGGGAAAGTGTGCAAAAGTGAATGAATCCGAAGCAGGCTCCGGTGTTTTAAGGTCCGAACGCAGCATAACGCCGGCGAGGGGGAACCCGCCGCCCACCGCCTTGCCGAACACAAGTATATCAGGGTACGCATCGTATTTTTCACAGGCGAACATGGAACCGAGCCTGCCGAACGCCGTCTGAATTTCGTCGTAAATCAGCAGCACGCCGTACTCATCGCAGATTTCCCTTAGCCTTTTCAGGTAGCCGGGTGGAAATTCAATCATACCGCCGCTTGCCTGCATGGGTTCGAGCATTATGGCAATAATCGGCTCGGTCGCTTTTTCGAGCATGGTCTTGACGTATTCGGCACACATCATGCCGCATCCGGGGTATTCGGCGCCGAAGGGACACCTGTAACAATATGCGTGAGGAAATCGGACCACGTTGTGCATATACGGCGCGAAGACTTTGCTTATGGGATGATGAGACCAGCTTGCGCTTATTGTAGCAAGCGTTCGTCCGGAATAATTATGGAACGGCGTCATGAACTTCATGCCTTCGGGGTTATTAGTCATCGCCAGCTTCATCGCGGACTCGTTCGCCACGGAGCCGTGAAGGCAAAAGCTGATTTTCTTGAGGTCTTTTGGCGCTATCTCTCCGAGCTTCTTGCACAAAAGTAGCTTGGGCACGGTCTCAAAGCTCGTTCTGACGTGTGTGATTTTTTCCACCTGCTCCTTGACGGCGGCGATAACCTTCGGGTGGCTGAAGCCTATATTGTACGACCATGCCTGCGATGTGCAGTCGATGTATTCCTTGCTTCCGGTGTCCCTGACAACAGCACCTTTTCCACTGTCTATCATAACGGGCAGGCCGCCGCCAACCGAGCCGCTCATCAGATATTTTCGGCCTTCTTCGAGGTCTTTAGGGTTAACGTTCTCAAACATTTGCAGGACTCCTTTTTTTCAATAATACCTTTTCATTCACTCCGGAACATTTATTATTATGACTTTGTCAAGTTCAGAATAACTTTCATACCCTGTTTGCTCCGCATAATCTCCATGCCCTTTTTTACCTCGTCAAGCGGAAAAGTATGCGTAATAAACCGCTCCAGTTGCAGAGACGGTGCCATAGTGGCGGCCCTGTGAAAGTCGTCGATGGTGGCGTCAATACTGCCGGCAATGTTTATCTCGTTATAGTGGATAATATTGGGGTCAATTTGCATCATGCTGCCGTGTGGCAGGCCGCCGAAAATCAGCAGGCTCCCGCCGTTCTTTATAATCTCCAGACCACTGTTAATAGCTGCGACGCTGGGTGCGGCCGTAACAACATTATCAACTTTGTCCGTACCGAAATATTTATGGAGCTTTGTATTCCACTTACTATCGCCGGCGTTGATTGTAATATCCGCCCCGAAGGATTCCGCCTGTTCAAGACGTGCGTCCACCATATCCATAACGCCGACCTTTTCGGCACCGAGCCTTTTCGCCAGCATCATGTGGGCGATTCCTATTGGCCCTGCACCAAACACGACAACGGAATCTCCCGGTGCAATATTCAACCTTAACAAACCGTGAAGACAACACGAAAAAGGCTCAATCATCGTGCCCTGTTCGTCACTGATTTCATCAGGAATTTTCACCAGCACACCTCTTTGCAGGGCCTGTTGTGTTATTTTCATGTATTGTGCGAAAGCGCCGTCGATTGTGCAGCCGTACACCACGACCTGCGTGCATAGATTTTCCCTGCCTGAGGTACAGAATTCGCAGCGACCGCAGCCGTGAATTGGTGCTACGACAACTCTTTCACCGGCCTTATAATCTTTAACGTTGCCGCCGACCTTCTCGATGACGGCGGTAACTTCGTGGCCGAATATGACGGGAATTTTATAGCGTTCTTCAATGCCGTTAAAGTAACTTCTCGCGTCCGAACCGCATATCCCGCAGGCCCTGACCCTCAACAGAACATCACCGTCTGAAATTTCAGGCACCGCCACGGTCTCGACCCGCATATCTTCCTTTTTTCCGTAGAACAAAGCTGCTTTCATTTTATCCTTCACGCTGTTCCTCCATAACCGTTTATATTGGCTCTATTCTTATTTTCCTGTCCGGCTGCGATTACCGTCGCTCCCTTTTCTTCAAACGATTTTTTGTGTGCAGGGTCGATTTTCCAGTCTGTAATGAGCGCTTCGACCTCATTTATGTAGCCGTGGGTAATGAGAGCGGTCTTTCCGATTTTCGAGCTGTCCGAGAGGATATACGTGCGTTCGGCACGCTCACGGATTTTGCGGTCTACCTTTGCGATTCTGGTGTCTGCGTTGTAAAGCCTGCCGTCGATTCCGATGCCGTCGGCTCCCTGAAAGGCGATGTCGGCTGCAAACATATCAAGCACCGTCTCGGTTACTACGCCGGTCAAGTCCGGACTTCCTCGTCTGACAACCCCTCCCAGCAGAACCGTCTGAACACCCGGCGAAAACTGTAGAACCGAAGCGACAGCCAGGCTCGGCGTAAGAACGGTAATGTCGTGCTCTTCCTTAAGCAAATATGCCAGTTCAAGTGTGGTTGTTCCCGTGTCGATTATGATTCTTTTGTGCGGCTTTATAACTTCCAGTGCCCTGCGTGCGATTGCAATTTTTGCCGGTTTGTGTGCCTGACGCCTGGCGGTAAAGTCGAACTGGAATACCATTCTGTCCGCAGGCATCGCCCCGCCGTGAGTTCTCCGGACCTCGCCGGCACGCTCGAGCACTTCCAGGTCACGCCTTACCGTCATTTCACTGACAGCGAACTCTTTGGCCAGCTCCTTTATCGAGACGGTGTGATTATCTTTGAGCAACTCCCTGATTCTGGCCTGGCGTACTTTTGCAGGAACTGTTTCAGACCTTTTTGCCATTTTGATATCCCTTTGGCTTAGCTAAAGGTATATTCTGTTAGATTCAGCGATTTATAACAAAATCTAACATCACGGTCAAGCCGCTCAAATTCATTTTTTGGGCATTTTTCGACTTGTCCGCCCGGCAGAATAGTCGGTTGTCAACTCTTGATGTGAGTTGACGAAGTGCCCTGTTTATACTATTATCCGCACTTTTGCGGAGTTGCAACCAGGCCGAAACACTGTGAACTGACCTCTTGAGAGAATATCATCCGGCCTTTGTAACATTCAAACAGGGAAAAATTTGAGGTATATAAACTATGCAGGCGTTAATTATAGAAAACGTTACCGTAATTCAGCTTGAAGGCTTGTTGGAAAATGCTGCGGTTCTTATCGAGGACAGCAAAATCAAGCAGGTTTCAACCGCCGGCGGAATCCGCTCTGAAAATGCGGAAGTTATCGATGGTGGTAAAAGGTTTCTGGCACCGGGATTCATTGACTTACATATCCACGGAACCGGCAGGTACCTCGTCGACAACGGCCCTGATGAGCTTTCTCAATTGTGTCGGCTTATGCCGAAGTACGGACTTACAGGGTTTCTGCCTACAATATGTCCGTTACCGAAGGGCCGCGATGATGAATTTTTATCTTCTGTTTCAGAGGTTGAGTCGGAAGGTACACAGATTCTCGGTTTTCATCTGGAGGGTCCTTTTCTCACTCTTTCGGGCGCTTTGCCCAATGTTTCAGGAGTAGATGGGAAGACCGAACGAGTACATAAACTTATCAAGTCCGCCGCTCCTTACAAGCTGACTTTCAGTATTGCGCCGGATTTTCCGGCTATATTAGACCTTGTTGATATTATGTCCGACAGGGGCGGCCCCGTCTTTATGACACATACACAGGCAAACGTGCAGCAAACACAGGCGGCTATCGAAGCGGGCGTACGCCACGCTACACATTTTTACGACGTTTTTCCCTGCCCCGACGTTCAGGACCCCGGCGTTCGTCCATGTGGAGCAGTCGAAGCAGTACTGGCCGATGAAAGAGTCAGCGTCGATTTTATACTCGACGGCGAGCACGTAGACCCCGTAGCCGTAAAAATGGCACTGAAGTGCAAAGGACCAGACAGGGTTTGCCTGATTACCGATGCCAATGTCGGTGCCGGCATGCCGACCGGTAAATACAAATTCAATAACCGCTGTGAAATTCAATTTCACTACGAAGGTGGTCCCGCAAGGATGACCAAAAACGGAAATTTGACAGGCAGCGGTCTTACTTCGGACCGGGCGGTGCGTAACGCGGTCAAACTGCTGTCGGTTGAACTGCCGCTCGCCGTCCGAATGGCGTCGGCAAATCCCGCCCGTGTCCTCGGGCTTGAAAACAGCAAAGGACAGATAAAACAAGGATATGACGCAGATTTGGTTCTGCTTGATAAATCACTAAACGTGCTGCAAACCTGGATTGCGGGGAATTCCGTCTATAAAAAGAGCTAACAGAAATAATTTAGGAGAAATCTGATGAAAACCGGCGGCTTCGAATATAGTCCCTCCCAATACGTTCCGTTTCGAGATGAGAAAGTTCTCGATAAAGTAAGAAAAATCAAACGCGAGGACATAACCAGGCATCCCAATCCAGACTTCAAAATACGCGTGATAAAGGACGATGACCTCGGATTCATATTTGTCTCGGATATGTTCCGGCGTATAAAAGAATCAGCCGATGATAATAAAAAGCTGGTTCTCATATTGCCGAATCCCGTGCCGCTTTACAGGCAGGTAGCCTGCCTCATCAATATGTTCCGCGTTAACTGCAAAAATCTTCACGTCTTTACGATGGACGAATATGCAAACGAAAACGGCGAAGTGGCTCCGGAAGAATGGCCCCTGGGTTTTATGTGCGCACTGAAAAAATATTTCTATGACCAAATCGAAGAGAATCTCAGGCCTCCGGAAAAACAGGTAATCGGCCCCACAACAAAGAATATTAATGACTACGGAAAAATGATAGCGGATATGGGAGGAGCCGATATGTGTTACAGCGGACCCGGATGGACGGGACATCTGGCTTTCATAGAACCTGATGCCCCTGAATTTCAGGCGCCACTGGAACAGTGGAAGAAAATGGGGCCGAGGATTGTTACATTAAGCCCTTTTACGCTCGCTCAGAATTCACTTCACGGCAGTTTCGGAAAGAGCGGCGACATTGCACTTGTCCCACCAAAGGCGGCGACCATAGGACCCGCGGAAGTCATTGCTTCCAAAGCCCGCATGGATATGAACGGCCTTACTGTGCACGGTACGACGACTTCATGGCAGCGGCTTACAACAAGGCTTGCCGCACATGGCCCGGTAACACCACTGCTGCCTACCTCGATACACCAGACACTACGAACGGACTTTTACATAACCGAGACGATTGCACAGGATATCGAGCCGGATTGGGACAAAGGCTATTAACCGTAATACTGAATTGATAACTTTTGAGGCGAGGTAATTATGGCCCCAAACCTTAAGGCCGGCGCCGCCGCAACAGAAATCACGCCGAAAAATACACAGTTTCTGTACGGATATCCACACGTCGAAAGGTACAGTACGGGTGTTCACGATTCGCTTTTCAGCTCGGCGCTGTATCTTAGTGACGGAAAAACCGCTGTTATCTTTATAGCCAATGATATCATTTTTGTCGGCAAATGTAGTGCGCAGAACATACGAAATAGAATCGCAAAAAAAATACCGGTGCCCCCGGAGAACATCATGGTAACGGCAACTCACACACACTCAGGACCGAACACCGTCGAATACATTAGCAACCAGGGCGATCCCGTTATCCCGCCGGTCGACACCGATTACGTCCAATTCATGGAAGAACGCAATGTCGAAGCGGCGGTGCGAGCTTTTCAAAACGCCGGCAATGCCCAGGCGGGACTGGCGATTGCGGACGGCTCGAAAGTTGGAACAAATCGACGAGACCCCAAAGGACCCGCAGACCCTCAGGTTCCGGTGCTTGTTGTCAGGAATGCCGAGGACAAAACAAACATTGCGTGTATGCTCGTCTGCTCGATGCACCCCACTGTTTTACATGAAGATTCAATGCTGGTCTCGGCGGATTTTCCCGGAATGGCCAGAAAATATTTACAGGACAACGTGCTTGGCGATAAATGTGTAACCCTTCATCATACCGGCCCCGCGGGCAACCAAAGCCCCCGACACGTTACCACGGCGAATACATTCGAAGAGGCCGATAGGCTTGGAACGTTGCTTGCAAAGGCCGTCGAAAATGCTCTCTGCGAAATAAAATTTCATTCCCAGCTCGACCTACACTGCCGCCGTGAGTTTGTCGATTTGCCTCGAAAGAATTTTCCATCCCTCGAAAAGGCTCAGGAAAATCTCAAAAATGCCGTTGAAAAACTTGAAAATCTGAAGAAAGCAAAAGCTCCACGGCAGCAAATTCGCACAGCAGAATGCGACTGGTTCGGTGCAGAAGAGACTCTCACTCTCGCAGAGGCCGCCCGCGATGGCAAACTCGACATGGCCTACCGGAGATGTCTGCCCGCGGAAATACAGATGATAAAAGTCGGAAACTGGATATTTGTCGGCTGGCCCGGTGAGATTTTCATTGAGTATGCCCTTGATGTAAAAAGAAACTGGCGGGATACGTTTATTATCTCGCTTGCCAACGGCGAACTCCAGGGCTACGTCGTAACGCCGAAAGCCGCAAAGGAAGGCGGATACGAAGCCTCTAATGCGCTCTTTCCGCACCAGACCGGACAAATACTTGTGCATAAAACTACCGATATACTCCAAAATAGCAAACAGTCCTGATAGCACCGGAACAATTACAAAATGGAATTTGTTTTAGGTATCGACTTAGGCACGAGCTATTTTAAGGTTGGTCTTTTCGACAAAAACGCGAAACAGGCCGGCCTGTCAAGAATCGCCGTCCCCATTCACAAAAGCGGCGGAAATGTTTGTGAACTTGATATCGATAAGTTCTGGTCCACTATTAACCGGGGTCTCTCTGATGCCTGCCGGCAGGCCGGAGCTGAACCAGGCGAAATCAAAGCTCTTTCATACAGCTCACAGGCAAATACTTTTATATTACTTGACGAGCAGGACCGTCCATTGACACCATTTATCGTATGGACGGACCTTCGTGCGGGCCGCGCAGACAGACGGCTACAACAGTTCTGGGAAAGCAGCGAGTTCCTAAAGGTAACCGGTCTCGGCGTGCCGAGTGCACAGTTGGCTGTTGCGAAAATACGATGGCTTCAGGAGCATGAACCACAGTTATGGTCTCGAACACGCCGCATCATGAGCATATCGGATTATCTGGTATTCGCCCTGACCGGAAAATATGCCGGCGACGCGGGTACGGCAGCTCTCCTTGGCCTTTTGGACCTTGAAAAACTTCAATGGTGGTCCCGGGCACTCCAACAAGCAGGAATCAGACCGGAACAGCTTTCCTCACCGCTGCGTCCGGGAGCCATAGCAGGAAAAATCACGCCAAAAGGCGCTGATATAACGGGCCTTGCCTGCGGAACACCGCTGGCGGTCGGCGGCCTCGACCATCACATCGCCGGCATCGGCTCAGGGCTGGGTACATTGGCCGACTTCAGCGAATCCATAGGAACCGTAACGGCCTGCGTCTGTTACAAATCCGATTACAGACCAATGCACGATTGTTGTATGGGACCGCAGCACGACTCCGACGGCTGGTACCAGATCGCATTCAGCTCC
>CAZGGE010000117.1:8325-10193 GCA_964524285.1 uncultured Pirellulales bacterium
TCCAACGGCGCCGCCGTCCTCGAGTGGTACCAGCGAAACCACGCTCCCGGTTTGACCATTGAAGAACTTCTCGCCCGCGCAAAATCCGCAGGCATCGGTGCCCATGGACTCATCGCTTTGCCTTGCGCCAATCAACAGCCCGGCCTCCAAGGTTTTTTGAATAAATCCGATTCACACCAGCATGGATGTTTCGCAAGAGCCATAATCGAATCCGTTTCCGCAACCTCGGAAGATTTGGTAGACCATTTATATCCGGATAACAAACCACCCGCAATTATCGCCACCGGAGGCGGTGCTCGCAGCGACCTCTGGCTTCAAATACAGGCCGACCTGCTGGATACCGAAATTATAAGAACACGCTGCGGTGAACCTGCCTGCATGGGCGCGGCATTGCTCGCTTCTTCGGCGGCAGGATGGTTCGAAGACGTCGAACATGCAGGCCGAAAATGGATTCAATCACAAAAACGCTTCACGCCTGACCAAGACAGGCACAACGAATACCGGCTGTGGCGCCGGCGATACCTCCAAGCCGTTACTTAGGCATGCATCCCACCGTCCATAAGAATGTCCTCGCCGTTTATGTAAGCGCTTGCATCCGATGCAAGAAGCACCACCACGCCCTTGATATCATCGTCATTAGCCAGCCGGCCCACAGGCACCTTCTTCGAGTAATTCTCTATAAAACGCTGCTGCTGACCCGCTAAAAGACCGCCCGGGCTTATCGAATTCACCCTGATTTTCTTGTCCGCCAGAACCCTTGCAAGGTACCTTGTTAGTGTAATCAGACCTCCTTTGTGGAAAAAGTAATCCGGCGGCGGGTCGCCCATATCCGTACCCTCATAGTTCGAAAGGTCCGGCCCGTATATACCCATCATGGATGAAATGTTTATGATTGAACCTCCTCCTCGCTCTGCGATAAGCTCGGCCATCTCGCGAACTATGTCCATCATCCCCGTCGAATTTACTTCCATTGATTTGACCCAGTGTTCCATCGGGTCATTGTAATGCTTCATCGGCCTTCCCACAGCGTTATTCACGAAAACAGCCAGTCCGCCGAAATCATTGCGAATCTTTTCCTTCAGCGTCATAATCGATTCGTGGTCGGTCTGGTCTACCCGCGCTGCGTGAACGTCGAGACCTTTTTGCCGGAAATCCTTTGCCGTCTTCTCACACATTTTAAGGTTTCTGGAGGCGATAATAACGGTACCGTCGGCCTCGGCCAGCCCCTCCACTATGAACTTGCCGTAAAGGCCCGCTCCACCGGTAACCAGAATCACCTTGTCTTTCAAACTTAGCAATTCTTGAACATGCATGTCCGGATTCCTTAAAAAATTGCCTCTTTAAAAGAATTTGTGGGTTACAACCGGTTCCGGGAGTGCTCCAAGATTGTGATACAGGGCTAATTCCAGCGTTTTGAAGCGTTTGAAGCCGTATGCTTTTCTGGTAGCCACTTTCGCTTTGGCATTTAATCCCTCGACAATCCCACTGGAAAACTCTTTTCGGGCACGAAACCAGTTCACTATTAACGCCCGATGCCGACGCAGCATTCGGGCCATTTTCTTCATCGGTTCAATCCGTGAACGCATGGCACGCGTACACCAACGATCCAAAAACACGCCGGCCCAATACGGACTGCGGTACTCCCAGAACGACTGAAAATCCTCCTTCAGCAAATAGCTCCGGATCGTTTTCAGATTATAGCGAAGCAACTCAGACAGCGATGTATCTTGTTTGTCGGTCAGATTCTCCCGGCGTTTGAGCAACAGCCAGCGACTCTTCTTCAAGACAGGGATATAGCCATTCCGTTCCAATTCTTTCGCTTCGGCGGCGCGGACCTGATCAATCGCCTTATTCAGATGAGCCACGAT
>CAZGGE010000118.1:0-9982 GCA_964524285.1 uncultured Pirellulales bacterium
ACCCGATTATTGCTGTGATTATTCCGACGATGAGTGCGCCGTACGCTCCTTGCGTAGTTCCCCTTTTCCAGTATAGGCCACCTACGATTATTGCGCCGGCTCCTCCGAGCCAGATTGTTCCGGTGAGCGCGAAATACATATAGATATACTGGTTTTGCGGAAAGAGGAGGCTAAACAGGAAGATAAAGACTGCGACGCCCAGTATGGAACGTCTGAGCCATTTCATGTGCTGTTGAGGTGAGAGTCTTTTTTTACGGAAGTGCATGAGGATATCCTGTATAAAGATGCTTCCCCATGAATGTAAGTAGGTATCATGTGTACTTATGAATGCTGCGAGCATAACGGCACAGAACCCCCCCATAAGTCCAATAGGCAGGAGGTGTGTGAGCGCGAGTGTCGTGGTAACCTGTTTTTGTATAGTCTGGTTGTCTATGGTGGCGAGGATTTTTTTCACATGGTCTGATGCAGGTTCCCATGCGATGTGGTGCATGATTACAAATGCACAGATGGGGAGAATTATGGTCATTGATTCCTGCATTCGTAGTCGCCACCAGCCCATTATGTTTCCCATTCGAGCCTCGTGAGCGTTTTTTGCGGAGACGAAGTAACCCTGATTTCCCTGCCAGGCTCTTGTGGTGTAAAAGATTCCAAAGGCGTAGATCAGGTAGTACCAGAGATTGTGATCTTTTGTCTGTGTGGCCTGAAAGGGGTGAATCATGGACTCATCGGGGGGTGTTTGTGATATTGATTCGATGATTTGCGACCATGGAATTGTGAGGAGGGCGAAGACAACTATTATGCAAATGATGACGTTCGAGAAAGTTCCCTGTATGAAGTCGGTGACCATTACGGCAATTTGACCGCCGAAGAAAGTAAACAGGAGGGCTACAGAGAGCAGTATAATCATAATTAAGGAGTATATTATATCGATTTCCAGAACGCCTTTGATTATTACGATGTCCCAGTTAGTCGGCAGGCCGCAGAAGTATTGGAAAAATCTCGCCCCCACGGAAGGGAAAATGCCGAAGTTCAGTGTGCCGGAGATAAATATTATAATTCCGGCGGTTATTCTGAATTTTCTGCTGTATCGCATTTCGAGGAATTGTGCGAGAGTAAGCGCGCGTGTTTGTCTGAACCTGTATACCACCCATCCGGAGAGAGCTACCACTATGGTGACAAGGTTGAAAGCGAAGAACCACCATGCGAGGGAGAAGCCGCCGTTGTAGTAGAATTCAAATAATGCAATGGTACTGATAGCGCCTACCCCGGCGATTCCTTCGGAGACACCGAGCAGATATTTTCCAGCGCATCTGTTTGCTGCGAGGAAGTCGGCGACGCTTGTGGTGTATTTTTTTGTCTGGTAAGCAGCCCATACCATAAAGGCGAGCAGTGCCGCGACAATTGCCCAGTCAATAAATGTCATGCGTATTTCTCCGGCTTAATTTTTTTTCGTTTTTCCGGAATGGAGTAATTTACTTTAATGAGGTTTTTGCTGCAACAGTAATTTGTTGCATACGGTTGCGAAGTGAAATAGATTGTTGTGGCATTGGTTGAATTGAAAGCGTGATTCAGGGCTTACGAGAGGCTTTGTTGATTTATGGATGCGGAAGCTTACAGGGCAGTTTGGTATCCTTTTGAGGCGCATCGGGAGAGTGATAGTTGCTGGTCTCTTTCGGTGGGGCCTGACGGCAGGATATATGCGGCGGCGTGCTGCGAGACAGTGCCGGCAGGGGTGGTGAAGGTTGTTCGATATGACGAGAATAGCGATTCGCTGGAATATCTTTTCGATATGGATGAGGTGGTGGAAGACCGGCGGGATTCGGGTCGTGCGACGCAATGCAAGATACATTACAGCTTTGCGCCGTCATTGTCGGATGGTGTGATGTATATGGCTACGCATTTGTCGGGACCTCCGATTGATGAGCCTATGTATTCGCCGTGGCTTAGCTGGCATGACGAGCGGCGGTGTTTTCGTGGGTCAGCGCTGGTTGCCTTCGATACGAGCAAAGATAAGGTGTTATGGTGGGACACTATGTTGCCGAAAGAGGGATGCCGGTGCCTGCTTCACGACGAGGCGAGGGGTCTGCTTTATGCGTTGAGCTATCCACGGGACCATTTTTTTGTTTATGATTTGGAGAAGCGGAAGCGTTTTGATGCGGGGCGGATAGGTTCGATAAATTCACAGGTACTGTTTTTGGATTCGAAAGGGCGGGTATGGACGTCTGGTGATTACGGACATCTGATTCGTTATGACCCTGCGGTAAAGAGGCTTGAGAGGTCGCCTTATGTTCTTCCGCACAAAAACGGACTTCAAACGGGCTGGCATAGTGTTCTTTATGATGCGGTGGCTTCGACCGGCGGCGATTGTGTTTATGCGGTTACGTGGACAGGGTATCCGAGGCTTATTCGAATATGGCCGGATGATGGAAAATGGGGCTATGTGGAAGATTTGGGTCAGGTTACTCAGGATTATGATAATACACTTCCGGTGGATACGTTTATAGACCATTGTGGAGGTTTGGTTTTTGGTGGGGACGGGATGCTTTATTACGTGGGGTCGCGTTGGAAGGAGCCGGTGTCGCGAGAGTATAAGGATATGGAGGGTGTGGTTTGGCGAATGGATACGGATAGTCTTGAGCGGGAAGAGGTGGCGGTATTGAGGCGTCCGGGTGCGGTTTCGCAGTATGTATCTCGTGGTGCGGCAGACCATAACGGTGATTTGTTTTTCGGGCATGTTAATGCACAGGCCCGGCCGGTGGGTATTTTCAAGGTTGAGATGCCTGCGGGAAGAAAAAAAGCTAATGCTCATCTTCCTTTGCGGATGTGGGGATAGGAGATTCGATGAAAAAGAAGAAATATGGTGCGGGCGAGTTGGTGAGCGACAGGGAGCGTAATGAGGTTGTGCAAAAGGCTTTTATCAGTGAGGGTACGATGGTTGCATTTGCGCCTTGTTTTCCCGGTGTTACTGTGCCGATTCGCGATGATGAGTGTCATATAACGGCACTGGACGTTTCGGCGGATGGTATGGTTTATGGCGGGACGAGCGGTTTTGCGTCGCATCTTTTGGTTGGTATGTTCCATGGTGTAACCGGTATGATTTTTGACATGGGAGTTGTGGAATGTGCGGAGAGTTGCGTGGGGGTTTGCTGCGGCAGGGAAAAGGTGGCGGCGTGCGTGAACGGAGAGGATGGTGGGCGGATAGTTATTCGGGAATTGGAACCTTTGCCCTTTGATTTGATTCAGGAGTGGCAGATTTTTCGCAGGCCATTTCGGGATTTGGGGTATGTGGTAAAGGGGGAGAAGATTGTACATGCTGTTCGGGACAGTGAGCGTAATAATTTGGTCGGGATTACAGAAGGGCATCTTTTCGTTGTGAATATGGGTGAGGGGAAGATTGAGATAATCTGTGAGGTAGCGGGCAGAGGCAGGATTGCAGCTACAAAGAAAGGGCAAGTTTACGGGGCGAGTATCGACGGCAGGATATGGTGTTACGATTTGAAGAGCGGGCGGTTTAATGAAGGGGCCTTTGCATTGCCAGGCGGAGACTGGGATTTGTCGGGGTTGACGTGGGCAGAAGACGAGGTAAGGGGGATTATATACACAGCAGATGCGGAGGGTAACATATACGGCTTTACGGAGGGAAAAGGATTCACAGGCGTTCTGGGGAGTACGGCATTGGGAGAGGTAGGACCTATGGCGGTAACCAGGGATGGTAGATTGTTTGGTTTTTGTGGTGACGGTATTGCTAAGATGTTTTGTTACAATCCTTACATTCTGGAAGTAACGGATTTGGGCGCGGCGGTTTCGGTACTGGATCGGCGTCGTTATGGTTATGTTTTCGGCGATGCAGTAGTTGGGCGTGACGGTGAGATTTACTTCGGAGAGGATGATGACCTTGGGCATTTGTGGATATACTATCCTTCTATTTTTCGGGCGTAAAGGTCGGCGTTTTGAGAAATGAGTGAAGAGGACGTAAAGAGCGGTGAAGGAGAGAAGAAAGCGCTTCGTCCGGCACTTATTGTTTCGGAGAAGGTGGTCGAGGAGTATTCGACTTTGCTCGAGCACCTTTTGCTGGGACTTGCGGACGAATCTATCAGTGTTGTTATGGTTTGTCCGTGGAATTGCGGTGTTGATGCTTTGCTTTCGGGTTCGGTCGAGGTGGTGAGTTACAAAAAGTCTATTTTTGCTCCTTTGAGGCATCGAAGGCGGCGGCTTCTCGGAGAGAGGCTTTCGGGTTTGAATCCGAGTTTTCTGCATTGTCTGGATATCAGCGATGCCAAGTTTACGAGGCGGCTGGCGAGGCAGTTGAATGTTCCTTATATACTCAGTTTGAACTGTCTTGGGCATGGTTTCCGGCATTTTTCCGTTTCGTCCCGCCGCTGCGCTCGAATCCTGGTTCCATCGGCGAAGATTGCGAAAAGTGTTCACAAAAACCATCCTGTGCCCGGCGACAAGGTGTCTCAGGTTAATCCGGGAACGTTTATTAGTGACAGTGATGGCTGCTTCACAGACCCGAGACAGGTTGCGAGTGTTGTAGTGGCACATTCGCTGGATAAGGCGGTTGAGCTGGAGAATATGATTCGAGCGGTTAAACATCTGGTTGTGGATGGTTATGAGTTCGTGCTGTTGATAATGGGTGACGGAAGGGGGGAGAAGTATTTGCGGAAGCTGATTAGTTCGCAGGGGCTTTCCAGTGTGGTTACGATAGTGCCGAAGTTGTCGAACTGGCGTGCGGTGCTTGCGGCGGGGGACATTTTCGTGCAGCCTCAGCCGAGTTACAGGTTTAATGCTGTGCTGATGGAGGCGATGAGTGTAGGGGCGGCTGTGGCGGGGTGTAAGGGTGGTGTGGATGATTTGATTATCGAGGATAAGACGGCGGTGGTGTTCGAGCCGGGAGACGAGCTTAGCATATACGGAGCTTTGAAACGGCTGTTCGACAGGCCGGAATTGGCAAGGCAACTGGCAGGCGCAGCGCAGCAGCACCTGAGAGAAAAACACACCGTCAGCGGTATGATTTCCGCTGTTTTGCGAACGTATCATGAAGTCTCGCAGTGGCATGTAAAAAGCGTGTGATGAAGCAGCATTTTTTGGGTTCGAATTGGGTTTGATTGGGTTTGTATTTAATTTTTTGAGGAGTTAGAGGGGGTAAATTGGCTTTGATTGGGTTTGAATTGGGTTTGAATTGGGTTTGAATTGGGTTTGTTTTGTGGTGCGGTTTGAAGTCCGGTTTTCGTAAGCATTTGAGATAAAAGGATTTGTATTAATCGGGTGTGTTTTGAAATTGGGTTTGTTTTGCATAATTTTCTTATACTTTCGTACGTAATAATTCGTAGAGTGTATTGCGTATTGTATATCGGGCACTGTGTCCCGGACGGCGTATAGCGTATAGCGGACAGGTCATACATAGAGCACCTTTTGTAAAGAGCAAAGTTGTTCTGGCCTGCCTGGCCTGTAGCCGTGCCCTGCGGGGCGATTTGCGTTTGCCTTCTGGCAAACATAAGGGTATTTTAACAAATTTTCAAACAAAGGTCAAGAGAAAAAATGGCCAAAAAGTGCTTTGTAAGCACATAAAAAACGCCGCCTTACAGGCGGATGGAACACTTTCTTTAACGGAAAGTGCAGGGTTATATGGCCGGACACCTTTAATTATCGCAGTAATCAAAATTGGTTTTCAGCAACTTCGAATATCACACCTTTCAGAGGCCAAACCTTTTTAATTTTTTCGATGGGAATAATGTCCGGAGTATATGGCTCAAGTGGGTTTGCACTAACAAGTATCCAGTTATCTTTCTTAGGATAGACCCTTTTTATTTCGTTACCAACAGATTCTTCGTCAGTCTCAATTACAGCTAATCCACCCGACTCAATCTTATAGCATTTGGGAGCCATGCCTACCTCTACAAGAACCTTTTGGCCTTTACGGGCTATGGGCTCTATGCTGTCTCCTTCAACGGTAATCATTTTCTTATTTTCAAAATAAGAAGGATCAATGTTTTCGCATGGATGCCACTCATTACCATTTAAGATTTCCGCATTACAGTGCCTACATGGTTCATAAATAACACCAACAACTCTGTGCAGAGAAAATGTGTTTCTGTCAACTTGCAAAGGAGCAGTTATCTTAAGGGGATTAATCGAGTAAAGAAAAGCACTATCATCATTAAATGAAATTCGCCTAAGGTACTTTTCCTGTTCACTGGATTCCCCAACAACCAAATCACCATCGCTCAGCATATCATCTGAATCTGACAATAAAACGCACTGCCCGCATTTCGCGACTGGATCTAAGGTATGGCCGGTCACATGTACACAAGCAAAATTCTGTATAAAAGCATTGGTTTCTTGTTCGGCCTCATCAATAACCCACGATTCATTCCTTGCTGCGGCTCGCCCAATTATGGATATATTGCTGACATCGTTAAATTTTATGTTTAAAGCAACATTAGCTTTACCCACACTACCTTTGATGACATTACCTCTCAATTCTTTTGCTCTAAGATCCTTTAATCTGCCTAACTCTGTTCTGAAGGCGCCTTCATCCAGTGTCTTTAATTTCTCATATGCATCTTTATTCATTGCTTCAGTTACTTGGTGACCAGTTGATAAATGCCTTTTCCTAAAAACATTTTCTTTAAAACACTTGGTTAAAGCATTAACAATCGTACTCTTTTTCTTGCTATTCAAAGGGTTACTAGCTGGTAAATTTTTATATGCTTCAAAAGAATCTTTTAATCTATCTTTATTAAAAAAAGCAACGGGACTATATGAATCTAAGGTTTCTAATAAATATTCCACATATTGATATAGTAGATCATTCGCAAATTCCCAGTTATAATCCAACCAATATTCTGCCCTTTCAATCAGATAACCAGGTTCAACCAACAAACGTTTTTTTCTTGTTCTCGGATTCAATCTAATAATACTTTCACCCACAAAATCCTCGCTACAATTCTTTATAAATAACTCTTGATGTGTGGCCAAAATGATTTGCCTATCTTTCATTATTGGATTTACGATTCTGTGTGACCATCTTTCTCGGTGATCTTCATCAAGAGAAAGTATAGGATCGTCGAATAGTACAAAATTCAATCCCTCACCGCTATTCTCGAGCATGGCACAAAAAAAGGATAATGCAATTGATCGTTGTAGTCCTGCATTTGCAAAATATTTACCGGCGACCTCATAGTTTTGTTTTGAGAGAAATGATTCAATTGTTTTTCCTCTTTCGAGAACTAATTTTGAAGGTGTCAATCCCGTCGGGAACTCATCATAAAGCTTTTTCCAGTATTCATCAGAAAGATTTTTAATTTGTCCAAAAATTTCATTAGTTTTTTCAAGAGCAAATGCTGACAACTTTTTAATTTCATCTATTGGAGATTTTAAGCTTTCGAGTAATTCATAAAGCTTTTCAAGTTCTTCAATAGGTTCCCGCAATTTTATTATTTCTTCTAATTGTAATTTAATGGTACCGAGAGGCTTAATATCTAATGCCTTGCTTTTACTTTTTAATAATTCAGACAAGAGTGATGTTTCTTCAGAAGAAGTAAACATTTTATCCAATTCAACTTTGATATTCTCGAAGTTAACACTGGCCCATTTTAAAATTTCAATGGCTTTGGATGATTCATTACAAGCTTTTGTAAAAGCCTTAGATGCTATTGATAAATCTTCATCTGTTTGATCAAAGAAGGTTACCTGTTTAATTTTTATATCTTTGATTGTTTTATAAAATTCTTGGAATTTTATCTCATATTTATTGATAGTATTATGTAAACGGCTATCAATAAAATCGCGCATATTCTGGATATCTGTTTTTATTCTTTCTGTTGGCAAGCTCTGGCTTATATTTTTTATTCTGTCATGAACAATTTTCTTTAATTCTTCTAACAAGTCATTAAAGAAATCTTTTAACTCTCTCTGAAGCTCTAAATCTAACGTTTTCAATTTTTCCAGCTCAGCTTTGATCGGCAAATCCTTAATGGATTGCTCGCATACAGGGCACTCCATTCTTTCAGCGTCGTAATCAACAGATGCCAGTAATTTTAGCCTAAGTTTACTTCCCTCTTTTTTTTCTTTTTTCCACCAGTTAATTCTTTGTTTAATTCTTTTTTGAGCTTCTATGCAAAAAGCCTCAAATTCCTCCTCTGTTTTTTCTAATGTTTTATTGTCGTATTGTTCAGGATCATATTTAATTTCATAGAAAGACGAAAATATTATTTGAATATCTTTTTCCAAATATGCTATAGCTTCTATTAATTTTTCAGCAAGTCCTTCTATTAAGCCTTTATCACCACTATCAACGCCAAGCATCTCTGCTACTTTTTTATTGGCATCATCAATTTCATCTTGTATTAGGGTGTTCTTGTCAGTTAGCTCTTTAAGAGTTGGCTTGACCTTTGAGACTAAATCCTTAAGTTTTTCTCTTATTGGACTTTTTTCATCAAGCGAATCAGGAAGACGAGTTAGTTTTTCCTGTAATGACGTCCAATATGAATTAATTGTGGATTCGATAATACTTGCATATGTTGTTCTGTTTCGACCTATATTAGTAGCCAAATCACCGATATCAGTTAGAATATCAAATCCTAATATCATGGACAATATCTTGATAACACTTTCAGCATTATCCAATGTATTCCGACTTAATACAGTTGGAGCAATAAGAGATATTTGCAAGTCGAGAGGCTTTATTCCATATTCCTCAAGGTTTTTGCATGACTTTAACGCGCTTTTATCGATACCAGCCTCAAGATTACTTGCAAGACTTCGTTTTATGTATAGTGTTTTTGATTGGTCTTTCGTTTTTAACTCAATCGTTACCCACGAATCAGGTACAACGCTTTTTATATCGTTTGATTCCGGCAATGTTGAAATCAAAGGCCAGTTGGATAGTATTCTTGTTCCTTTTTTTGTTCCATCTGTTTTTTTATGAATATCGGCATCTTGTTTATCATCAGATGCATCTGTTATTGTTATGCCGGTAAATGCCCAAATAACAGCACCAAGTAGACTGCTTTTACCGCTACCATTGGGCCCATAAATTAAATTAGATTTACCTTCAAAAGAAAAAGAAAATGTTTCTCCGTAACTATCAATTCCCCTTATCGAATGGCACTCAATATTGTGTATATACCATTTTGGCTGTTCTGCATTTTCTTGCGTTGTTTCTTCCTGTTGTTTCTCGATGTTTTCAACCTGCTTCTTTTCTGCTGGCTTTGCTCTATCCGCTAATAACCTTTTATAATAATCTAAGAATTTCTTTGCACGACTTTCACCAGATAAGGTACTTAGTTGTTCATAGTTCTCAATAATAATCAGCAACACATCTTTTGCTATTTGATTAAATGGCCCGACAGTAGTTTTTGTTGCAGAAACAGATTGAGATTCATTAAGTATGTTAATTATAGCTTTTGATTCTGGGCTTAATTGCATAACAAATCCCTTTTCGCCAAATAGGACCCCTTGGGTCATTCATCATAGGTTATGCTTGTAGTTCTGCCAAAATATATTAAGTTCAACTCTCTCGAACTCAGCTTATTGGGGGAAGCTATCTTCAAAGGGTTCCAGCGATGCACCCCCGTTGTTAGCGTATTTGTAATTATACCCTTGTGGTCAAAAACTGCAAGATGTAATGCTTGTTAATCGAAATCAGTGTAAAACAGCGTTTAAACCAATTTATTCGACGGCAAGCCTTTCGCATCGACTGCGTTCAGGATTTCGGTACACTATGCCTTGAGATTTCTCCGCTTCGGCCCACCTGCGGTAGGTCTCCGGTCGAAATGACGGCCCCGACAGGGCGGGACCTCGGTGAACAACAACCTCGGGATTGCCACGTTCCTTCGACAGGCTCTCACATCGATAAATCGAGGCTCCGAGCAATGACAGGGATTTTTATTGATGTTTGGAGAAATAGAGCAGTTCAAGAAAATCTGTAACTGTTGACTGCTACTGCAAATCACCAGGGCAGCTTCCGGCTGCATCG
>CAZGGE010000119.1:0-2243 GCA_964524285.1 uncultured Pirellulales bacterium
CTGCCCCCGCCGACCTTTACATCCACAGGCTCCGCAAAAGCCGCTCCTTCATAAGCACCCCGCTGCATCTCAAGCCTTACCGCAACAGTGGAAACGTCCTTCGGCGGATTTTCCACTACCACCACGCCGTCAACAACGTCGGCCTCTTCGCCGTTGACCCATACCCGCGCTTCGCCGCTCGTATTCAACTCCACCTCCTGCAGCCCGGGCGGTGCCTCGAAGCGATACCAGCCCACACGCTGTGCCTGCGGTGGTTCGACGTCGTAAATAATATCGGGTACCTCCTTGAAGCAGGTCAGGTAGGGTGAAGGCATATCCACTGCACGTTTCCTGCGAGGCTCGGTCATCTTGTCGATATTGTCGAGCGGTTTAAGCCCCCACGGTTTCACGCCCATAGCCCCGACAACCTTCACAAGTTGCCATTCGCTGTCGTCGAAAGCCGTCTCATGCAGACCCTCCTCCTCGCTGATTGTGCCTTTCCAGCTCGAATCAGATAGCACTGTAAACGGCTTATCCCCCTCGCACAGCCCTTCCAGAGAAAGTATGAATCCTTTGTTCTGCTCCATACCCTCTACATGCTGACCCGAATGCACCTGGACCCACGCCGATATGACGTTTTTGCCGGGCCGAAGGTATTCTGTTACGTTGATGGATTCAGGGTGCGTCCACTTTGCCCACGGACCAATTTCTTCGACGACTTTCGTTCCGTTGATAAAAAGCCTGTAGCCCGTATAGGCGGTAACTATCATACGGGCCTGTAGACATTGGGAGGGAAGCTCGAACTCCTTGCGAAAATAGCAGTGTCCCGTACCGCCGTAATCTATCCAGTAAGCATCCTTAAGGTCGGGTTTTACTATAGCAGCGGCGGCTTCCTGCATGCTTTTTACCGAAGGTGCCTGAGACTGAACAAATAATCGACCACGACCGCCGTCGGGCAAATCAATAAACACGTTATTATAACCTTCATTCAAAGGCAAATTGCCCACCAATCCTTCCTCGAATGGTTGCTCCACACCGTTCACCCAGAGACGACCAGGAAAATTCCTCAATTCAACCCTCAATCCCAAACGCTGATTTTTACCACTGACTATTCGTGTAAAAAGCAGCTTTCGTCCCTCGGGCAGTTCGATGAAGTTTCTGTCGATTGCACCGTCCGGATAAGGACCGTGACCGGACCACGGTGCGGGCCTGGCAAGCCCGATACTCTGCGAAAACCTCATCGGCTTCCATTCGAAAGATGCTTCTCCCGTAGAAATTTCTTTGCCGCAACAAATACTATTCGGATTATTAATTACCTGTTTTGTAATTTTATCATCGCCCTGCAGCGGCCTGGCATACAGCCAGTAAGGACCCATGCTGTAAAGGCATTTCTGCCAGTTTTCATGGTTGTAATCGCCTCTGTGCCAGCCGAGTTCGATGCCCGTATCCGCCTCCGGCCGGCGATAGTAAAAGGCTCTTATCTGCAGGCCGATTGTTTCGTCGGACGGAGGCCAGAAAAACTCGCCCCAACGATTGTCCCTCGTCGCAATCACCGAAAAACTCCAGTAATCTTCCAGTTGTTTCTCAAAAGGCGCTGCTGTGAAATCGCCCTGTCCAAACGAGCGTTTTTCCCCCGGCCTGAACACGAAAAACGTACCCATGTTACCTTCGAGACGCTCCTCGACATACGTAAGACCGTCTTTTCGTAAAAACCTGTCCACTTTGTGAATCTCGGCGGTGAATGGGTCCCAGATTTCAGGCACCGCGTCGACACGAAAATACGCCCCAAAGTCCACGGGCTTGTATTTCGCATTCTGCACAAAGTAAATATCAATGTTCCCTGTCCGCCGGTGAGTCATAAATACCTCGGCGTCCGATATGAAATCGCGGTCTATGTGGGCGGTCAGAATTTGCGGAAGTTTTTCCCGGTTTCCTTTTATAAAAGCTGCAAATCCTCCACTTTCAAAGGTCCTGTAAACGTCGTCGCCGATACTTTCACCTGCCGGTATGCCCAGCAGCCTTTCTATAAGTGATGCCAGTTTGGGGTCGTCTCGTCCTCCTTCGGGCGTATCCTCGGGGAGTCTGCCGAAAAACAAAACCGTTCCTCCGCTTTCGGCAAGTTCGAGTGCTCGTTTGATAATGGAACGACGAACGGTTTTTTCCGGACCGAAAATTAGGGCTTTATATCCGTTTTTAGCCATGAACAACCGACCGTCCCGAACCGACCCCGACAGAATCGAGTCGTCGTCGGCGATATCGTTATC
>CAZGGE010000119.1:2253-9947 GCA_964524285.1 uncultured Pirellulales bacterium
TAAAGGTTATAATCGGGGCTTCTTTCGCCGGGCGCATCGCCGGCCAGTAAACTCACCACCGGATAATGAACGGCGGCGTCAACCACGTGACGCCCCTGCGATAAAAGATAGCTGGCCCGGGTAACCCAGTTCGATATGTGACCGTAGTAACGCCAGTAGGGCTGACGCCAGTGGGGGTCAGGGGCTGCATGTTCCCATGTGCACGCTCGCGTCGAATAATACAGACCGTGCTCGTCATAAAGATTCGCACCGAATGCGTAATTCGTCGCCAGCCAGTTAAGCGTCTCGTCGGTCCTGCGACCCCAACCGCTGGTGTGAAAAGCCTCCGACCACACCCGAGGCCTGTCGTAAAGACGCGAAATCGACGCCGCTATCTTCGTATCGTAATAGTTCCGCTCCTGGATGGGATACCTGCCAGCATCATCATAGCCTGGCGCGGAAAACCACCGTTGTGTCCGGAAATAATCGATGTAACCCTGACTCTGCCGGTATATGTTCCTTCTGCCCCAGTTGTCATAGCTGGTTAAAAGGCCACGCTCCTCATTCCAGTCGTAAACCCGCTTCCAGTAACACCTTTCGTCCAGGTCAAGGTACGCATCGAAAAAATCAATCCTGTATTTCGGTGTAAGCCTGCCCACGTCAAAATGCAGAGCAGGTATCGCAAGACCAATGCCGTAACCAAAACGACGCCGGAAATGCCTGGCAAGCTCTTCAGTGTATAAATCACGTGGTACAGGAGGATGTTCGTCCTGAAACATACCTGCAAAACTCTCACCCATCGCCTCCAGGCCAAGAAGGTCTTCTGTTTTGCCGTACAGCATCTCGATAAACTTATCAGCCGATGCCCGGCTGAGGTGAAAAGAACGGTGCTCCACAACTACACTGACCCAGACACGCCACTTGCCTTCACCCGGCATCCAGTGAAGCTCCTGACCCTTCACGGCGTTTTGAATATCAACGCTGCCCGAATCGTCGGCGTAACCTTTTTCGTTAAGCGGATAAGCACGGGCGGCGATTAGTTTACCCGACGGAAGCTCGAGCGTTACCGGCTTCTTATTGTCGGCTATTTTGCTGACAAAGACCACTTTCGAAGTACTGTCGTCCTCAGCCCGGGCGGCTGCCTTTTCAAGCCAACCATAATGACCGTAACCAACCTGGTCGTAAGCCCACAATCTCATACCAAGACGCTTGCATTCCTCGTGTACGTACTCGAACATGTCCCACCACTCGGGTGAGAACGATTGTGGCTCACAACGGGCGGGCGAACGCTGTATCGGACATACCGCCTTCACACCCTTTTGCGCCAGCGTTTCAAGCTGCCATCTTACTCGCTTTTTAGTCAGCGGGTCGCCCTCCCACCACCACAGAGGTACTTCACCCCAGACGGCATAATCAGGATTCTCGAATTCCCCCTTGAGCTGCTCGTAATCCGACGCCTTTGCCGACCGGCCAACACCAGGCAAAAATGAAGATGAAAATATGAGTACGAAAATCCACGCAATTTCAAAAACGACCAACCCGCCTCCGGACCTCCGAGCTTTCGAAAAATAATTCATCCTCTTTCCTTTCGATTCAAAATTAAAACGCGACCTTACAAATACATAACTTTCCATCAGCCATAAGGCTTGTATTCGTCAGGGCCCCTCTTTTCTCTCTTTGCAAAAAGATTCTTCGCCCATCCCGATAAAGGATCTTCGTATTTTTCAAGCAGACAAACAAGTCTGCCGCGCATATCACGGACCTTCTCTTCAAATCTCCTGTCGAAAACAAGGTTCGTTGTCTCCCACGGGTCGTTTTCGAGGTCGTATAACTCGTCAATTTCCGGAGCGTTAAATACAAATTTGAATTTGCCGTCGGTTATCATTCGACTCTGGTAAAGATAATGGTGGCCGTTGAATACACACATGACATCCCGGCGCCATTCACTCGAGCCTTCACCCTCAAGCAAAGGCCGAATACTCCTGCCGTCCATCGGGGAATCCGCCTTAATGCCCGCAAGGTCAAGAAGAGTCGGACAAATGTCCATATTGGTTACAGGCCTTTCCACAACCTTGCCGCAAGACCCACCAGGCCTCCGAACAATAAAAGGTACATGGTATGTTTCCTGATACATCATGGAACCCTTGTCGTGCATACCACCGTGAGCGCCCAGAAGGTCACTGCCGTCCGCCGTGAAAATTACCGTCGTATTCTCCTCAAGGCCCAGACGCTTCAACTCGTCGAGTATCCTCCCGATTTGCGCATCAATCATCGTTACAAAACCGAAGTACTTCGTCGCCCATGCCGCGCATTCACCCCAACCGCGAGTAGGACTGCGTAAGCCGATAAAAGCGTCCCTGTATCGCTTGTGTGCATTGGGCTTGTCCTTGAAATCCTCGTAGAAATTCGGCCACGGCGGTATGTCCTCGGACTTGTACATCGAAGCATAAGGCTCAGCCGGCAGATACGGTGCATGTGGGCCCCAAAAATTGCAGTAAAGCAGAAAAGGCTTGTCGCTTTCCTTGTATTTTTTCAGATAATCAATGGTCTGCTCGGCAAGAAAATATGGAACGGTCGCCTCCACCGGCCCCTTAACCTTGCCCATCAGAAGCCAGTTCTCATACCAGCCCGTCCCCAGAGGAATTATTTCACCCTGCTTCAGATTGTTATCTTTCAAATACTGCTGATACTGTGGCGAATTTGTACACTTACCGTATCCCGAAAAATTCATCCCGTCGAATCCGTAATCCCTCGGCAGCTTTTCGACGCCGCAGTGCCACTTACCCAGCAGTCCACAGTTATAACCTGCGTCGTTGAAATAATGCGAAATCAATCTTTGCTGTGGCAAAAAATCACTCGCCGTTACCCGGTCAAAAGTATTCGTGGTCAGCTTGTGCTTATGAGGATACAATCCCGTATACATGGATGCGCGGGTAGGGGTGCACAATGCGCAAACCGTATACGCATTGTCGAACCTCACCCCCGATTCGCTCAGACCGTCGAGGCTGGGCGTCCGGCATATCTTCGAACCATAAGCACCTATCGAATCCGTCCGGTGCTGGTCCGTTACTATCACCAGAAAATTACGCCTTTTATCATCCGAATTCGCAGCCGCCGATGAACCAATAGCCGCAACCGACAAAGACCCCGCAGCAGAAGCTTTCAAAAATTCTCTCCGGGTTAATGTATTAGCCATTTGCAACTCTCCTTTTATATTTTTTTGAATACCACATCTTTTAAGCGGACCTGCATCTCGACTCGAATTCCTTTATCAGCTTTTTCATTTCCGCCTGAATGCTTTCAGCGGGCGCCTTGGATTGATGTGCCGACAATATCGATGCCGCCTTCTCACCGGCGTTTGCCATAACGTCCACGCCGCCCTCTTTTTTCCAGGTATCGTATATCCGCCTGTTCGATATCTGCTCCTCCCAGAGAGCTCCTTTTCGCAGATGTTCTAAGGTATGTTCTGTCTCCATGAAATTCCCGCCCGGCCCGACGCCGGCAACCACGTCAACTGCCAGCGTCTCCTCATCAACTTGCATCCCCTGAAGAAATCGCCGGCATATGGAAACTACCTCCGAGTCCGCCACAAGTTGTGCCAGGCTTACCGTAAGACCAGTACTGAACATCCCGCAGTTTACAAAAAGGTCAATGCCGGCCGACATTGCCGATATTGTCGTAAGCATTTTCTCCCATCCGGTTTGTTCGTCGTAATCGTGAGCATCCGTGTCCGGCCCAATGCAGTGACATGGCATCCCATAGTAATGAGCCAACTGTGCGGTCGCAACGCGCAGGACCGCCGCCTCCGGAGAGCAAATCAGCACGTTGCCCTTTTTCATGTCGAACGTCGTCGAAGCACAAGCCCAGATTACCGGCGTCCCCTCCCTTACAAGCTGTGCAACCACAACTCCGCTCAAGGCCTCTGCATTATGCTGTGCAAGCTGACCCGCTATCGTTACCGGACATGTCGCACCCGAAAACGGCTCCGGAAGAATACAAACCGGTATACCAGCAACCGCACATTCCACCACACCCTCAATCGAACCACTCGTCCACGTAAGCGGACTGCTCGGCGACAACTGACACGTTACCGGCGAACCCTCAGAAAGGTCGTCCCTGCCGCACACCACTCTGGCCATCTCGATAACAGAACGAACCACCTCCGCCTCGTCCGGCGAAAAGAAAACATGCTTCCTGCTGTTCCGCGCACTTTCAAAATAAGCATGCAATATCGTTGACTCCGGCTTAACATCCTGAGGCATAGCCTGTATACCAACCACGTCGATTTCATCCAGAGCATCCGCAAGCGCAACAAACCGACCGATATCATCGCACGTCGCCTCCCGCCGCTCACCTCCGGCCTCGTCGAGAACGTAAATGGCGTTGTGCCCGCTTGCAACTTTCGTTTTCCCGTCGCCAAGAATAATATGCTCTTCCAGGTCGCGATTGTAAAGTTTGATTTGCGAAGGCACCAATGCCAGCGCCCCCCGAACCATCTTTTCCGGAAGCCGAGCAATTTTACTCGCCTCATCCACCTCCGCTCCCGCTTTGCTGAGTATATCCAGCACCTTCTCACTGTTGTACCTGACCCCGACTTCCGACAGAATCCGCATCGTCGCCGAATCTAACTTCTCCAAATCCCCCTCATTCAGTACCTTAAGCCGTGATACCTGCATATAAAGCTCCCAAAAACATTATTATTTCATCGTCAACCGTCCCCCGCCTTCGATATCCAGCGATTCAAACGCTTTTTCAAGCTGGCTCCTCGCCTCCCTCGCTTCCGCCCCTCCCTGCTCGCGTTTGAGCGGATTCTCTTCAAGCGGATCCCGCTCCAAATCGAAAAGACGACCGTCACCGTAAAGTTTCCACCGCTTATCGTAAACGAAGATTTCCCGCGACCATTTACCCCACTTTGGGTCGTAATAGCAGAAAACCCACTTCCTCGGATTACCGGCTTCCCCTTTCAATTGCGGCCGAAAGCTCCTCCCGTCTGTTATTTCACCCGCCGGCAGAGACGAACCAGCTACATCCGCAAGCGTCGGCAGAAAATCGCTGTAGTCGATAAGGTCTTCACAAACACGCCCCTCAGGCATCGTTCCTCGCCAATTCGCTATCATGGGAACGTGCGTACCGGCATTGCTCGTCTCACCCTTACCACCGCGGACGTATTCACCGTCCACCTGCGAAACGATAGCCTTGTGCGTGCCGTTGTCCCCGGTAAAAATTACAAGCGTATCCTCACGCAACCCCAGTTCGTCGAGCTTCGATACAATTCGTCCAACGGTTTTATCCATGTACTTAACCATATCCGCAAAGTACTTCACGTCACGTTTGTTCCTGTCTCCCTCCCATCCTTCGCTGTCGGGCGTAGGCATCCACGGCCCGTGAATCAGCACCATTGGGTAATATGCAAAAAAAGCCTCCCCACGATTCCGCTCGATAAAGTCGAGAATATAATCGCAAAAAACGTCCGGCCCGTACTCCCCCCTGAGCTTGACCGGTTCTTTATTATTGATACTCACCAGCGGGTCCGCATATCTGCTGCCGCGCTGAAGAACCTGCCAGAGACAATACTCGTCGAAGCCTGCCTCAACCGGCATAGTCCCCGGCTCCTGCTCTTCCGGCCTCAGCACCGCATTGACCGCCAGTTGCCACTTTCCCGCTACGCACGTTCGGTAACCCGCCTTTTTCAGAACGTGACCGAATGTCCGCTCACCCTTCTTCAAAGAACCGAAAGCCGTGTAGTTGCGAAAATTATATTTGCCCGTCATTATTTTCACCCGCGACGGCGTACACAGTGGCTGTGAATAGCAGTGCTCGAACCGCATACCCGTACGCGCGAGCTTATCGAGATTCGGAGTTTGATATGATTTATCTCCGTAACACCCCAGACACTCTTTACCCAAATCGTCGGCCATTATCAGGAGTATATTCGGTTTTTGCAACCTGCCGACCGGCCGACCTTCAAATAACTTGCAACCCGAAAAACCAACCACACCGCCTGCCGCCATTTTTATAAAATCACGTCTGTCCATCCTCTTTGTTCCGCTGTCGAACTTAATTGCAAAAACCTCGAAATGTATGTCACGCAAAAATCCCCAACATGATAACAAAATCGAGCTTCCAATAGAAGCATCAACTTAGCCGCCCAAAATCCTTAAAAAGCAAAATACCAGGCAGGAAAAATAAACTCGATTACAAAATAAATACCCGGATCCGCAACCCCCATAACTCTCTAAGCGAGTGTGCAAACAATCCGCCCAGGCAGGCTACTTGCCCCAGTCCGCTCCCGCATAAGCAAAGTCTGCAAAATCCACTCCCGAAGATTTGTCCACGTCACAGTTCGCACACCACAAATTAACGCTGCTGCACGACAAATCCAGCCACCGGCCGGCAAATATCTCAATATCGCCTGCATCGACATCACCGTCCCCGTCAATATCGCCCTCCAGAGGACACTCACCATCACGCCCGAAATAGTATATCGGCTGATAAGACCCTTCACTGACGGTGTAGTAACCGCAGCCCTCAGCATCAAAGCATATCGCCTCACCCTGCGGCTCCGAAACAATCGGCACAACACATTCCTGTCCCCCGAATGCCTCCCACAGTTCCATCTCAGCCGTCCTGCGCCACACCGAAGCCGTAGTATAACGACGCACCACAACAAGGCTCCCGTCAACCGAAGCGTCTCCACCCGTCGTCCACCCCCACGGCAACTGACCCTTATACTCCATCACCGTTATAGAATCGGTCGATTGAGGATACCTTGCTACGTAAATCCGCGAATAAGTCTCGCGTTTTGATACAATATACAAATCCCTCGTCGCAGGGTCCACAATCAACACTTCCGCATCCCGCGCCCCATCCGGATATTGAAGTCTCAGGCTCTCAACTCCGCCAAGCGTCTCACTAACCGCCGCCTGCCCCCAATCCACCATCGGCTCCTCCACCCGGTAAACAACTATACTACCCCTGACCGCACTATTGTCACCTATGTCCCCAAGGTACAGATACTCCTTGTCCTTCGCCGGCCCTGCCCCGATTGACATATCCTCCCAGTCGCGAGCACTCACCCCAGACAACTGGTACACTCCAAGATGCTTACCCTCACCATCCATAGCGTACACCCTGGCCGAATCTCCGGAGTCGTTATGCACCCAGAGTACGTCGCTGTTCTTCCTGCTTGCCGCAATCCCCGAAATCTCTCCCAGCATACCTGATTCCACCGTCCCCCGTTGAACCCCGTCAAAGAATTGAGGACAATCAGCGGATAACCCCCGGACGCACGTAAAAATGATCATCCCCACCATTATTATTATGCCTGACCATCGCATTTAATTCCTCCTTCAATACCCCTGCCCTTACTTACACCACACTATCCCTGCCTCCATATATTATACCACATTCGCCTTAAATTTGCAAAATCTCATACATTTCATAAATATCCCACTTTTTCACTTCTCTTTTGAACTTTTCATACTTTTCCCACCTTTCCCACTTCTTTTTTACATTTTTTCCCACCAATACCTTTATATATAGAATAACAACGTCTTTTCGACCGGAGGCCCACCGAAGGTGGGCCGAAGCGGAGAAATCTCGTGTCGCCATACCAAAGCCCCGACTTACCGTCAAAAACTCGTTTTGCGAGGTGACTCGATTTATCGATGAAATTTTTTGTCATTGCGAGGAGTCCCGATTTATCGGGACGACGT
>CAZGGE010000120.1:0-9925 GCA_964524285.1 uncultured Pirellulales bacterium
CGAGGAGAAAGGGCAAGGTTAAAGGACGGTTTTGCCCTATTAAGGGGGTACCAAATGTAACTTTAATGAAGGAGCGAAAACATGTATGGAAGATTCATTTTTTTAATTACATTCATAATTTTAGTTGGTCTGGCTGGTAGTGTATTTTCAGCACCGGAGTACACGTATTGCTACGATGAAAGGCCGGGTTACGCAGGGAGTACAGATTCGGAGGATCCGAATTACGGCTTCGATTCTCAGAGCACCAGCGGGACGATATATCTTGGTAGCTGGGGAACAGTAACCTGCGGCATCGGCTGGACGATGTTTGATTTGCCCGATTACGATGCCTGTTCACCGCCTCAGCGTATTACCAAGGTTGAAATCGACGTTGACGTAGCGAGTTTCAACTGTGGTGGTACCAAACCCGGTGTGGTTATGACCTACGTGTCAGACGACAGTTGGACCACGAGTACCATACACCACGGCTGGCCTGTTACGAGCAGCTCGATACAGGAGCGTCCTGTGGGTGACGAGACGGAGGGCACCACCGGGAAAAAGACCACGGATATTACGGAGTGGTGGTGTTCCAGCGGGGAATCCTTAACGGGTAACGAGTATTTCTCCGTTCGATTTACGAAGAACGACCCTTACCAGGACAACTGCTCGAAGAACATGGCGATGCGTTACCCTGACCTGCGGGTTTATACCCGGTCTGCGTATTACGCCGAATATCCTTATCCTTGCGATACTGCAGAAGACGTTTCATGCAGGGTGGATTTGCACTGGACACCGGGCAAAGACGCCAACAGTACGGGTGGGCACAGGGTGTATTTCGGCACCGCTTTCAGCGACGTCAACGACGCGAACACCAGTTCGACGGAGTATCAGGGTGTTCAGGATTCGAACAGTTGGTGTGTTACGAACTATGCAACGGACGGTCTGACTTTCGGGGATACTTACTACTGGCGTATAGACGAGGTGAACGGAGCCGAGCCTAACAGTCCGTGGAAAGGAGACGTGTGGAGCTTTACTGTTAACGACGGTAATGCGAGTGAGCCTTTCCCAAGTGACGGACAGCGTACTGTGGATTATAATGTAGTTTGCCACTGGACTCCGAGCGAGAAGGTAGCCAGCAATAGTGGTCATCAGGTTTACTTCGGAGAGTTTTTCAGTGACGTCAACGGAGCGGATACGAACTCGGATTCCTACATGGGTGCTTACGACAGCAACAGTTTCGACAGCAACGATTATGCTCCCAACGGTTTGACGCTTGATACGACATACTACTGGCGTGTTGACGAGGTTAACGGTGCAAACACATGGCCTGGAGAAATGTGGAGCTTTACGTGCGAGCTGGACCGGGGCCACCGGTTATTGCTTCGGCATGGCCTGCATCTTGGTGCACTGGCATTTTCCGGTGACCTTGACCTCGACCGCTGGTATGACTCCAACTTCAACGTGGCGAATTTCTGGGACCGTGGAGGTCAGCTCGACGAACTTGGTGCGGCTCCGGGTAGTTCGTGGGGCAAGCTCTGGGAACAGGAGAAGTATACTCTTAACAGCACCGAGCAACAGTATGAGCCTATGCTGGTAAGCATGATGCATGGCGACGAGCAGGATATGGGTGATTCTGCAAACCGTGGTGCGGCAGCGAGTACGCTGGAGCACTGGCGTGAGAATTATCCCGGCGCACTGGGCTATACCAACCAGGGCAACAGCTCGACGCAGTCGGAGACAAGGACTTACATGCAGGAAGCGAAGCCCGACCTTATCAGCTTCGACCGGTATCCTTACTACAATCAGGACACTTCGCCTTACACGTATATTTTTCATCCGAAATACCTGATGTACAGGCTGGACAGGTGGCGTGAACTTGGTCTTGAAGGAAACGACGGCACCGGTGACCAGCCGATTCCGACCCACATGTACACGGAGACTTTCCTGCACGTAAGGAGCATCGATGAAGACCCCAATGCGGTCGGACACATGCCGTCGGAATCGGAGATGCGATGGGATACGTTTGTTGCGTGGACGGCAGGTTATAAGGCGGTGTCGGCGTTCATCTATAAGGCGCATTCCACTAATCCTGATACGGCCTTGATGTCTGCTTTCTTCAGCGACCTTGCCGACCAGGATCCGCTTCCGGCTTTCGATCAATACCAAGAGACTCTCCGACAGAGTAAGAATCTTGCTCCTGCCTTGTTGCGGCTTGTCAGCACGGACGTTCGGAGGATTGCCAACGTTCACTCCAAGACCTCTGCGATAGATAGCTGGGATTCGAACGCCGATCCTTACATCACGAGTATAGCTGTAAGTGGCGAACAGGACGCCGGCGTGTTCATCGGTTACTTTAAGCCTCTGCACGAATCCTTCGATGGTCCAGATTATAGCGACCAGATGTACTTTATGATTCAGAACTTCAAGTGCACGGAAACGGGAACTTGTTCGGAATGTCAGGAGACCTTCGATATCAACTTTGACTTTGGGGACAGCGGGATTACGAGCCTGCAACGTCTGAGCCGTGACAATGGTCAGGTTGAAACGGTAAATCTTACCTCCGAAGGTGGTTCGCAGTATAGTCTGGCACTGACGCTACCGGGCGGAACGGGCGATTTGTTCAAGTTCAATACCGGTGCTCCGTTTATTTACGGGCCGTACACGAACAATTTCGCGAGCGAGCCGAGTCCGGAGAAGTTCGCCAGGAAGGTCAGTTCGAGCGTAGTTTTAAGCTGGTCTCCCGGCGATACAGTCGATAAGCATGACGTGTATTTCGGAACGGACTACAATGACGTGTTGACTGCGAGTGACTGCAATACTTCGCCTGGTCAGGGTCGACAGGACTCGAACAGTTGGAATACGAGCAACTATGACGCGAACGGCCTGGCGGACGATACCAGCTACTACTGGCGAATCGACGAGGTTAACAGCACTCACGTATGGCAGGGTGACGTTTGGAAGTTCCATACGCTTGGAATGCCGAAGCGTGCGGGCAGTCCTGAGCCGAACGACAACAACGACTTTGCTGCGATAGACGCGGACCTCGAGTGGTATGCGGCCAGTGCTGCGGCCAGCCATGACGTTTACTTCGGTACGAGCTTCAGCGACGTTAATGATGCCAATACCTCAACTCCGACTATCTTCAAGGGTAACCAGTCGGGTACGACGTATGACGTGGGAACCCTGGAAAATAACAAGAGTTATTACTGGCGCATTGACGAGAAGAACACCATAGGTACGTATAAAGGTCCGGTTTGGGACTTTACTACTGCCCAGGCACCGACGAAGGCGACGAGTCCAGACCCTTCGAACGGCGCGACCGGTGTAAGTACGAGTAAGGATTTGAGCTGGACGGCCGGAAGTTACACCACTTCGCACGATGTATATTTCGGAACGGATAGTACACCTGATGCAGGTGAGTTCAAGTGCAACCAGAAGGGCACTACGTATAATCCGGGTAGCATGTCCAATGATACGACTTATTACTGGCGCATAGACGAGGTCGGCCCGGGCGGAACAACTACCGGAGACGTGTGGAGCTTTACCACGAAGTCTTCCTGCGGCGCACCTGCGATGTACCGTAACGGCGTGTCGAAGGACATCTCTGCGATGACTTCATTCGGTCATGCACTTCTTCCGCTGGTACCTTCGCTGCTGGCACTTGGCGTTTGGGGAATTTCCCGCAGAAGAAGGTCATAAACCGGCATTAGTTTTAGCCGGCAAGGCCTTTTATGAGTATGAGGAAGGCGGTGGTTTCGACCCCGCCTTTCTTATTATTTTGTATCGAGGTAAAAATTGTGGCGAGCGAAGAGTTAGATGGTTATAAAAATACTACAATTGCAAAGGAATTTCGTTAACCGGCGATGAAGAAATGTTTTCCGGAAAATTTAGAGTCGCGGTGAAGCTGTTAGAAGCAATCGGAGTAGTGGTTTTGTTTACTCTGATTGTACATTTTCTAACATACAAGTCCTCGGGTTTTTGGGGGATAATGTGCAGCCTGGCGGCGTTAGTGATTGCATCGATTTTCGCGTTTGGAAAGGGATTAAAAAATATCGGCTCCCGAAGGCGAATGTGGATTATACTCTTGGCGGGCAGTATTGGATTCTGGGTTTTCAATTTGTTCAGATATCTGGGATATGCGGAATGGCCGGTCGGCCGACCTGAAAACCTTGAGCATTACCTGAGATTGTTATATTTTCATCTTGTATTGTCGGTTACGGTACTGGTGCCGGTGGTTATTTCGGTGTTTGTTACGGGTGCGTCAACGGCAGTAAGATTAGGACATCTGAAAACCGTTCAGCATAACTCGCTGATAAAAAGCATCCTGATATTGACAGGAGCAGGCTGCTGGTTATGGCCGGCTTATGTATTATTTTTAAATCGTCCGTCTGCGGGTGGGAGTGCGTTATTGCTCGGAATTATATGCGTATTTAAGGGTCTTTTGACAGGTCTTATGGAGGAGGTGTTCTATCGCGGCATTTTACAGCCGGCGGCGATTTACGAATACGGGGTGTTTGGGGGAATAGTGTTTCAAGCTGTTCTTTACGGTTTTTTCCACATGCATCTGGGTGAAGCTTTTTTTGGTTCTGCAGGATTTTTAGCGGGAGTGTTTGTACTGGGTCTATTATTCGGTATTGTAACCCGGCTTACTCGCGGAATAGGATGGGCGGTTGCCGTACATGCGGCTATTACGGGAGTGATTGAATGGCAGAATATATCATGAACATGCTCGACAATTACTGGTTTTGGGGTTCTGTGGGGTTTTTTCTGGGCAGTTGTCTGTGTGTGCGCAACATGATGAAGAACGGCTGCTCATTTCCTCTGGCGGTGACGGCGATTACCGTTGGTATTTACTTCGGGATGCTGGGGACGCGGGTGCTCTGGGTTTTTATTTTCAGTCCGTGGCTCTGGATTGAACGGCCTCTGCTTGCAATAGCTTTCTGGCGTGAAACCGGCACCTGGCTGGGTGCGCCGATTGGGGGGACGATTGGTTTGTTGTTAGTGTTTTTAACTGCGAAGAAACCATTCTGGAGCAATGCGGGCAGTATATCGCCGGGTCTTGCTCTTGCTCATGTAATCAGCAGGATTGGTTGTCTTTTTGCGGGGTGCTGTTACGGATTACCGACATCGGTGCCGTGGGCGATTTATTCAGAAGAACTGAATGCGATGGTTCACCCTACACAGGTTTACAGCATGATTGGTGAAGCTGTTTCGGTGGTCATATTGCAGGTTTTATGGCGAATCAGGAGTTATCGTAAATATTTGTTGCCCGGCTACATTGTACTGCTGGGGACGCACCGTTTTATTAACGGTTTTTTCAGGGGCGACTATCCTGGTCCTGAGATAATAAGCGGTCTTCGAGTTTACCAGTCTATTTGTATTTATTTATTCGTTGCGGCTTTGAGTGTTATGCTGGTTCTGAGGTGGCGAAAGAGAGGTTTGGTTATTGGGGCGGTGATGGTGGTTTCCACGATAGCTTTGACTCTGTGGTTCCATCCTGCAAATCCGGAAGATTTGACCACCTCACGTGTACAGGCAAGCCGGTATCTTGTTATTACCCGCAGTTGTTTTGTGGATGAGCTTGGTGACTGGAAGTCTGAGCGGGTTAAAGAGGGGTACAGTATTATGGTTAAAGACTGGCAGGAAGAGCCAAGTGCAGAGGAAATCAAGGCATGGATTGAAGAACAAACGAAAACTGAAGGAGGGATATGCAGCTTTATACTTATTGTGGGTGACTGTGCTGCGGAGGAAGACAGGCCTGTGCGATGGCATATGCCCTCGATTGAGAAGTCCCTGGAATGTGATGATGATACGCTCGATTTTGTGAGCGACTCATTATATGGAGATATTGACGGGGATAATTGCCCGGATATTCCGGTGGGCCGGCTTTCAGTTCAGACGACGGATGAGCTGAGAAGACAGATTTCCAAGATAATCAGTCATAAATATCAAGAGATCATGCCGGACTGGTACCGTGCGGTGATATGGGCAGGCTCTGAAGGTTATACGACGGAAATCGGTCAAATAACCACCGCTTTGACGAGAAGGCTTCCGAAATGGGTAAGTCGTTATATTATATGTGCGGATCCTAATTCGATATACAGTGGCTATATTCCGGACCAGCCGAGGGTTTTTCTCGAAGAATTAAGTAACCCCGCTTTTATTTCCGCTATCGTCGCGCACGGTTCGTTCAGGAGCGTTACTCCCATTACTTATGAAGGTAAACCGGTTTTTCTGTGCGTGGAGGACGTTGAGAATCTTAACTCAACGAAACCTTCAGGGCCGTTATTTATGCTATCGTGTGATACGGGGATGTTTAATCTTTCGCAATCGGATGGGCGGTGCCTTTCGGAGGCATTTTGTGATAAGAGGGGCGGGCCTATCTGTGTGGCGGCGGCGAGTGAGTCTCCGCATCCACTGACGAAGTACTTTATAGTTGCGGCGATGATGAATCAATTGTCGTTAAAGCCGGCGACGGTTGGTGATTTTTTTGTTGGCGTTCAGCGTGAACTTTACCGTCAGGGGAAGCGTTCGCTGGTAGAGCTGGCGAAGGATGACGAGCTTGCAAAAAAGTTGATGCAGGCGTTGCCTGAGAATCTTCGGGGCGAGATTGTTCTGCCGAAGTTCGTTCGCAGTGAAATCATGATGTATAATCTTCTTGGGGATCCGGGTTGTCCGCTTAAGCTGCCGGGTGAGATGGAGTTGTCTGCGATGACAAGCGAAAAAGGTGAAATGATTGTAGAGGGGCAGACGCCGACAAGATGCACGGAGCTGTTTGTAGAAATGGTTAAGGGCGATGTGGGTACGGAAAAATTAGAACTTGATTTGAGCAAAAATGTTCGAATGGAAAAATTCGAAACAAGCAATCAGCGTCCGCGCATAATTTTGCAAAAAGGATTGACGGGAAAAAGTTGGAGAGCTCGTTTTTTCGTACCGACGACGTACTTCGGGAATGAGGATTATCTGCGTTTTATTGCTGTTGGGCCGGGAAAAGGCTATATCGGGCTTGAGGGGGCTTACAGGGAGAAGCCATTTGCCGACAGGTACAGAAGCGAACGCCCTGCCGGTGAGGATTAAGTAAAGCGAAGTGTTAAGGGATGGTTGCAGGGGTTTTGGCTGATTGAGGGTGTGCTGAAATCGGCGGTAAAGGGATTGTGTTATTGCTGGATTGGGTTTATAATGCAGGGGAACGGGGCGTGGCGCAGTTTGGCTAGCGCGCGTGACTGGGGGTCACGAGGTCGCAGGTTCAAGTCCTGTCGCCCCGATTTTGAGCAAATCTCAAAATCAGAGCAGTAGAGGGTAGAAAGTAGAAAGTAGAACAAGTTGTCTGCTTCGCAGCCAATAATAATGTCTTGATAGCGTAAAATACCCTCTACTGCGGTCTACTATCTACTCTCTGCTTTCAAAAAAGGAAATTGTCGTGGCTTTTGCATTTGAAAAACTTAGTGTTTACCAGAAAGCCGTTGATTTTGCTGATAAAATCTGCGTCGCAACTTCTGATTTCCCAAAGGGTTATTATTTTCTTCGTGACCAGTTCAATAGGGCTTCGTTGTCCATTTCAGCTAATATTGCTGAGGGAAACGGCAGGTTCACAAAAAATGACCGAAAGCACTTCTTCGGTATAGCTCGTGGTTCTGTACAAGAATGTGTGCCTCTTCTGGAATTGGCAGCCAGACGAGGGTTTCTGAATCCGGAACGCAACGAAACTCTGAAAAACGATTTAGAAGAAATATCCAAAATGATCTCCGGCCTGATAAACGGCTTGGAGAATCGAAAGGTTTGATTTTTTGCTGCTGTAAACACGACAGGCAATTGCTAAAACGTTGCAGTTAAAGTACGTCAATGCAGGTAAATATATTATCTCTCGAAGAAGTACCAAAAGGAGTAAGAAAGCGAATAAATAATGAATAATAAGAAATTGAGAGTATCAACAGGTGAATTTGCTGAAGTGTTGTATCGTTGGCTATCATTGAGCATAACTGAAAAAGAAATAAACGAAAAGGCCAAAGATTTTGGGTTCAAAACAATAAAATCCGAAGATACTGACAAAGTGTTTACAGAAATGCTTGCCTACAATATGTGGCTAATAGTTTTTTCTTGTGAAGCAGTTATTGAGGATGAATATAAATCTAACGAATGTCTGGATATATTCCATCGTTACGTTTATGAAGGGCATTTCTACGACAAAGAACAAAATTTTTTGAACTGGCAACAATCATTACTTCAAAAATACGATGAGTATTATAAGGCGAGGGAAACTGAACACCCATCAACGCCATCGTGGGTTGTTGCAAAGCTACTTACAAAAAACGTGCTTGGCGAAAATACAAATAATCTGGAAGCATTAAGTAAGATTATGGTATACGAGGCATTGACGGTAGAATACTTGGGAAAAACAATAAAAAATTATGATATTGAACAAGAACAGCCTGAAAACCTGAGCGAAAAGGACGACTATAACCAGTATGGAGATTTTGATTCTTACCAGAAAAATATGTATATCGATTTGTGCCACCGTATATAGAAATTGGAAGCAGAACAATGACACAAAAAGAAATAGAACAAGCAAGAAAAAGATTGGTCGCAATCAAGAAAGTGGCAGATTCTGGCAAGAGGAATAAAGCATTTATTGTGCTGGCAGCAGAAGTTGGAGCTACTGGTTGTCCGAGAGATATGCCGACTATAGGTGAGAGAGATGCAGAACATATTAGAAGTATACATCAAGCTCTGCAAACTGCTATAATGATTAACATGTGTAAGATTTCGTCCAAGAATTACAAAATAGCCATAATAGCAGCAATAGCGGCTGCTTTAAGTGCTTTTGCGGCCTGGTTTGCTTTCATTGCCAAATAGAGAATGGATTTTACGCAAATACAAGCTATACTGGATATATTTAAGCGGCAGTGCCAAAATCGTCTATCCATGCTAATTTTGACAGCTTTGCCAGCAAATATGAAAGTAGCAAGATAGCTGGTTTTCTATTGTTCGGTTATGTTGAGAGGGGGTGGATGAGTGGGGGTTTTGGTTTTAGTGTTTTTTATGTGCACTTTTGTGGGCAGGGGTAGAAGATGTGGGCGAGTTCGATGAAGTTGACTCGGTCATCGGCGTTAATTTCTCCGGTTAGGTTTTGGCAGGTTTTTGTCATTGGGCGGTGAATATGCAGAAGTCGGCGAAGTCAAGAAACAAGGCTTCGCTCAGGTCTTTTGGATACGTGGCCGAATTGGCAGAATATGCCGCAGCCGGAACAATCAAGTTTTATCAGGTGAGGATAAAGCAGCCGTTCGGGCCTGCGGTGTGAAATGCTCCCTTTTCCGGCAGCCGGAGGTTGAGGCATTTACCTCAAAGTCTGTGTTTGCTGCTGATATCAGGGTTATTAGAGTTATGACGGCGATGAGCGAGGCTGTCTGGGGAATCGTGTTTTTCTACATTTATCGGTTTTGGGGTAAGCCGGCATCCGGCAGCGTGCCGATTTTAGTGGTTTGTGCAATCATCCGGAAAGTTTGAAGGAATTAGCGATTTTGACTATGAACAAATCGGCGTGGTACAAGTATAGAAATTTTGCAATCGGGCTTAAAAAAAAAAAGCTAAAAAAATGTTGACAGAGTGTCGATAGGTTAATAAAATTGGAGACTTGGAGGTGTTGGCGGGAAATGAATACAGCCCGTCAGAAAGGGTCAGGTATTGATTTTGAGTGAAATTGAGTTTATTTGCACATACTTGCTTTGAGATGCCAGTATAATGATTTTTTTGAGGGTCGCTGGCTCTTGAAAGCAGCGGCTTTTTTTTATTGCTCTTTTTCAAGTTGACAGTTATAAAGAAGCGCTTAGAGGCGTTGGCGCCTGGAATTGCGTCGGTAGTGCCGACGCCGTCAGCCATAACCACAAGGGCTCGTAGCTCAGTTGGTTAGAGCGCACGCCTGATAAGCGTGAGGTCGGTAGTTCGAATC
>CAZGGE010000121.1:0-967 GCA_964524285.1 uncultured Pirellulales bacterium
TTATCCTCCAAAAACCTCAACGCATCCTTCGCAAAAAGGTCGTGCGAATACTCATTCTTCTCGACCGCAACACCCGCACCGGAACGGGACGGCTTTTTCAACTCATTATCCAGCAAAACTTTCTCCTCGTTACGCCACAAAAATTCCGGATAGTAATTGTGAGCATGCCACATGTTAAGATACCCGAAGAAATAATCGAATCCATTACGCGCCGGATCTCCGGGCGGTGGCGGATGACCAACCCCCCATTTGCCGATAATGCCGGTCTTGTAACCCGCACCCCTGAGCACCTCCCCTATGGTAACGTCCTCATCCTTCAAAAGTGATGGCCCGTTACCTCGCACCCGGCAGTGACCCGTATCAAGACCCGTCAACAAAGAACAACGTGAAGGTGCACAAACAGTACTGCCGGCATAATGCTGAGTAAACCGTATCCCTTCTGCTGCCATCCGGTCAATGTAAGGCGTCTTGATGTAAGCCTGACCGTAACAACCCAAATCACAATAACCCAGGTCATCGGTGATAATAAAGATTATATTTGGCTTCTTACTGCCTGCAATTCGCATACCCGATAACTCACCGCAGCCGCTCAAAAATAACCCCGCTCCACAAACACCGCCCGCAGCAAAACGAAGAAAATCACGCCGCGATATACTTCTATCCTTGACACTCGCTCTGAATTCTTTGTAATCCGACATCAGCTCAGCACCTCGCTTTTTCTACCAACTCGTCACAACGCTTGCGCAGCGTAGCTAATTTGTCTTTATACCTCTCATCTTCTGCAAGATTCTCGGTCTCGTGCGGGTCGTTCTTCAAATCGTAAAGTGATTCGTAAACCGGCTTCGCATCGATGTACCTGATATATTTCCATCGCTCCGTCCGCACTGCTTCACTTTTTGGTATTTTTTGACTGGGGAAAAGATGCTCGTAAAGAAAATCCTTCCGCCACTCCGGCTTACGCCCACGC
>CAZGGE010000121.1:977-9792 GCA_964524285.1 uncultured Pirellulales bacterium
CGGCACCAGACTACAACCCTGCATCCTTTCCGGTATTTCAATACCCGCCAAATCCAGCATCGTTGGCGCAATGTCGATATTCAACGCCGTCTGCGCAATTTTCAGCCCCCGATGCTCCGTCTTTGCACGCGGGTCGTACACTACCAGCGGAACACGTATTGATTCCTCGTGCGGATACCATTTCCCCGCCAGACCGTGCTCGCCGAGATAAAAGCCGTTGTCGCCGCTCAGAATAATAATGGTATTATCCGCAAGACCCAAACGCCGCAATTCTCTGCGAATCAAACCTGTTACCACGTCAACGCCGGTAATTAATCGATAATAACCTTTCACCGAATTTTGATATTTCGCCGGCGTCGAAAAACGAACACGCCATCGCCGCCGGGCCTCCGAACCCTGAAGAAACTCCGGAAGAGAACGAAAGTAACGAACATCACCCGTCTCCGGAAAAGGTATCGTCGCACTGCAATAAAGATCCTCATAAGCAGGGTCATAAAGGAATTGACGCGGGTCCGCATCCTGAACATGAGGTGCCTTAAAACTTATCGAAAGACAAAAAGGCTTATCCTCCGAACACCCTTTAAGAAACTCCAGTGCCTGCTCACCCATTATCTGAGTAAGGTGCTTATAATTACCGTTCTCGTCCGTATGCTCATACGTCGGCTGACCCGGTATACCACGCCAGTAATGAAACTCGCCCGCCGGCATCTTGCGACCTACACCGTACTTGCCGATAAATCCCACGTTGTAACCCGCTTCTCCAAAAAGAACCGGATAAGTGTGTGCAAGTGCTTCCTCTGAAAAATTATCCCGAAAACGATGAATCCCGTGACATCGTGCATACTGGCCGGTAAATATGCTCGCCCTGCTCGTACAGCATATCGACGTCGTTACAAAAGCATTGCTGAACATCGCCCCGTTATTCGCCATATTATCCATGTTAGGCGTATGAATAATTGCATTACCCGCACAGCCCATCGTATCCCACCGCTGGTCGTCAGTGAGCAGAAAAATTATATTTGGCCGTTTCGACATATTCGTTGTGCGCCGAAGGCCACCCCCGCACCCGGACATAAACGCCGCCGTACCACCGCCCAGAACCGCACGCATAAATTCTCGCCGGCTTAATCCTGCTTTACCCGACATCTCCATTCATTAAAGCCCTCTAATTAAGAACATTTTTCCGACTTATTACAGCTTCCGGCATCGTAAAACTCACGCATCGCTTATATTTTCCCACTCTATTCCCAGCTTTTTCACCGCGTATCCCGTCTCCCGCAGATAATCACCGTAGCAAATCATCCAGTGAAATCCCTGCATATCTTCCAGAAGTTTCTTCCAGTCTCCCTCGATTTCGATGTCTATCTGAGAACGGCAGATATCGTAAAACGGATGGTCGATAATCCTCGCCCGCATACCAATCCACTTCTCAGAAGTAAAGCTCGGAACCACCGCCGTTATCACCTGTCCTTTACGCATCTGCACCTTAGGCGCCGCTCCGTAATCCGATTCGTAATGTGTAACAATTTTCGCCGGCTCAAAATCCCTCCCGTTCATCTTTCTCGGTGCCGTGCAGTGCGCACATGTTACCACTCCATCGTGCGGATACGTCGGGTCGTTCAAAAAGGCCGGCTTCCCCGATATGTATCGAAGCAATATGCCCGACGGAATAACTGCAAAATCAGATTCGCAAAATGCAGAATATCCTTCGTCGTTCAAAAAACTCAGCGGCATACAAGCCGTCGTCTCCGCCATCGGAATTATAGTTACCATGCAGCCGTGTATAGTCAAAGCCGGCGCCTTCGCTTCCTGCATCAGCTTCTCGAACACCTTCTTCAGCAAAAACGCGTTAACCACGAACTTGCGGTCCGTATGCAGACTCACACCGCCCTGACCAAGATACTCCTTCGTCTTGCGCTCTGCCTCGGCTATCGCTTTCTTGTCCTGTTTGACATCCTTTATCATCGCCTCGAGATGTTTATAGCTAACCGTCTCAATATCGAGCTTCCACAACTCCTTTGCTGTCGCAGGCCCCGCCTTCGTCCCCACCTTCCCCCATCCGCCGGGTCCGCCAACCGCTACAATCCTCGTCCCCTGCGCATTCAAAAGACCGTGTAGCGCCCGAAGTCGCCAAAGCACTTCCTCGTAATCATCCACCACAATATCCCAAACATTCATACCGCATGGCTTCTTCTGCTCGTCTCCGTTCTTGCGAAGAAACATAGGATGCGCAATTTCATACCACAAATAAACCGGCCCGCTCTTGTGCCTCAAAAACATCACCGCCGACTTACCCGAAGAAAGAATCGCCTCGAACTCACCTCTATGCCCCCCGCTCGCCGCATATATCAAAAATACATCGCAATCACTTCTACCCGCAACAGACGCTTCCTCCTCATTCGTAACCTTCGAAACCTGCAAAAACTCCAGCCCAAAATCCGCCGATGATGTCAATTGCTTCAACTCGCCTTCAATTCTCCCCATCTCCGCATCCACGTCCTGCTTATTGTGCAGCCCGCCCCACCATCGCCAGCTAACCTGTTTTTTCCTTTTGTATAGTTGATAAACAAGCACCGGCTTCACCCTTAAAGTCCGGCTCAATCGCACCCCCTCGATACCCGAACCATCGTAACCCGAAACCAAACCCCCCGACGAAAATAACATACCTCCCGCCGCTCCCGCACCCAAGGCCTTCATAAATTCTCGTCTGTTAAGACTCGACATCTTTCACCTCGCTTTCGTTTTGCCTTTCTCAAGCAGGTCCGGCCGCACCTTCTTCGTCCGCTCGATAGCCTGCCGCCGACGCCACTCCGCTATCTTACCATGGTCCCCGCTTAAAAGTACTTCCGGTACCTGCATCCCCCGAAAAACTTCTGGCCGCGTGTACTGCGGATACTCAAGAAGACCGTCACTGAATGAATCATCCCTCGGCGAATCCTCATCGCCCAGCACGTCCGGCAACAACCGCACCACCGCATCAATCAATAACAGCGCCGCCGGCTCACCACCGCTCAACACAAAATCGCCCGCCGACAATTGCTCCGCATGCAATCCCGTCCGTATCCGCTCATCGAATCCCTCGTATCGGCCCGCTATCAAAATCAATCGCTTTTCCCTGCTAAGCTCAACCGCACGCCCCTGAGTAAACCGCTCACCCTGTGGCGTCAACAAAATCGCACGCCCCTTCTCCGGCGAACGATTCACTACCTCTTCAAAGCACGAAAAAACCGGACCTGCCATCATCAACATACCCGCCCCGCCACCGTAAGGCTTGTCGTCAACCTTGCGATAACTGTTACTGCTGAAATCCCGAATGTTCGTCAGATATATCTCAACTATTCCAGCCTCTTGAGCCCTCTTCAATATCGAGTAACTCAATACCGACTCGAACATCTCAGGAAAAAGCGTAAGAACGTCTATCCTCATCAATCATTCTTCGTTTCGTCGGACTTTGCCTGTTCGCCCGATGCTTCCTGGCCCTGATTTTCTGCTGCTCCTTTATCGCCTTTATCTTCTGCCTTCTCATTCTTCTCCGCTTCCTTCTTGGCATCAGCTTCAGCCTTAGCCTTAGCCTCCGCCTTGGCATCCGCCTCAGCCTGCTTCGCATCCGCCTCAGCCTGCTTTTGCTGCGCTATACGCTCTCCCTTCGTAAACGGAACGCCCTTCGCACGCGCCGCTTTCAACGCACGGGAACGCCGGGCCTGCCTCTCCTCAATTTGCTTCGTCTTTATCCCGTGTCCAAGCAGCATATTGGATACCGTCGAAGACGGTACCGCTCCCTTATCAAGCCAGTACTTAACCCGCTCCAGGTCAACCACCACCTGCTTGTCTTTATCCTTCTCAATCGGGTCGTAATGACCCAGCTTCTCGAGAATCCTGCCGTTGCGGGGCGCACGACTATCAACCGCATGAAGCCTGAAAAACGGCCGGTGCCGCCTACCTATACGCACAAACCTCAACTTTACTGACATCGTCTTCTCCTTGAATTCTGTTTATCTTGAATTTCCGCAGACACCACTACGACCGCGAAACACGTTCAAAAACCAACGCCTATTCTAACACAATCTCAAAAAATTCCACCTATATTTTTCACTCCCGCCCTACCCTGCAATGCAAAACGTATCCGTTTATGAAAATCGCAAAATTGCCCGCATCTATACACGCATCAGCCGCTATCTGCTGTATCCGCTCGTCGCTGAGCCTCTCCACCTGCTCTCTCTCCTCCGACGTCATTACACCAACTCCCCTGCGCAATTCTTCAAGCTCCTCCATGCTCGGAGACGCCAGCATCCCAAGCCTGCCGGTCCCGTCAATACTCTCGAACTGCTCGCGGATTTGCATACCGTACCTGTCCCCCGCAAATGTACCTACTCGCTCGAGATATTCCTCTATTCTCATCAAATCCTCAACGACGCTTTATCTTGCCCCTGCGCTTGATGACTCGCTTCCGTTTCGAACGCTGCTTTATCTTCTTGCCCCCGCCCATCGCCGCAGAAAGAGTTTCCATATTCAATCCACCCGAAAGCAGACTCTTCAATCCTCCGAACCTGCCCCCGCTTATCGCCTTCATCATATCCCGGCTGCGCTTGAACGTCTTAACAAGACTCGATACGTCTTTCGACTCGACCCCCGCACCCCCCGCAATCCTCCGACGCCTCGACGAGCTGATAATATCCGGCTGACGCCTTTCAACCGGCGTCATCGAATGAACTATCGCCTCCATCTGATTGATTGAACCCTCATCCAGGTCAACGTCCCCAAGATTGCTCGCACCAGGCAGCATCTTCAACATGCTCGATACTCCCCCCATCTTCTTCATCGCCTGCATTTGCTTGAGAAAATCGTCGAACCCGAAACTACCCTTCGACATCTTCTCCTGCATCTTCTGTGCTTCTTCCGCATCGAACTGCTCCTGGGCCTTCTCCACAAGCGTTACAACGTCCCCCATACCCAGAATCCGGCTCGACATCCGCTCCGGGTGAAACTCCTCCAGCTTGTCCAGCTTCTCACCAACACCGATAAACTTGATAGGCTTGCCCGTAACTGCCTTGACACTCAGCGCCGCTCCACCCCTCGCATCTCCGTCTAACTTAGTAAGAACCACACCGTCAAGCTCGAGCCGCTCGTTGAACTCCTTCGCAGAATTAACCGCGTCCTGGCCGGTCATCGCATCACATACCAGGTAAATCTGGTGCGGACTAATCGCCTTCGCTACGTTCGAAATCTCCGTCATCATCTCTTCGTCAATGTGAAGCCGCCCCGCTGTGTCCAGAATAACAACGTCATGGCCGTACCCCTTCGCATGCTTTATCGCATGCTTCGCCACCTTCACCGAGTCCCTGCTCTCTTCACGGTAAACGTCTATCCCCGTCTGCTCACCCAGAATCGCCAACTGCTCGATTGCCGCCGGCCGACGAAGGTCGTCCGCTACAAGCAAAGGCTTCTTACCCTTGCTGCTTATGTACCTGCCCAGCTTCGCCGCCGTCGTCGTCTTACCACCGCCCTGGAGACCCGCAAGCATTATTATCGTCGGACCCGGCGAAACGTAATATATCCGCGTATCCACCGGCCCCATCAGCTTCGTCAGCTCGTCGTTGACGATTTTCACGAAAACCTGACCCGGATGAAGACTCTTGATTACCTCCGCTCCAACTGCCGCATCCTTAACGTCTTTACAAAAATCCTTTGCAACACTGTAGTTAACGTCCGCCTCCAGCAGAGCCTTTCGAACCTCACGCACCGCATCCGCAACGTTGGCTTCCGTAATCCGACCACGCCCCGAAAGCGACTTCACTACCGAGTTGAATTTTGCTGTCAGCGAGTCAAACACGTCTTACTCCAGCTCACTTCAATTGCTCAAAAATCCCAAACTTACTATAAAAAAAGATTTTACGAACGATTCCCCCTCTTTGCAACCCAAAATTGAATCCCCCACCCAATCGGAACAAATCAAAGTCTTGATTATCCATCCCTATCTGAACAAATCGGAATGCGAACCCATCCTTTCCAGGAAAAGCTCATTACCCTCAACACGGTAGATTAAAAGCCAGTCAGCTTGTAAATGACATTCCCTGTGTTTACTCCATCGACCGACCAGCTTATGGTCCTGATATTTGCCGGAAAGCTTCTCCCCCCTTAATCAGAACTTCCAGAACTTCCCTAAGCAGGTTCATATCCTTGTTCTGCTTCACGAGCCTTTTGTAATCCTTTTTGAATTTGCTCGTGTAAATTATCTTCACTTATCAAGCTCCTCGAACAACTCATCAACGCTGCCGACCTCATGAAGCCCCTTTCCTTCTTCAGATTCACGAAGTGTTTTAGCGGTAACCTCGTTGGGAATCCGCAAATCGAAAGGAATGCCCCTGTGAAACACAATCTGCCTCAGATACATCGATATGGCCTCGGACATTGATATATGCAGCGCGTTCAGAATCTTCTGTGCCCGCACCTTCGTCTCCTCATCTATCCTCGCCTGTATAATTGCGTTACGCACCATTTTCAATTCCTCTTATTATTCATTTATGTCTTGCCATTGTACTGACATTGCATATATATTCAATATACAATTATAATCGGCAAAGTCAACACCTTTCTTAAAAAATGCCGCCCTCATTGCGAGGAGACCCGATTTACCCCGTTGTTGAGGTGTCCTGTACCGAAATCCCGATACATCGGGAAGGTGTCGTTTACCGAAACCACGATGCATCGGAGCCGTCATTCCGACTGCAGCGCATTATACCATCCCGAAGGGCAGAAATCTCCCTCCCAAAAAAATTCCTCTTTTTCTCCTTGATTCCCATAAAAAACCTAATACAATAAATTTATAATATTGTAATCCACCCGTAGTTCTAAAATCAGAGGTTTAATAATAAATGACAAAAGCTTTGTTTAGAATTATACCGTACAACCAAATGCTCAGTTTATTCAAACTGAATAGTTTAAATCCGAAAGGTTATTAAACAATGAAAAAGGTTATTTTTGTTTTTGTCTTGTTCTTCTTACTATGGCCTAATTCTAAAGTCTCGGGAGGAATTCATGAAAGTCTAAAAATACGGATTGCTACTAAACATCTTCTTAAATGCCAATATTCAAAAGCAAAACAATCACTTGAAAATCCCACAACTGCTAAAGAGAAAGGTTTGTACGCTTGTATAATAGGCAATGACTCAACTAAACTAAGAAAGTTTTGCTTTACATCTTTTGATTGTAATAAAGCAAACGTCTTGGTACAAGAATCTTTAACGGAGTTAAAAGGTGTTGCAGATAGTGATTCCATGAGTGCAAGGATATTGGGTTCTCTTTACTATTTCGGAATTGGAGTCAAAAAAGATATTACAAAAGCTGTTCAATATTACTCACAAGCCGCCAAACAAAAAGAACCAGTGTCAATGGGAAATCTTGGGTTTTTCTATTGGAATGGTATAGGTACTGATGTGAACCAAGAAGAAGGCCGCAAGTGGTTATTGAGAGCAGCGGGGCGCGGTAACACCGTAGCAATGTGTGAATTGGGAAACATCTACAGACAAAAAGGAAACTTTTCAAAAGCTGAACATTATTATTCTAAAGCAGCAAAGCTTGGCAACCGTGAAGCTGTATTTATGGTAGCTGTTTCCAGAATTAATCGCTCTGGCAAATTGTCTCAACACAAAACTGTCCAGAATAGAATAAACAAAAATATTGAGCCCAGCAGAATTTGCCATGAAAATGCTAAGTTCATTAAGTTAGCTAAACAAGCGGCCCAAAGCGGATATGTACCTGCAATGCTATTTCTGGCGCAATATTTTAAAGAAAAGCCCACAAAAAGTTTTTTTTGGTACAAGAAAGCTGCTCAGTCTGGGCTTGCTAAGCCCTTATTATGCTTAGCTGTCTACTATGAAATAGGCCTTGGCGTCAATGAGGATAAAGGATTATCTGATCGTTACTGTAAAAAAGCATATGCAGCCGCTAAAAAACAAAATAATACTAACGTATTGGAGGCAATTGAAGAATTTCGAAATATCGATAAAGAAAGAGAGCGTGAAGATGTTGTTGATTGCCAAGGGACCGGGTTTCTATTTTCAAAAAGTGGTTATGTGGCTACAAATTATCATATTGTTAAAAATCGAACCGACATAACTGTTTCTTTTCCAAAGAATGATTTGGAATTTTCGGCACAAATTTTGCTAAAAGATAGCAATAACGACTTAGTTATTCTTGAATTAAAAGACTTTGACTATAAAACACTTTATGGCTCATCCATACCATATACGTTGGAACATTCACGAAACATTACCCCTGGTGAGAAAGTTTTCACCCTCGGTTATCCTATGGGTAGTGTGTTAGGTACTTCAGTAAAGTTGTCCACCGGTATAATCTCATCAATTTCTGGCATTCAGGATAATGCCAGTATGTTTCAAATTAGTAATCCCATTCAACCTGGTAACAGTGGTGGTCCCTTGTTCGATCAAAAAGGCGATGTTATTGGGATAGTAGTATCTTCCTTAAATGCAGCCGCTTTTTTCCTATATACAGGTAATATACCGCAAAATGTGAATTTCGCGGTAAAATCCGATTATTTAATTAATCTTGTTTCAATGTTACCAGACGGCGAAGGCATATTGGCACGTAAGAACCAACTATCAGGTCAGGAAGTAAAAAAACAAGCTTCTGTTCTTATTCCATATATAGTGAGCATATCTGCAAAAAAAAACAGCGAGAATTAAAGGTTTCAAGTACTCGTAGATAACACCTTTGTCACTATTCTCAGGTTTTTCCTGCATATTTTTCCATCTCACCTCCACCAAACAAACCCCCCTTTGTAATTGCCCTTACTTCA
>CAZGGE010000122.1:0-9689 GCA_964524285.1 uncultured Pirellulales bacterium
CAACGTGGTGCACCGCAATTCAAACCCAGACAAACCCAATTTACCCCCTCTAACGACTCAAAAATTTACAAACAAACCCAATCAAACCCGTCGAGCGGTGTATCCCACGTGGTGCACCGAAGTTCAAAGCCATCGAGTGGTGTATCCCACGTGGTACACCGCCCATTTACCCCTCTCATTACTCAAAAATTCACAAACAAGCCTGCCCTATCGCTGCCCGGAAAAAAACCGGCAACTTCTTATTTGTTTTTTCTTGACCATTTGCCGATACTAACCTATGATATAAATGAAAACGACTTAGAAAATGAACATCCTTGAAGCTTGTTCCGTAAAATTGTGTTAACTTGGTTAAGCTGGCTTATGAGAGGAACGGGTATTTTAGCAGGGTCGTAAGTCCTTGCTGAAAAGGCGGTTAGTTACAAAGACATCGTCGGAAAATAAACTTTCGGCGGTGAATAGTGAAGCGAAATCCGTTTATAAGACAAATATCAAAAAAGCGTAAAAATTTTGGCATGAAATCACGTAAAGCATTGAAAACACAGGTCTTAACTCAATCAAGGGAACTACATAGCAACAATTTCAACCTTGCTGAATAGACCTCTTTATGCTGACGCCAAAGGGATTTCGTTAATCACAATTCGTTCTTTGCGGCTTTCACGTCCTGTTACCACTGTTAACTCTCTGCCGGCCAACTATGCTTTGAAGGTGCAAATGAAAGGTCTGAGAGATGAATTCCCTACTACTCGCATGGCAGCCGCCTGCCTGGCTGGCTACCATTTTCGGCTTTGCGCTTGGTATGTGCATTGCCAGCATAATTTATCAACGGATTTCCCGTTCGAAGGCAAAAACATTCCGCGAAAACCGTCAGAAACAGATTGACGAGGCAAAAAGGGAGGCCGAGAACATAATTAAGGCCGCTCGCCTGGACGCAGCCGGCGAAACCATAAAGAAACGTGAAGAATTCAACGCCGAAACCAGCAAGACCCGCGCTGAACTGCACGAAATCGAAATGCGACTGAGCAAGCGGGAGGACGCCATTGACCGTCAGGTGAGTAATCTTCAGGACCGCGAGGCAGGCCTGAAGAAACGTGATAAGGACCTCAACTCGCGGCAAAGCGAAATCGATCATAAGCAAAAACAGGTCTCCATGCTCATCGCTCAGCAGAAAAACCAACTGCTAAAAATAACAGCCTTGAGTAAGGATGAAGCCCGCGAGATGCTTCTCAAACAGCTCGAAGATGAATGCGAGCACGAGATGTCATCGTTGATTCAGCGTAAACTTGACGAGACGAATGAGTCCGCCGAGGAAAAAGGGCGGGAGATTATCAGTACCGCTATTCAGCGTTACGCTGCTGAGCACACCTGCGACGTTACAGTTTCCACCGTTGAGATTCCCAATGACGACATGAAAGGCCGGATTATCGGCCGCGAAGGAAGAAACATCCGTGCATTCGAAAAAGCCACAGGCGTTGACGTAATCGTCGACGATACGCCCGGGATGATTGTGGTTAGCGGATTCAATCCCGTACGCAGAGAGGTTGCCCGCATCTCGATGGAAAGACTTATCAAAGACGGCCGGATACATCCTTCGCGAATCGAAGGTCTGATAGCCCAGACCAAAAAAGACGTGAATCAAAAGCTGCTTCAAATCGGCAAGGAGGCAGCAACAGAGACAAATGTTCGCCGGCTCAGCAACAGGGTTTTGAGTCTTATTGGCGCTCTGCATTTTAGGACGAGCTACGGTCAGAATGTACTTCGTCACAGCGTTGAGGTGTCTTTTCTTGCCCAGGTGATGGCCGACGAGCTTGGTCTTGATAGCGCGATAGCCCGACGAGCAGGTCTGCTTCACGATATTGGCAAGGCGATGGATCACGAAATCGAGGGCGGTCATCCTGAAATAGGAGCCAACTTCCTGAAGCGTTTTAACGAATCGCCGATTATTTTGAATGCCGTAGCGGGCCATCACGGTGACGTTGCTCCGGATAATCCTTATACTCCTTTGGTATCCGCAGCGGATGCGATAAGTGCGTCCCGTCCGGGCGCCCGCAGAGAGACCCTCGAGCGTTACATAAAACGTCTTGAGAAGCTCGAGGAAATAGCTGGCGGTTTTTCGGGAGTTCAGAATGCTTACGCGATACAGGCCGGCCGAGAAATCAGGGTTATTGTAAGTGCCGACGAAGTAGATGATGAATCGGCGACGAAAATAGCTCGAGATATAGCCAACAAGGTTGAAAGCGAAATGGACTATCCCGGCGAGATACAGATTACTCTTTTGCGTGAGGTTCGTTGCATAGAATACGCCAGGTAAGCGTTCCAAGGGCAAGCTGATTGGAATAAATTCAAAGGGTGCTTTTATACCCATTATTAGTAATGGTTTTGTTTTTCGATGAAGCTGAAAGTTCTGTGCATAGGAGATATTGTTGGTCGACCCGGCAGGCGCATCCTTGCTGAAAAGCTCAGGGTTTTTGTGCGTGATAATGGTGTCGATTGTGTGATAGCAAATGCGGAGAATTCGGCAGGTGGTTCCGGCATTACACCTCAGATATATGATAAGCTGCTGAAATACGGAGTAAATCTTATAACACTGGGGGATCATACCTTTCGCAAGCGGGATATAGTCAAGGTTCTTGAATCCAGTGATGACATATCGAGGCCTGCAAATTTTTCTGAGGCAGCGGCGGGCAGAGGATCGGCTATGTATAAGACGGATAAAGGGCCGGTGGTGGCGGTGATTTCGATTATCGGGCGGATTTTTATGAAGCCGGCAGACTGCCCCTATACTGCGGCAGACAGGCTGATTGGACAGCTTCAGGGCAAGGCTGACGTGATATTCGTTGATTTCCACGCGGAGGCCACCAGCGAAAAGGTCTCTATGGGTTACTATCTTGACGGGAGGGTAAGCTGTGTTTTCGGGACTCATACGCACGTGGTAACGGCAGACGAATGCATATTGTCTAAAGGAACTGCTTATATCACCGATATCGGGATGACCGGTGCCCACGATTCGGTTCTTGGACGCGCGAAGGAAAATGTAATCAAGTCTTTCAGGACCCAGATGCCGTTTCGTTTTCAGATAGCAACGGAAGATGTTCGAATGAACGGCATTGTGGTTGAATTGGACGGCAATAATGGTAAGGCTGAGCGAATCGAGCGTGTGAGGATTGACGCAAATGCGATAGAAACAACGAGTTACGACTCGGATGACGGGCGGCCTGAGTATTACAATGATAAATTTTAAGATGTTAGTCAGACCGGGCAAAGTTTGTAGATTGCAGGAGGCGGTAAAAGGGGCATGAAATTGGGTTTTTGTAAAATTCATTTATGTCTCCTCGGATTGGTGAAATGCAGTGAGGGGCAAGATAAAAGCTATAATATAATTATAAATATTCCTATCCGAAATAGTACCTGACCCCTTAAATTCGGCAACATTTGCAGAGGCAACAATTCAAGTGGTTATTAACTGCAAATCATATTAATATAATTTGTTGCATTAACAAAAGAGGCAGAGAATGAGAATAGTAATCGCTATTTTGCCGACAAGCCTATATATCATAATGGCCTGTACCAGCTTGTTCGCCAAGGAGGTTGCACAGCCGCCCAAGTATGATGAGCAAGAGGTTGCACAGCCGCCCAAGTATGATGAGGCGGTGCTGAAAAAACAGTTCGATGAGTTCATTGCAGGTCTCGATTGTTTACTGATAAGCAAAAAATATCCAGGAGCTGTACGGAAATTATTATCCGGAGATATACCTAAACAAAAGCAGTCATTCAGAATCCTTGCAGCGACCGGTGAGATTGAGGCAATTCCATGGGTTCTTCCATTTCTTGAATCAACAAACAGGAATCTTCGGATTTGGGCGGGATTGGCGGTTGAGAATCTGGTTTCATCGCATGTTCTCAAGAGGCGGGATATGAGCAGAGCAGAAGTGGTTCTGATACGTCCTCTACACACAGGAGAGGAGGATTTAAGGCCTCTTGCATGGGTGGTACTGAATATGCTCAAAAAACCTGATGATGGATGTACCCACGCATACGCAGCATCAATGGCCAGATATCTGGGCCTGTATGAATTCGAGATGGAACTCGAACAATGTCTTGAGAGCAAACATCCCGCAGTGGCCAATAAAGCGAAGTGGGCGATGGAATCCCTTAAGCGCCAGAAAAAATACGAAGAAGAAATATCAAGAGAAGCCACTTATCTACAAGCATTAGTTGAAGGTAACAGCAAATTCAGTTTCGATTTATATCAAAAGATCAAAAGCAAAAAGGGAAATATATTTTTCTCACCGTACAGTCTTTCCACAGCACTTGCGATGACTTATGCCGGATCGCGTGGCCAAACGGAAAAAGAGATGGTCAAGGTCCTGCATTTTATTCCGGGGCAGGAGTTATTACATTCTTCGTTCTCAGAGCTACAATCAAATTTGAATACCATCCAGGACAAGGGTCATATTAAACTAAGCTTAGCCAATTCATTATGGGCCCAGGAAGGTGATAAGTTCCTGGACAGTTTTTTGGATTTGAATAAAGAATACTATGGTGCCGGTTTACATTATGTTGATTTTGCAACAAAAACCGAAGCGGCACGGAAAACCATAAATCTTTGGGTGGAAGATAAAACACAGCAGAAAATCAAGGATTTAATTAAACCATTGATGATCGACAGGCTTACAACATTAGTTCTTTGCAACGCAATTTATTTCAAAGGCAACTGGATGAGTCAGTTTGACAAAAAAGGAACGATAGACGCTGATTTTTGTATTACGACTGATGAAGCCATACAAGTTTCAATGATGAATCAAACATCAAAGTTCAAACTGAAAAAATTTGACAACTTCAGAGCTATTGATCTGCCTTATGAAGGCAATGATGTATCGATGGTTATCTTTCTACCAAAAGAAGTTGGCGGCCTGGCGGAGTTTGAAAGGAATTTAAGCAATGACAATGTGAAAGACTGGCTGAATAAGCTTTCAAATTCGGACAAGTCAGAAGTATTTGTAAGTATTCCAAAGTTTAAAACTACCTGTGAATTCGAATTATCAAAAATGCTGAGCGAGATGGGAATGCCGAGTGCTTTTTCACCATCGATGGCTGATTTTTCCGGAATGAAGGGCACAAAAGAGCTTTTTATAAACGAGGTTGCCCACAAGGCTTTCGTAGAAGTTAATGAAGAAGGTACGGAAGCTACGGCAGCTACGGCTGTTATTATGGACAGAAAAGCAGCGAGCAAACTATTTATATTTCGAGCGGACCATCCCTTTGTTTTTGTTATACGCGAAAATCAAACAGGAAGTATTTTATTTATTGGACGAATTGTTAATCCAGTAGAAAAATAAGCTTATAACAATTTGTTACACCTGAGCGAACCTGCCGTTTCGAGATATGCAGCGTATACATAAACAGGAGTCAAAGCAGTAAAGATTTTTCATCCAACAGGAGAAATTCCGGTCGCGTAGAGGAATAAAGGCGATGGAGTTTTCTCTGGCTTATGAAGTGGGAGAGGTTGTAGGATATCGGGGTTGTTGAAGGAGCTGGCTTTTCAGACTTTATTTAGGATAGCGGATGCAGGATTTTCTTTTGGATTTGAGTATTGTTCTTGCGGGGGCGGCGGTAATGGTGAGGCAGCCGATAATAATTGTTTATGTTGTTTTCGGGGTGTTTACGGGGTCGTGCGGAATCGGAAGAAGATTAATTCCGGTAGTGATAAATAGAGGAAGCGACAAGCGGTTTAACCGCGCTGACGAGTTCCGAGGAGAACAATGTCACGAAGTGCGCGTTCGTTTCTTGCAGCCATCCACTTTTTCTCAAAGTCGGGGTTTTGGACAATTTGTGCAATTGCCGAGAGTGCACGTAAGTGGAAATTTCTTTCATCTCTTGTTCCCACAAGAACAAAGACGATTTTCACGTCAGGATTCTCATCTGAGAATCTGATACTGTTTCCTGCACGAGCAAGAAGGATTTCGAAGGTTTTTTCGCCGTCGACAATAATATGTGGTATTGCCAGATTGTGATTTATGACGGTGCTTGTTTCCCTTTCTCTTTTAATGAGCAAATTAGAGAGAGTAGAAGGTTCTATTTTCAGTCGCCTCGACAAGGTGTTCGCAACTTTTTCAAAGAATTCGTTGACGAGTAGATGTTCGTGTATATCCATTACCTGGCATTTTTCGATTACCCGGTCAAATCTATCCCTTGTTATGTCGTCCCTTTCTCTGATGATATCGCGCAGTTCTGATTCGAGGGAATAAGTGGTAAGTTCCTTTGCGGTAATCCTTTCGATAAGATGAAGCAGGGCATATTCCCGGTTTGTTCTGATTCGTCCGTAGAACCAGTAGACAAAGGTTGCCAAAATTATGAGTAAGCAGCTTATAAGGAGTGCTCCCTTGCCCATTTCGATGATTAAGAAGCCGAAGCCAACGATTCCGAATACCTGCAGCCAGGGATATAAGGGAGTTCGAAACCTTGGCTGGTAATTATGCAGGCGGCTTTCTCTTAATATTATTACGGAGGTACATGCCAGCAGATTTGTAAGTATCAGCACTACGGAAGCGGCTTCTACGAGTATTTTGAGCTTCAGGAACAGAGAAATAATAATAAATATACCTGTTATCAGGAGGGCATAATGCGGGGTTTTGAATTTTAGATTGATTTTGCCGAAGAAGGAGGGCAATAATTTATCCTCACTCAATGGTATGAGCGATCTTGCGGCGGTCATAATTCCGGCATTAGCGGTTGATAAAAACGCGAAGACGGCTGCAATACTCAAAGCTATTTTTCCGGCGGGCCCCATGATAGCTTCTGCGCCATCCGAAACAGGGGTAAGAGACCGACTGAGTTTGTCTGGCTCGAGCACGCCTGTGGTTACAAAAACCATAAACGTATAAAGGACGCTGGCCACCAAAAGGGAAAGTATCATGCCGAGTGGTATGTTCCTGGCGGGATTTTCGATTTCTTCCGCAACGCTGGCGATTTTCAAGAGTCCGGCGTATGAAACGAATACGAAGCCGATGGTAAAGAAGAGAGACGCCGGTCCCTTGGGCATAAAAGGAGAGAAATTTTCTATTTTTACGGCGGGCAGTCCTATAATAATGTACAGGATCATGAGGCACAGCAGTGCGACCACCATAACAACCTGAGTTCTGCCTGCCTGCTTTATACCGGTCAGGTTGATTAAAAGGAAGATTAGACCGAAGAGAACGGCAATAACGTGTACGTTCAGGTCAACAAGCAAGGCGGTGAAAACAGAGACGCCGATAAGAGCAAAGGCACTTTTCATGGACAATGAGAACCAGCTAAGCAAACCTGCGACGGTGCCCACACTTGGCCCCATACTACGAATGATGGTGAAGCAATCGCCGCCGGCTTTAGGCATGGCGGTTGTCATTTCAGCGAGGCTCATCATTCCCGGAATTGAGAGCAGTCCGGCCAGAAAATAGCAGACTATCACTGCAGGTCCGGCTTCGGAGTAAGCAAGTCCTGGCAATATGAATATACCAGAGCTTATCATTGCACCGGAGGCGATGCAGAAGACATGCAATAAGCCCAAATCTCTTTTCAGCTTCATATTTTATTCCACGAATATTGGGCGGCAAGTGGCAAAGTTTTTTTCCGTACAGCAGTCGCTGAGCCGGCGGTTTGCTGGGAGGGCATCCGGGCGGCAGGGTAGTTGATGGTGAGTGTCGGTTTGGCAAGCGATTTGGCCTTTTGTTTTTGTGTTTGTTTCGTTCATTATATATGTTCTCAAACGGACATTATGTGTATTTTGCCTGTTGTTGCAAGGCGGCGGCGACCAGGTTCATTATATCAGTGGGGAGATGTAAAGGGCGATAATTTTTATGCAATTCGGCGCGAACAGTTGTGGAGGTGATGGTGGGTGGAGAAGTCGGTGTTGGCGTTGCTTTGGAATTGTTCTTATGGGGCGGCGGATGAAAAGCGAGGAATTACCTGAGGGGCCAGTTTTCCGGGCAGATGCAGAGCCAATGGTCGGCGAATAGCATTAAATCGTATTCGTCGACGAAATCATCGGGGTATAGGTCTGCGGGCATATGGGTTCCGGATTGGAGCCAATAGTCGGCGAATCGTGCGTAGTCGTCGAAATTTATGAGGCAGAGATATCCTTGGGGCCAGAATCCGCCGTAGAGTTTGTATTGTGGACCTTGTGAGTATGCTGCATCATGTTGGCCTACGGTTCCTTCGAGTTTAAAGCTCCCGCCGGAACTTGTTCCGCCGCCTCCATCAATCGTGTACCACGTGATATTGTAGTCATTGCCCGCTGCAGTTGTACAAAATGCGAGGAACAGAAAAATTGTGCAGACAGTAGACGCCGATTTACGAGAGTTTTTGCTATTGGTTTTGTCAGTCATGGTCATCTTGCCTCCGTAGTCGGCGGGACTTTTACGTTGGCCAAAGCTTTTTCGATAGTTTCGATTCGCTTTTCGAGGGAGCGGTTTTTTGATTCGAGTTTCTGGTTCAATAACTGGTTTTGAGCTTTTAAATTTTCCATTTGCTTAACCTGCTGCTTTACGACTTCGAGCAGATATAGAGAAACCATTTCATACTTCAGTGCTTCCGGTCTTCCCTGTTTGTCGTAAATAACGAGGTTGTTGAGGCCGAGCAAGTCGAATTCTTCGGCGATGTATCCAATTTCCCGTTTGCCGGAGAGTTTATCGGTGAAGGATTTGGGTGCGGCCTGGAGGATTTTGTTGAAGTCGTCTGTGAGGGGCCGGATGTCTTGTTTGTATCTTTTTGAGCTGGTGTATTTGACGAGTTTGTCATCGTGCAACCTGACGGTTACTCCGCTCGATGAAGAATCCATGCCGAGGATATAAACGTCATCTTCTGCAATGAGGTTGTTGTGGGCTTTTATAGAGCCGTTGGCCTGAAGGCCGTAGTAATTGCTGGGTGAGATTCCGATGCCCATTTTGCCAGCAACATATACGTCGCCTTCGACGTGGAGTTTTTGTTCTGGTGAAGTTGTGCCTATACCGACAGAACCGTAGTTGCCATCGATGTACAAGTCATCATTCAGGTTGATATTGACGTTTCCTCCGTCTCCAAGTTTAACTGTATCCCGAGTACCTTCGTAGAGATCGAGAAGGATTTCGCCTCCGACACTGGCCTGGAGACGGTCAGTATAAAAACTGAGGAAAGTATCTCCATCGCCGGCATGAGTAATCGACTGAGCGGCCGCCAATGTGCCGTCAATCTCTAAGTTGTGCTCGACATAAAGATCACCAATACCAGTTGCATGGTTGACAGATGCGTCTCCATCCCAGATTCTGACAGCACCACCTCTTATATCGAGCTGGGATTGAGGTACAGGAGTGGCAATACCGACCCTTCCGTCGGCATTTACTATGAGTTTTGTAAGGCCGTTGAGTCTGGCCCGAAACGGAGCGTTCGGCCCGGAAACATCGACATGGAGTTTTGCAAGTGGGTTTGTGGTTCCGATTCCAACGTTTCCTGCGAGGGTGGTGTACATGTCGTCACCTGCGACGGTCCATGCATCTGCACCGCTGGGCCAGCCTGAGCGGCAGTCGCCGTTGAGGCAAAGTTCTGTAGCGCTTATGGTACCGGCGACGTCGAGTTCGTGTGCGGGTGTTGTGGTGTTGATGCCGACTTTTTGTGAGAAGTGAGCTTTTCCTCGTACGTCGAGTTTTGCGATAGGGTCAGCAGCTCCGACTCCGAGCCAG
>CAZGGE010000123.1:0-2221 GCA_964524285.1 uncultured Pirellulales bacterium
CTCCACTTATCGCAAAAAACGACTCAAATCAGAGCCTGTGAGAAATACGGGTTAACCGCCCTCAACGACAGACACGAAAACCCATATGGTCCCCCATGCCGTTCGGGTCGGTAGAAAACCGGCTGGGGAATGCACACCAAGACTCACTCCCAATCCAGCTGCCGCCGCAAAGAACACGTCTTTCCTCCGCACTTGTTTCCCAACTGTCGGTCCATTCCCACGCATTACCAGCCAAATCACACAATCCATAGCCGAAAGGCCCCGGCCGGCCCCCTGTTTCATAATAACTTACCGGGGTCGTATAAGGATATTCCGAAAGCTCAAGAGGATTATCTTTATCGTAATTCGCTTTGTTCGGATCTATATCCGTTCCACAGCCGTAGCTGTATGTACCGTCATAGTCTGCCACCGCAAGCCACTCCCACTCGGTCGGCAGGTTATAACCGTAATAGTTTGCAAACGCCCTGGCTCCATACCAGTTTACCCTCGTAACCGGGTGGTCGCTCATATCATTACAGTCGCGTGTTCCAACACTGAAAACGCCGTTGGCATCATCATAATATATCGGCCATCGCGCAAAGGGCTCCGGGAAAACATAATAATAGAGCTGGTCAACAAAATCGCCGCCTGTATTGTTCCCGTCAGCGCCATAGACCGTATTGCTGTCAACATATATATCCCCAGAAGCAAGTGCGGCAGTAAGAAACTCTGCATACTGTCCATTGGTCGTTTCGTACTTGCTCATCTTGCCCTTGAAACCTTCATGGCCGCTTACACCAGGGTCGTTTATATCGACCCAGACCATCCCGCACGGGTCAACGATACAGGGGTCCGGAAGCTCAACTCCCTCCAGCCACCTATCCATAAAAGCCTCCAGGTCTTTGCTGTCAACCTCACCCGAATGGTCCGTATCCCCGCCATCACACCAGTTGCTGTCTGCACATCCACTTTCCTGCCAGTGGTCGGCAAGAACAGAATAATCCTCGAAATCAACGTCTCCGTCTTTATCGATATCCGGCTCAAACAAACAATCCGGAGCATAAACCGTCAATATTGTATAACCTTTAAGCTCTCCCTCCTTTTGATATTCGAGAGTGTACTCAATGTCCCGGGTGGCTTCGGTTATGCTGTCCCAGGTTGAGTTCGCATCATTCCAGTAATTAATTGCATCACTGCCGCTGATAAGATTCAGAAAGTCTTCTAAAGAGTCGGCGGCAGCTCCCTCCAGCGCAAGTCTCCCCCCTGTCTTCATGTTTATAAAGTTATCTGTGCTGGAGCCGTATATCCTCAATCCATAAACGCTGCCAATGCTTACTAAACCTTCGTTTTTTATTTCCATCGTAGCCTTACCAGCATAGCCCATTCTAAGCCCCTGGTTCAGGGTCCACGTCGAGCTGTTGCCGTCAACTACGACTTTTGCAACATCGCCCGCATCGTCATCGGCCATGTAACAATTGTTTGTATTGACGTCTGCCCCCCCGGTAATCCTCAACTCCCCGTCGGCACCGCTATAGCCTATATGCAGTATATAATCGGTCATAAAAAACGAGTCATTTCCATCGACGTCCACAACCCCGTTGCCGTCACTGCTGCCGAAACCGATATAATTATTTGCTGAAGCGCTGTCGTTGCAGATAACCGCGCCCCCGTTTGTGATTTCAAGCCCGGCTTCGTTTGAATCACCAACTATGATGTAACTTTCCATCGTCCACTTCGAATCATTACCGTCGACCGCAACTTCACCGTGTCTAATGTCGCCCCAGTTACTGCTTATCTGTCCCCCGCTTTTTATCCGCACCCTCCCGTAGCCGTCCATAAGCCCGACGTTAACGCCCTTGGTGGAAACGTAACCTGAATTTTTAACCTCCAGTATCCCGTTGCTGTCATTGCCGACATGAATGTAATTATTGCTGCCTGTAAGAAGTTTCGAATCAACACCGTCAACGGTAACCCTGCCTGAGCCTGAACCCGGTGCCGCGCCGGGCTCTCTAATATCAATATAAACGTTCTTGGCATTTACCTGTCCCCCGTTTTCTATTGTAAGTACTCCATCACCGTCAAAACCCACATTTGTGTTCGAATAATAGCTCACTGTTAAACTTGATTCGGCACCGCTCACTGTAATAACGCCCGAACTTCCACCATGCCTGCCGATGACAAATTCATTTCCCGTATACGTGCAACTGCCGTTACCGTATATGTCCAAACTGCCTGACCCCTC
>CAZGGE010000123.1:2231-9435 GCA_964524285.1 uncultured Pirellulales bacterium
ATACAGTTTTTGATAAATTGTCAAGCTCCCGCCTGCAACGTCGACAGAACCTGACTCAGTCCCGTCATATCCTAAATATAAATCCCTGCATTGTGCCACCGGATTGTAAACATAAATTTTTGCGACCCCTCCGTTATTTATGTAGGCCGGCGTGCCGGAGCCGGGAACTCCCGACGACCAGTTGTCATTGTCTGACCAGATACCCGTATGAGGTTCGACCCAGGTAGTTGCCCCGCAAAGACCTGTAAGAAAAATGATTGAAATAAAGCTGAACCGATAAACCAGAATCTTCATAAAAACTCCCTCTCCTTTATGATTAACCATAAAACGATTAAAAAAACGATTTGCTCCGCAAAACACCAATAATTTTAGCATAATTTCTCTCCCGGGGTCAAGCAAATTCTGTCCCCCGCCGGCACCTCTCAAAATCCGCAGTACATACCATTCCTTGTAGACCTGCCTGCTTTAACGGATTATAATCCGGTTTGCAGTTGCATAACTTAATCGCCGTTCAAAACAGAATACATCATATGACACAAGGTTAACATGTTAGACTGGATTGAAAATTTTCATCCTGTTCTTCAGGCTCTCATCGCAGGAATCTTTACATGGTCCGTTACCGCCGCAGGAGCGGCTGTGGTTTTCACCACTAAAAAAGTAAACCGGAAATTCCTCGATTCCATGCTCGGTTTCGCCGGCGGCGTTATGCTCGCTGCCGCTTTTTGGTCATTGCTAGCTCCCGCTATTGAGATGTCGCAGGATCACAGCATCGCTGCCTGGATGCCGGCCGCAATCGGTTTTCTGCTGGGTACAATATGCCTCCGCCTGATTGACAAAATTCTACCTCATCTTCATATAGGCTATCCCATGAAAGAGGCCGAAGGAATAAATACTTCCTGGCGAAGAAGTACATTGCTTGTTACCGCAATAACTCTACACAATATACCTGAAGGACTCGCTGTCGGCGTAGCATTTGGAGCCGTCGCTGGAGAACTGCCTTCTGCCACTTTGCCCGCCGCCGTTGCTTTGGCAATAGGAATTGGAATCCAGAATTTCCCCGAAGGTTTTGCAGTATCCGTACCTCTACGACGAGAAGGTATCTCACCTCTAAAATGCTTTTGGTATGGCCAGTTGTCCGCTGTTGTCGAACCTGCCGCCGCCGTTATTGGTGCAGCCGCTGTACTGTCGGCCAGACCTTTGCTCCCATACGCATTGTCGTTCGCCGCCGGCGCTATGGTTTTCGTAGTAATTGAGGAGGTTATCCCTGAATCCCAGCGAAACAACAACACCGATTTGGCTACCTTCGCAACCATATTCGGATTTCTTGTAATGATGATTCTTGATGTGGCCCTCGGTTAGTAAAATGAAAAACCCTGATAAGAAAGCTAACTTATAAAAATCCGGACATCCGACTGCTAAAATCCAACCCCTACTCCAGTTAGTCAGAAGCCATAAGAGATTAGGTCGGGTACTTTTATTAATATGGCATCTTTATTATGACAGCGCTAAATTTGCTCAAGAATCTTGTATTGCTTTGACAGGCGGCCTGGCGGTTCGCAACATTGCTGGAAATCGCTTTTTGCCGATGGCGTGCTGAGAAGAAGTTTGAACGTGCCAAGCAGGAATGCGGTTTCGGAGCTTTTGAGGTTCGCACTTATACGAGTTTGATACGACACTGGCTTGCCTCCAGATTGGCGATGTATTTTTTAGCTGACCAGACACAAATCGGCTCATGGGGGAAAAATCCGCAGATAACGCTGGAGCAGGTTGCAAATGCTGCGAACATGCCGGCGTGGAAGATATGACAGAAATATACTTACGCATTGAAACATAAAGTGTATATTTGTAGCTATTACCAGGAGCATAATGAAGCTTCGTATGCCAGCACAAGAAAAGGGCAAAAGCAAAAAATACAGAATTCTCATAGCGCTGTCATATCAGGTTTTCCAATCTGGCCATAAAATTGTTTTTGCAACTTCTCAAACATCGACCAGATTAGAGACTTTTTTATACGTCTAATAACTTTGTGCGAAAAATATCATACGTTATCAGGCTGACCGATGATTGAAACTGATGGCATGGGCGAACTTTTGAAATTTTTAATCGATAATAATTTGCTTTAAGGTTCTTTTTGGTACGTGGTGTGCTTGGTCCGAGTCTCGCCAGTATTGTATGTTTTCGTCGGCGCCGACGTCTTCGAGAACGATTTTTTCCCGTGGTTTGCCGACGGCGATAACGAGCAGAATCTGATACTGTGCGGGTATTCGGAGTTGGCGTCGCAGTTTTTCTCTTTCTACGGAGCCAATGATACATCCGGCCAAGCCTTTTTCGGCAGCGCCGAGGAGAATGCTTTGAGCTGCTATTCCATGGTCGCACCCGAATGATTTTGTTATTCGTGTGTCGCCGATTATGATAATGTATGCGGCTGGTTTTTCGCCTTCGGCAGGGCCGTGCCATTCTTTCAGGTATCCCGCCCAGGCGAGGTGTGGAAAAATCTTCCGGTTTTTTTCCGGGCTTGATGAAAGTATGTATTTCAAAGGTTGGAGGTTTGCTGCGGAGGCTGAGAGTCTGGCGAGGTCGACAAGCTCGAGGAGTGCCTGGTGTTTTACAGGCTGGCCCTGGAAGAATCTTCTGCAACTTCTGTTTTTTAATACGAGTTCTTTTATCATTTTTGTCCCCGTTGTTAAATTGTAATTCACGCTTTTCAAATAACTGGATTTAATGGTTTATCACCAAAAACATATTGACCAGCCGATGTCTTTAATAATCAATTGCGTTGGCGAAACGCCGATTTGTTACGAATAGCATATTATCGTGTCGCTTGCGCTACATGCTTGTCAGGTCGGGGTTATTTTTCGAGGATTGCCCTGACATCCGAGACTTCAGGGGTTTGCGGGATAAACTGTTCTTCTACGCCTCTTACGGCGAGAAATGCAGTGTCCTGTGTATGTTTGCCGGTAAAAATTCCTTTGTCGGCAAGTATTTCGGCCTTTGGATTTGCTTTCAGGTTGAATCCCTTCTCGGCCACGAGGACCATATCCGGGGCCTTGTCCATAAATGGTCCTGAGTAAATCTGCTGTTTGCGGTGAATATCTTTGATAACCTTTTTGCCGTCAAGTTCAAGGGACGAGAACAAATCTTCAAGGTTGTTCAGGATGTTTTCTCCCTCAGACTGGTCGACCGAGCCGCAGGGGAATTTGTCTTTATAATTTATGTATATTCTTGCAGGGTCAAGCAGGAATGCTTGTGTCTGGTCGCTTATGTTGTTTAAGACGGGAGGTTCTCCGGCTTTGAACCGCAGATAACCCTGCTCTTTGAGGAGATGGCTGATATAGACGTCGCTGTCGAGTCTTTCAAAGCCATGGTCGGAGAGCATGAGTAGGCGGTCTTTGGTGCTTATTCTTTTAAGGATTTCTCCTATTGTCTGGTCTATTCTATTGAAGTGATCGAGGAATTGAGTGTGGTACTTATGTTTTTCATCCTCATACGCATCCCAGAGAAAATGCATGAGTCTGTCGGTTCCTGTAAAGACAAGCATGAAGGTTTGCCAATCGGCTTCTGTCCACAAGTATTCGTATGCAGCTATTCGTGCCTCCAGAGTTTTCTTCAGGTCCGAAAGGAAAAGCTCCATCGATTTATGTGCCTTGTCCGAATCAACATCAAGTCGATAGTCGAGCGATTTCAAGGTTTGTTTGAGAGATTCCGGATAGACACTTCTGTCGAAGTCAATTGAGACAAATCCGGAGATATGGACGCCATTCATTTGTCGTACCGGATAAGTTGAGGGCACGTTGATTATCACGCACTTTTGCTTCCACTGGTCCCAGAAAGCCTCGGCTCTCAGGTCCCTGTAGTTTGGAAAGCGGAGCTTGTAGGTGTTGTCGAACAAATCGGTAAAGCCAAATATACCGTGTCTTCCGGGATTTGCTCCGGTTATCATAGAGGACCACGCAACCGATGAAATCTCAGGGATGGTGGACTCCATGCGTCTAAAGACTCCATCGCCTATGACCTCGGCCATGTTTGGCATCACACCGTCCCTCGCAAAATTTTCTATCATTTCGAACGGAACACCATCCAGGCCTATTATTACTGTTCGTTTGTCACTCATAGTTTTAGTCCACAGTGGTTATAATCCCGCCTGCACAAATATTCTCATCCCTTACCAGTACGAACCTGCCCAGTTCTTCAACATCATTGAAGTCTTTTATTGATACTGGTTTTTTTGTTTTTATTTCGACCTCTGCTACCTCGAGGTTTTGAATTTTGTCGGCATTGTTCTCGATAACTTTGAGGGTTGAAGAATCAATTCTTTTTTCAATTTTTTCTACTCTGCAGTTAGTTTCCTGTGTTGCACATCTGAGGGTAAGCTTTTCGGTATTTTTATCGAAACCTTTTGTGCTCATCCAGAAGATACTGGCGTCAAGTTTATCTGTTACTCTCGGCTCGTTATCTTCAAGGCAAACCACGTCCCCGCGGTCAAGGAATACCGAATCCGTGGTGGTAAATCCAATGCTTTCCCCGGCGATAGCATGTTCTCTATTTTCGAGAAATTTTTCAATCGACCTGACGGTGGAATTGCGGCCTCGGGGCAGAATTTTTATATTATCACCCTGTTTTATTGTTCCTGCTTCCACTCTACCGACGTTTATTCGCTTGTCGCCGACCTTGTAAACAGCCTGCACCGGAAAGAGCAGGGATTTATTTTCGGCCAACATTTTGTTGTGTAAAGAGTCAAGGCTTTCCAGGAATGTTGGGCCGGCGTACCAGTTCATGGCGGCGGATTTTTCAGCAATATTGTCGCCCTGCAAGGCTGATATAGGTACATATTTGAGAGGTTCAACGTTTATAGAGTTGAGCCACTTTTCAACATCCCGGCGGACGGCATTAAATCTTTCGCTCGAATAATCAACAAGGTCCATCTTGTTGAGTACGACCAGCACCTGCTTCATACCGAGCAGGGCGAGCATATAAGAATGTCTTTTAGTTTGTTCCTGTACTCCCTCGTCAGCGTCGACGATGAGGACGGCGGCCTCAGCCTGGGAGGCTCCGGTAATCATATTTTTTACAAACTCGACGTGCCCCGGAGCATCGATTATTACGTATCGCCGGCTCGGCGTGCTGAAGAACACCTGTGTGGTATCAATCGTTACGCCCTGTTTTCTTTCTTCCTCGAGGTGGTCGAGCAGGTATGCAAATTCAGTCTTTTTGCCTTGTAGCTGTGATGCTTTTTTTACCTCTTCGATTTTATCCGGGGGCAGGGATTGAGTATCGTAAAGCAGCCTGCCTATGAGGGTGGACTTTCCATGGTCCACGTGGCCGACTATTACAAAGCTGAGCACGTCAAGTTCACTCATTGATACGCTCCGATTAATTGTTGCGGTATTTTGATTTTGCCGTCTGCGGTCTTACATATAGCCGAGCGAGCGCAGCTTCTGCATCATGTAGTCATCTTCCTTGTCCTGTGCCCTGCCGCTGCGTTCTGCTACTTTGGAAGTTCTCAGTTCCTCGACGACTTTATCTATTGTGTCAGCATTCGATTCAACGGGATTACAGCATGTTTCGCATCCGATGCTTCTGTATCGTTTGCCGTCTTTTGCGAAATAAAGTTCGACGACGGGTATATTTTCTCGTTTTACATATTCCCAGACGTCAAGCTCACGCCAGCCCAGCAGGGGGTGTATACGGAGGTGCTCTTCTTCAGCAGCTTTTGTCTTGTACTGGTCCCATAGTTCGGGAGGCTGGTTTTTATAATCCCATTCAAAATCCTCATCACGCGGACTGAAAACTCGCTCTTTGGCGCGAATTCCGTGTTCGTCGCGTCTTATGCCGAGGTAAAGTGCCTTGAAACCATGCCTTGCGATTGCCTGCTTGAGGGCGAGCGTTTTCAGTTCGTTGCAGCATTTGAACTTTCCCTTTTCCGGGCCCATGCCTTTGTTAATGGCATCTTCGTTTCTTGCAACAATCAGGTTAAGGTTCCAGAGACCGGCATATTTGTTACGAAACTCGTATATGTCTTTGAATTTGTAGCCGGTATCTATGTGAAGCACGGGAAAAGGAATCTGTCCGAAAAAGGCCTTTCTGACCAGCCAGAGCAGTGTAGTGGAGTCCTTACCTATAGACCACAGCATTGCGACATCCCTGAATTGGCTGTAGGCCTCTCTTATGATAAAAATGCTCTGATTCTCCAGCTTATCGAGATGTGTCAAACTGGTTTTCATTGAAGTAATGCTCCAAAAAAGCATATATTACCTGAGCAACCCTGCTCCACAGGTTAATGTGGACGGGTCATTGAGTCAATGTAAAAAGCCCCTTTTTTCCGTGCGTTTCAAATTCTCAGTTGTAAAGAAGTATTCATCAACTTTATTTACCTGAGAGGCCAGCCCGGCGGGCACTTATCGAGCCAATTTTCAGCGAGAAGCGCATAGTCGTTGAAATCAACTTCCGAGGTATGGTTAAGGTCTGCCGGCAGGTCGCAGCCGGTCATCAGCCACGATTCGACGAACTTATCCAAATCGTCGTAGCCGACCTCGCAGGTTGTTACCCATGAAGTACGAACACCATAAAGAGGTTCAGTGCTCGATTTGAGGTGAATCCATCCGATATTTTCAGCCCATGCCCAGCCTTTGAATTCACCCTGGTCGTCGATTGTAACGCCGTAGTTTACGGTATTGCAGCTATTGGTGTTTGTGCAGGAGAAGCTAATCCAGCCTACGTTTTCTGCCCATGCCCATCCGGAAAGCTTTCCCGTTCCGTCGTTGTTTATGCCGGTATTGGGGTCATCGTCGTTGGGGTTCAGGTTTATCCATCCGATATTTTCAGCCCAGATAAAGCCGGTTACGTTTACATCGGTTATGGTCGCCCCTGCCTGGGGGTCGACAATGTCAGGCTCGAAGTTCACCCATCCGATATTTTCACCGTAGGCGTATTGGCGGCCCGTGTTACAGGGGTCAATGTTTTCAGCCGATACCAACCGGCAAACCATTAATGCTGTCAAAGAAAAACAGGTTATGAGTTCCGCTCTTTTTTTTCGCATTTTCGCTCCTTGTGAGTTTATCGCAGTGCAATTTCACAAGCAGCCAGGTTGAGATAGCGGTGTTATTGAGGCCTGTTCTGTGTAAGGTCCCAGCCGGCCTCCACGGGTGTTCCCGCTTGTCCGTGCCGGTCTATTGGTGTGTACTCCCATCTAATCGCGCCGAATCTG
>CAZGGE010000124.1:0-9399 GCA_964524285.1 uncultured Pirellulales bacterium
CCGCCGCAAATTTCGACAGCAAACGAAGCCTGTTCGGCGTAAAAAGCAGAACAAAGCCAACCGTAAGAGGCAGAAAAATTGCATAAAGCAGAATACTATCCAAGCCTTAATTCCTCCATTGCTTTTGTCTCACGGATACCAAATTCGTCTCTCATTTTTTGTGTTCTCTCCCTGCTCATCCGCAGCAGTGCATCATAATCATGCACAAACCTGTTGTTTTTGTCCACGACAGCCATCCGCTCGGTACAGCTATAGCACGGGTCCACCGAGGCCAGTGTAATAGTAACGTCGGCAATGTGCTCGCCGATGCACGAAGCCTTGAAAGAAGGGACGTTAACATAGCTGGGCGCCCGCACCTTGTGCCGGACCGGCCTGTTGCCGCCGTCGCTTCTAACGTAATGGAAGGTCTCGCCCCGCGGCGCCTCCACATGACCAACCGCCTCGCCGGCCGGTATCTCTTTGACCTCAACCGCAACCGGACCTTTAGGCAGCTTATCCGCCGCCTGACGAATTATCTTGATTGCCTCCAGAACCTCAACGAGTCGAACCACTACCTTCGCGAAAACGTCGCCCGCAGGCTCGCTGACGACATTCCATTCCAGGTCGCCGTACAACGCATAGGGGTCGTCCCTGCGAACGTCGATAGCCACGCCGCTCGCCCTCGCCGTCGGGCCGGTTACGGCGTAACTGATTGCATCCTCATTGCTCAAAACACCAACGCCCTTCAGCCTTGCACCAAGCACCGGGTCGTCAAACACCGCCTTTATTAGCATGTTCATCTTCGTTTCGATTTCATCCATGTCCTGCAAAATTTTAGGGACCATCTCGTCCGGAATATCCTCCCTGCACCCGCCCACCTTCACGTTACCGTAGTTATTGCGATTACCGGTTATTGCCTCGAGCAGGTCGAGCACAGGCTCACGATATTTCCATGCCCACATGAAGACCGTGTCATAACCTATGAAATGACCGGCAAGACCCGCCCACAGTACGTGGCTGTGAATTCGCTCAAGCTCGTTGATTATCGTCCGCACATAAAGCGCCCGCTCCGGCAATTCGATGCCCGCAAGCTCCTCCACCGCCTGCACGTAAGCAAGTGGATGAGACGCCGAGCATATGCCGCAAATGCGGGATACCAGATACGGAACCTGGTCGAACTGAAGCGATTCGCTGATTTTCTCTATGCCCCGATGGTTATAAGATATCCTCATATCTATGTCGGTTACTATCTCACCATCCACGGTGAGCTGGAAAAATTCCATCTCTTCCTGTAGCGGATGAAACGGCCCGACCGCAAGTATCGGTTTTTTCAACGTCTTTTTCATTTTTTTACATCTTTCCTAAGCGGATAAACACCCTCCGGCCAATCATCCGACAGAATCAGCCGGCGAAGATTCGGATGACCCTTAAAATCAATCCCCAAAAGGTCGTGCATCTCACGTTCTATCCACTCGGCACCGGGAAGAATCGAAGTTATTGATTCAATCGCAGGATTGTCCCGGTTACGAATATACGCCTTGACCGTAATTACACAGCCGGTCTGGTCATAGGAGTAATGATACAGCACCTCGAAGCAGTCATCCGAATCTATGCCGGTGGCAATCACAAATCTGGCACCGACGTCCTCGAAGAGAAACTTGTTGACGGCGTAAGAATTCTCCGCCTCGCACGACAGAAAAATCCTTTTGTCCGTCGGCTGCTCGACCGAGGTTACCTTGTCTTTTATTTCAGTCAGCTTTTTGTCAAGTTCCTGCTGATTCATATCCATTTACTATAGAGCCGACAAAGCCTTAACCACGCCGGATATCATCGCCTCCGGCTTAGGCGGACACCCGGGTACGTATGCAATTATCGCGTCCGGGTCGATTTCCTTAATTACCTTATCCACAGGCCCAACCATGTGATAACCCGTGGTGAATACCCCTTTATCACAAGCACACGCGCCTATCGCAAAAACCACACAGGGCTTGGCTGTCTGACGGTAAATCTCTCGCAGCCTGATAGCTGCCTGGGCCGTTACCCCGCCCGTTACCAGCAGAGCATCCGCATGTCGCGGCGAACCGACCAGCTTTATCCCGAACCTTTCCACGTCGAACTTCGGCGTCAAAAGGTCCACAATTTCAATGTCGCAGTTGTTGCACGCACCGGTGTTTACGTGAAAGACCCACACAGACTTCTTTAATGACCACAACTTCCAGCTCATTATTTACACCTCAAAGCCAGCCGATTTCATAATAGCTGCCTATACTCGCCAGTATCACCGCCGCAACAAGAGCCACGCCGCAATATACCCAGAAAAAACGCATGGCCTGGTCAATTCGTACCCGAGGATTCGTATTCTTTATAAGGATAATCAATACCAGTACCAGAACATATTTGCCGATTCCCGCCGCCACCGCTGCCGGCGATGACATCCCGAAACCGCCCAGAAAGACCATCACCAGAAACAAAGGCAACGCCACCAGCATCAAAGCCTGCATCATCTTCCACACCGCAAGCAGCGCACCGGAATATTCTATCAATACCCCGCCCGCAAGCTCCGTCTCAGCCTCGGCAATATCGAAAGGAACAAAGCCAAGCTTCGCCTGAACGCACAGCAGACCGACCACAAACGCAAGCAGTCCCGAAACGCTCAACACCGGCACCTGCCCGGATATCGCCGCCAGGCTCAACTGATTACCCGCACCAACCACAGGTGCCGTCTTGATAATCACTACTATTATTGCAAGCACAAGAGGAAGCTCGTAACTCATCACCATTTTCATCTCACGACTCGCCCCTAAAGAGGCCTGACCACTGGCGCTTGCGGAACTGCCCATTATCAACGCCAGCGAAGGCAACACCATCAGGTAAATTGCTACTATAATGTCTCCAATATACGCTTCGCCTGAAATGCTTATCCGCCAAAGCATCGTCGTAAGCACCAGCATCCCCGCCATGCCCACAAGCGGAGCCGCCGTGAAAAGAAAATGCTGGGCCTGCTCGGGCACGAGAATCTCCTTGCCGGCAAGCTTCATAACGTCAACGAAAGGTTGCTTCACCGGAGGTCCAACACGCCATTGAACCAGTGCACTTACCTTGCGTACAACCCACGAAGCCGTCAGCCCCAGGAAAATACTGAATACAAAACCCGGAAAAATTAAAAACCAGAACAAATTGAGAAGTACTTCCGTCATCAGCTCAGCTCTTCTCCTTTTCTCTCAGGAAAGGCTCCCAACGCGAACCTTCGGGAACGTTCACTACAACGCCTTCGCTCATCTCCACCAGGTCCTCTTCGTCCGTACCCACTTCACGATATTCCACGCTGCCGTCTTTGCACGTCCCCACACATAAAGGTTCCTCGCCGGGCTTCAGTCTTCCCATACACACATCGCAGACGCTGCTGGTAAATGGTATCAAATCCGTATATATCGTCCCGAAAGGACACGCTATCGCACACGTCCCGCAGCCGGTACAAAGCATATTCCAGCGCTGCAAAACGCCGGCATCATCATTTTTAACGTCAACCTTCTCCAGTGCATCTCGCGGACAAGCCGTAACACAAGGAGCCTCTTCACACTTGCGGCAGATAAAGACAAAACGAATCTTCTCCAGAAGCGAATCAAAACCCTTGTTCTCGGGATGATGCTTATAGGAACACTCGATACCCGATTCTTCCTGCAGTTTTGCCTTGCCAAGATTTACTATCAGTTTTTTTGCCATAAATTCGCGTTTCAAAAATCCGCGGCCCCGGTAACGCTGCCGCAAACATTAATCCCATATATCACCGTAATCCTTTAACTGCTCGTATGTAAACACTGGCCCGTCCTTGCACACGTAGTATTTGCCTATCATACAATGGCCGCACTTGCCCACGCCGCAGCTCATATTCTTTTCCATCGAAAGATAAATCTGCGCCGGCTCGAAACCAAAGTCCAGCAGTTTCTGTGTCGCGAACTTCATCATAATCGGAGGCCCGCAAACTACCGCAGCCGCGATTTTCACCTCCACGTCGTCCGGACTTAAAATCGTGGTTACAACTCCGACGTTACCGTCCCAGCTCTGTCCGTCCGCCTTGTCGACCGTAAGGGCTATGTCGACGCCTTTCATCTCCTTCCACGGCCCGAAAAGACTCTTTTTATAGATAAAGTCGGCAGGCGTCCGCGCACCATACCTGCATACGACAGACTTGAAATCATCAAGACGCTCACAAAGTGCAAGAAACAAAGACCGAATCGGTGCCAGTCCCACACCTCCACCAACAATATAAACTTCCCTGCCCGCAAACTCATCCAGAGGATAGCCGTTGCCGTAAGGCCCGCGTATGCCAATCCGCTGACCCTTCTCGCATTCATGGAGCAGTCCCGTAACCCGCCCCGCCTTCATTATCGTTATCTCCATCTGCTTTGTTTCGCTCGGCGAAGAGGACGGGGTAAAAGGCGCCTCTCCCTCGCCCGGCAGCGTCAATTCCACGAACTGCCCCGTCTTAAAGCCGAACTCCCGTTCCGGAGCAATAACGAAACTCTTTATAGTCGGCGACTCCTCTATTATATCGACAATCTCTCCGCCGACAGGCTGATACAGGTTACCACTCATTTGCCGACTCTCGCTTGACTTTTGTTCTTCTACATGAACTCGTCGCTGAGTCTTTTCAGCACCGCTCGAATATCCATCCCTCCGGAGTCCGCGTCGACGCATCGCCCACAGCCGACGCACATATCAATACCGTATCTTTCCAGAAAGTAAACAAATTTATGCAAAAGCCTGTGTTTCATCCGGTCTCCAAGCACCTTTCGCGGATTTGCACCTCCCGCTACCGCAGCATAGCTGTATCTCATACAACTGTCCCACATCTTCATCTTGCCGAAATAGTCTTTGCGTTTTGTATCATAAATATAAAAGCAGTGACATGTAGGACACACCCTCGTGCACGCCTGGCACTCCACGCAGTCGCGTGCCACCTCATCGTAAACCTCTGAATCTTCGCTTGATTCCACTATCTCTTTTATTGTGCCTTCGAGTTTTAACTCTTTGTTTTTATTTTCAAGCTCCTGTTTGATCTTTTTCCTGTTTTCGTCCCGCTCGGAAATCAGACCCCCCGGGACGTCCGCAAATAACGACGAATTACTTTCTACAAAATCCTTTCCCTTTTGAGAACCCGTTTCTACGATAAAGCCGTCCTTTATCCGCGAAACGTTCAGGTCATAGCCGGATTGAGCAAAACCCTGTCCCTCAAAAAGGTTGCAGAAACAGCTCTCTCCCGTCGCATTGCAATCCGATGAAATGATAAACATCTTCTTTCGCCGCTCGATATAAAACGGGTCCTCGAATTCATCCTCTGCAAACACCTTATCCAGAATCGCCAGCGACCTTATATCGCATTCCTTAAGGCCGAAAACGGCAAAAGGCTCAACCTCCTTTACCTCGAAGTCGTCCGAAAGGTTAGCCACCGCCTCACGAAAAGGAAATACCAGCTCCTTCACCGGCGAACAACTGCGTATCTTGTTATATTCCACCTCCTGCCCGCTGTCCGCATCGTATCGGCTTAAAACATAGTGCTCCCCGACTGCCTTCGGTACATACAACGTCATGCGGCTTGCGACCGCGTCAAGCAAAGGCTTCAGCCTGCTTACGAATACGACTTCCATCCGTTAAAACACCTCAACAAAACAGCGTTTATTTAATGCCCACTCGTGAAGGCATATAATAAGGGAGCCGGGCAAGGTCCATCGCAATATCGATACTTATAATCTTCACCTTCCTCGGAACACTTATGTAGCAGGGAGAAAAATTCAAGATTCCGGTAACGTCCGCCGCCACAAGTGCATCCGCCGTCTCTTGCGCTGCGACTTCCGGCACAGCGATTATACCAAGCTTGATACCCCTTTCCTTGAGACTGCCCAGGCTCGATAAATCCTCGACTTCCACTCCCCTGACCTTGCGACCAACCTTGTTCTCATCTGCATCGAAAGCCGCCACTATCTCGAACCTGTATTTCTTGAAACCCGGGTACGCAAGAACCGCAGAACCTAAATTGCCCACCCCGACAAGTGCCGTTTTGTGAACCGTATCCAGCTTCAGAATCTTGCGAACCTGCCTGGACAACCTCTCGATGTTGTAACCCACGCCGGGTGTACCAAAATCGCCGAAGTAGGAAAAATCTTTCCTTATCTGAGATGAATTAATACCAACGAAGTCCGCGAGTTCCTGGCTCGAAATTTGCTCACGGTTCTGCTCTGAGAAAAAAAGGATCCCCCTCAGGTAAATCGGCAATCTACGGACAGTCTCATTTGGTATCTTGTGATATCTCACTGTCACAAATCCACCTGTTTGGTGCTTGTGTTCACATTCACAAACCACCTGAATATAAAATAGCTTTCAAAAAACGTTGTGTCAAGCAATTTGAAAAACCCGAAAAAATAATTTCATGCTCTTAAATTGTTGTTACAAAAGGGGTTATGGAACCTCACTCCCCCTTTGTTCAAAAAATAGCAAAAAAATTCTCTCATCAACATCATACCTGACGCGTTTTTCGTCTATACGTATATGTTCCGTTGGACGGTTCAAGGCGTGCAGTACATAGCCTGGAAGTACAACGTTCCACGGACCATTACCTTTGAGCCAATAGGAAGATAAAAGATTTGTGTGTCTATAAAAACGGGGGGTATGCAGATATGATTGTTTGTTTATCTACAGCGGGCAATTTATTTTTATTTGGGTTTGCGTGCCGGATGATATCGAAGATTATATGATGGGAAATCAAGAACAGGGCAAAAAATGTCCGGCAGGCGTGCTGGTTAGCAAAAAAGGCTTGTCATTTACGCCGCCCTACTTTTGTTTCATAATGAGTGCCAAGAATCTCATCGAGGACTTTGCCAGTGGTGTTTATCGCCGCGAGGCAGGCCCGCTCCACAGTCTTTTTAGGATGTTTGGCATAAGCCTTGATATATTTATTAGGCAAATCCCTGTTTCGCGGTGTTTTATTATCCGGAATATAGGGACAGGAGTGACACAGCGAAAAATTGAGAATGAATTTCATCGGACGCGACCGGCTAAAACCAAATCGGGTACGCTTGTTTAAGGTCTAGCTAATTCTTGCGGTGACGCCAGATCATGGCCAGTCCGCCAAGCGCCAGCAGGCTCATCGTCCCCGGCTCGGGGATGAAGTTGCCGGGGGGCACCACCTCATCCGAGAAGCGGATGCGGTCGATGCGCCCGTCCCAGACCTCGTTCCATGAGCTGCCCATGTGCGATCCGATCAACATGACACCTGCGTCGCCTTCGGGCACAGCCGCGCTGAGGTCCGCGTCCACCGTGGCGATCGGGGCGCGATCGAGGTACATGTGAAGCTTGCCTTCCCCTGCATCGTAGGCGATGGCGTAGTGATGCATCCCGCCGTCATCCAGGACATCCCCGTAGTCGTGGTAGCTCTCCCACGGTCCGCCGTTGTCGATGTGCCAGTGCGGTGCCGCCGAGGAGGAGCCCCAGTAGAAGAAGGCCTCGCCCGGAATGACGTAGCCCACCAGCGGGTGCCAGAAAGTCACATCCTCATGCAGGCCCGTGATGGCCTCGATGGTGAAGCTCTTCGTGACGAACGTGCTGGCCACGATCGGCGTCTGGATATACTCGAGCGGGCTGCCACCCACCAAACGGATTTCACCGGCGGAGGTATACCCCGCATTGGCGGGATCATCCGCATACCCCATGGTCATGTCCGTGAACCCGATGAGTGTGCCGTGATTGTTCTGCCCCGAGCTGTCCGTGGCTACGTCGTTGGAAGAGGCATCGAAACGATAGTCCGCCACCACCAAGCCAAGTGCATGATTGCTCAGAAGGACAGCCGTGATAATTGTCGTTGCTAATTGCAAGCATCTCATAATAATCTTCCTATATTTTCCTGTTGACAGTCGTTCTAGTTTCTAAGTTGGAATTTCACACATACGTTCTGGCCAGCAAAGTGCCGACCATTCCTGACTCTACTATATAGCTATATAGCGCCTCCGCTGTAAAGAGTAATTTTGAGATTTTCCGAATAAATTTTTGTCAGCTTGCATCAAAACCCATAACGTTCAACATTTTCAGCGTTTGTAAGGTCCACGAATCCGGCAGAAAGCGAGATCGGCGCACGGTGACAGCCGCCTCTGCCGGGCCTCGGCACGATAAAAAGAAATCGAACGCGGTCATTTCAACGCTTTCCGGGTTAACATCTGTCGGCAGTGTGTAGCTTGCGTACAGCATCCCATTAGTCCGATAGATACGCACGCACTCATTCCATCTGACATTTCCCAAATACACGGTTAAAAACCACCATTAAATGCTTAGAACATCTACAATAATGCAAAAATTGCTACCGCAGGGTCAAGAAAAACCCACCATGACCGCTTTTCCTTAAAATTCCGTAAATATACGGTTTTTTCTGCTTACTATCACTTCCAGACGTCACTTTGGGGCAGACCCTGTCTGCTCTGGCATTCATAAAATCAGGTTTTTCAGCAGTATTTCGCATTAACCACATCCTGTTGGTATTGGTTTCAAGCGTTTGATTCTTTCAAGTATCTCATAAAACAGAGATATTGATACCAACACTTCTGCCATCTGAAACGTTACATATCGAGCATGGCTGACGACCTTGGCTCCGATCTTGACCAGTTTTCCCCGCATCGTTCGCAACGACCAGTCATTAATCGACTTGGGCAGTGCCAGCCGCCGCAGAAAATTACCGATATTATACGCCATACAGAACAGTTGCAGCCGAACCTGATTATCATCAAAATCATGGCAGGACAGCCGTGTCCATTTCAAGGCGTATCTGCCTTCCTTGATCCATTGCTCTGCGGTTCCACGCTTGTTGTAGAACTTAACCACATTGCTGGATTTCCAGCGAAGATTGGTCACGATAAAACCAACACTCGGAAATAACTGATATGCATGCCATTCGACTTTGGCAACGACTCTTCGAGCTATTTTCCAACTGGCTGCTTGGTATTGAAAACTATGATACTGAACTATCGGCTTTTTCGGGGGAACGTCCTACGGGGCGTGCCAAGATGTGCTCAATGTGGCTCTGGAGGATATTATTACCTTTTAATCGGATTGCATAAAAGTAACCTTCTGCTTCAAGCAGGCGGTAAATATCAGGATTAGCAAAAGCAGCATCACCACGGAAATAATGGATAATATCTTTGTCTTGATACTGTTTAATGATCGGTTCCAATACGCTTTTCCAATCATCGCTGCTGTAGACATTACCATTGCGAAGCAAGGCACGTTCAATATCGCCAAATCGAATGAATACGAACAACGGATGATAACAAGTATACCCGAAATGACCGTTGTAAGCAGACCCTTCCTGCTTGCCAAAGGTCGGACTGTCTGAACTGTCCATGTCGAGTATGATCTCTTTGATAGACTTTCGTTGAT
>CAZGGE010000125.1:0-9085 GCA_964524285.1 uncultured Pirellulales bacterium
AAACAAAGCCGTCAGGCGGTGCATCCAACGTGGTGCACCGCAATTCAAACCCAATAAGCAGTGCACCCCACGTGGTACACTGCCCACAAACCGTCCAACACTCTCCAGCCTGCAAACCACGGAATCTCCTACAACTGCTTTTCAACCCAAAACGAATACGACCCCGAACCCACCTCAAACTCCACAAACTCACCTTCGTCTTTGCCCATTTTTACACCCTCCACCCCTTCAACAAACTTCCCATCTTTCCAGATTTCCAGATTACTTTCCTTCACCGAAACGTTTCCAAACCCCATCTTTGGCAGCCTCACTCGCCCTGCACTGCCCACCGGTATCTGCACATCCAGCATCAAACAATCCTCATTTCTCCGCCAGCTTGACGACACAACCCCCCGAACCGTCTTGACACTGCCTTTGGCATACTGTAACCCGCTCACAACGCCAGGCTCGATTATTACCCGCTCGAAACCCGCAGCCCCATCATCTAACCTTATGCCCGCCAACCACTTATGAAAATACGAACCCACACTCACAAAGCACGAATGAATATTACTCGTACATACATCCCAGCACTCCCAGCTCGTCGTCGCACCACGCTCAGCAATCCACCATCCCCAGCTCGGAAATGTCCGCTGGCTCACAACCCGATAAGCCACATCACCTCGCCCATAAGCTGCCAGAGTATCCATAAGATGACTCGTTCCCATCGTCCCCGTACTCAAATGCCCGTTATGCCGTATCATAATATCGTCCACCAGGTTACCAAGCACCTGCTGCTCATGGCCCTTGGGCACAATACTCAGCAACAGTGGGATGATGTTGGATGTTTGCCTGTATCCTGCCGGCACATTGGTATGATAAGTGCTTGTAGCCTCGTCCAGATAAGCCTTATTGAACGCCTTTTCAATGTTCTGGGCAAGCTTTCTGTAATTCGCTGCCTCCTCCTTTTTGCCCAGAATTTCCGCAAATTTCGACATAATACGCGCCCCTCTCAGATAGTAACCCGTCGACACAAGCTGCGCCCCCTCCGGGGGCCTAGCCCACCAACCGTTCTCCGGCGGCACCCAATCCCCGTTATTGCCGTCCAGAAGATACTTATTGCCTTCTACTTTCCACCGCCCGCGGGGCAACGCTTCAAACCACCGTTTTATGCCGTCGTAATGCTGCTCAATGATACGTGTATCGCCGTAGTGTTTGTACATATGCCAGGGCACAAAAAGATATGCTCCGCTCCAGGCAATTTCGCCGTTACGTGCCCAACGTATCGCAGGCTTTGGAACAATATAGGGTGCTCCTCCGGCATCATCCTGAAAGTCCTTGAAGTCATCCAGCCACTTGCTGTGAAACAGTGCCGTATCGAAATTCCACATTGCGGCCTCAGCCATCAATATCCCGTGGTCGGTCCAGCCCAGTTTCTCCCGGTGCGGACAGTCCTCCGGGTATCCGTGAACCAGATTTTCCATTGTCCACACCGTATTATCGTACAGTCTACTCAGCAAAGGCTCGGAGCATTCAAACTCTCCGACTTTCTCCATTGCAGTACGCACGCAGCGCACTTCGATAGAGTCCAGAGAAGGTTTTCCCGGATAACCTTCCAGGCGGATATATCTACCTGCGTAATACGTGAAGTGCGGCTCATAAACTTCCCGGCCTTGGCCCTTCAAAATATACGTGTTCTGCTGATAACGTCGTGCTCCCGCCTCAAATTCCAGATTGCCGTCTTTGTCCTGCTCGGTAATACTGACAACCACTCGCGTTCCGCGCGGCCCATCGATTTTCAGCCTGACCCATCCTGCAAAATTACGTCCCGTATCATAAACATACACTCCCGGCTCAGGGCTTCGCATGTACACTGGTCGCAATGTTTTCATTACTTTTATAGGCGGCATCATCTGTGCTTTAAGCGCGCCCCAGGGGGACGATACCACAGCAACCTTAGCCCAGGCGGAGTCATCGTAGTCCGGCTTATCCCAGCCCGGACGTTCGCGCCTTGCATCATAGATTTCCCCGGCCCGCACACAATTCCAGATAATGGGTCCGCCTGTTACCTTCCAGCTTTCATCACTTATCACAGTCTGCTTTGTTCCGTCAGTGAAATTGATTTCAAGCTGTATAATTGCCTTTGGCTGGCCCAACCACGATGCTTTGTCAACATCCCAGTCAGCATCGGTAATCATATTGTACCAGCCGCGGCCGAGCATAATCCCCAGCACATTTTCGCCGTTACGGAGACTATCGGTTACATCATAGGTTTCATAAAGGACCGTTTCATTGTAATTTGTCCATGCCGGGTCGAGTACGTGGTCTCCGACCTTCCGGCCGTTTATGCGCAGTTCATAATAACCCAGGCCGCAAACATAAATCTGTGCCTGCCTGACTTTGCTTTTCATTCGAAAGCTCTTTCGCAACAACGGTGCCGAGTCGTAGGGCTTGTCGGGAAATTTGTACAATTCCCATTGCGGTGTTGTAGAATAATCAAGACCTTTTTCTCTTTCTTTTTTCTTTCTTTTATACCAGTCTATTTTCCACGGACTTTCGGCCCTGTAAGCTATCCATTTCGCCTTCCAGTCGGCCTTCTGCAGCAGCCCCATGGACCAATGAGCTGGTTGGCTCCATTTGGAAGGCCGCCCATTTTTGTCCCAAACACGTACTTTCCAGAAGTATTTTTTTCCCGACTCCAACGGCCTGCCGTCATAAATCACGTGCACGCTTTTTTCAGAAACGACTTTTCCGCTGTCCCAGATATCTGCGTTGTCCGTTGCGAGTTTCTCACTACGGCCGGCCACCAAAACCTGATAGGCGGTTTGTTTCTGGTCTCGCTGTCTCGAAGAAAGGAGCCAGGAGAGGCGTGGCTTGATAGCGTCTATTCCGAGCGGATTGGCTGCATATTCACATCTCAACTCCACCGGCTCAACGGCCCCAATTTGCGCATGAGAAGCAAAGCTGCAGGTAACACATAACAACCCTATGGCATACACCATGAAAAATCCCGATTTTTTCAGTAACTGCATGAATAGCCTTTCCAGAGCTAATAGTATTTTATGTTCAAGTTTAGCCTTATTACTGTCAGCTTTTTTTCATCAGGAAATCGTACTCTGTTTCGAAGCGAAGTTTATGTTTGACCTCTTCCTGGGCAAGTGCGAGGAGGACTTCGCGAGATTCCTGGTCATTCACACTGGACAACAAATTTATATAGGTTCTGAAAGCAGCATCCTCTTTCTCTATTCCGAGCAGGAGCATATCCTTATAGTCCATATCCAGAGGTGCGTCTGTGTCCGATACCACGTAATCGTGTTCCGGAATTTCGGGTTTATCATTTGTAACGATGCGTCCTGTTTTCATCATTTCAAGCTCGAGTTTCCGCTTGTGCCCAATTTCTTCTTCAGCCAGCTCTTCAAATATTTTGCGCATATCTTCGCCGGCAACGCGGTCGGCAAGAGCCAGATAAAAACGGTTTGCTTCAATCTCACGAGCTATGGCAAACTCAAGTATTTCCGAATCCGATTTCGGCGTGTCCATAATCGGTCTCCATTCGAAATAATGATTTTGTTGAATTCTGTTCGGCGTGTTTAGTTTAATACAGCAAAGGTCATCGTGCAATCCTTAACTGCTTGGATCAGTAGAGCGTATCAATCAAGCCGGCCTGTTGCATACATTGAACGATTTTGGTATTAACATCATACTATGAGAGTATCTTTCGGTAAATTGATGGTCTTTCTTTTTGTTTGTGCAGGAGGCATTTGTTCTGCGAGGGCGGATTTACGCAGCCGGATAGATGGAATTATTGACCAGCCCTTGAAACAAAAGGTCAGGTTCGGCATACAAGTAACAGAGGCCGATTCAGGCAGGGTATTGTATGAGCGTAATACCGCTACCGCAATGATACCGGCGTCCAACATGAAGCTGATAGTAACGGCGGCTGCACTCGAATATCTCGGGGCAAACTATCAATATGAAACAAAGGCGGGTCTGTGCGAAAACACTCTTGTAGTGATTGGCAGCGGCGACCCTCTGCTGGGAGATTTAAAAACAGACGTGAAATACGGGCGTGAGCCGGGATGGATATTCGAGGATATTGTAAATAAGCTGAAGAGCAGGGGGGTCTCGGTTGTTAACGACATAGTCGTTGACAGCACTTTTTTTGATGATGAGCGTGTTCATCCCAACTGGCCGAAAGAAGAGCTTAACCGTTGGTATGCGGCTGAGGTTAGCGGTTTGAATTACAACAATAACTGCATTGATATAACGGTTCGCAACATTGGTGGCAGGGCGGCGGTGTCCATTTATCCGCAGACAAAATATGTCCAAATATACAACGAGATAAGAAGTATCTCGCATGGTTCTGATGCAGTTGGAGCATATCGAAAGCAAGGTGTCAATGAGTTAGTTTTAAGGGGCACATGTAAGGACAAAGAAGGTCCGTTTTCAGTGGCTATCGAGCGACCGGCAGCGTTTTTCGGGTATTTGCTGGCGGAGCATTTACTGGAGGCGGGCATAGAAACAAAAGGTAAATTGATAGAGAAGGAGTTCAGTGAAAACGGCGGTTTTGAATTGCTCGGAGTATACAGGACGTCGATAGAAGATTGTCTTTTAAGGAGCAATAAAAACAGTCTGGGATTAGCGGCGGAGGCGTTGCTGAAAACTATAGACGCCGAGCAAAACCCCGAAGGCAAAGGAGGAAGCTGGAAAGGAGGACGTGAAGAAATATCTAATTACCTGACAGGAATTGGCGTTAATAAAGACGAGTTTTTCATTGATGACGGGAGCGGATTGAGCAGGGGTAACCTCCTGAGTCCGGGGTCGATTGTTAAGGTTCTGATGCATGTGCGGGAGGGTGAGAGTTGGCATTTATTTAAGCACTCACTGGCGGCAGGTGGGGTGGATGGTACGATAGGGCATCGTTTTGCAGCAGAACGGTATCGGGGAAAGATATTAGCAAAAACGGGGACAATTACAGGGGTGAAGGCATTAAGTGGAGTGTGTGTTATTGCCGGCGATGAGTACATTTTCTCCGTTCTTGCGAACGGACCTAACGGATGGAGTCTCAGGTCTGTGTATAATATAGCCAGGGCTATAATAGACGAGTGTTCTCGGGGTCGGTGAGAAATTACCAGCTTGCTAATTCTCCGACAAGTTCTTCAACGAGGTCCTGCATAGTAACTATGCCGAGAGTGTTGTCATGCCCTGAACGGCTGGGGCCGGTAACCAACACCATTCTGCAGTTTTCCGACTTCATAAAATTTATTGTTTCTGTAACAAGAGTTCCAGCGGGAAGACTATGCAGCGGTTTGATAAAATCACGAAGATTAGACAGCGGTTTTTCGCAGCCGAGAGCTTCATATATGTTGATGAAGCCGATTATATTTGTTCGGTATTTTTCATAAACGAGAATACGGGTGAAAGTCTCCGTCTTTAATTTTCGCAGGAGCAATTTGTTATCAGAATTAACATCGACCATCCTAACACGAGCGATTGGCACCATAACAGAGCCTAAGTTTATGGTTGAAATTCCGGCTATTCGATTCATTATTTCCGACTGCAGGGGCGTAAGGAAACCTTCTTCGTGTGTTTCCCTGATAATAACGGCAAGCTGTCTTTTTTTCAGGGGTGGCAGGACGGCTGCGGTTTCTTTCGTAGCGCCGAGCAATTCGCCCATTGAGCTTGATATTATTCTGAGCAAGGGGCCGATTCCACTATAGCTGAAGAGTTTATGACATGCGAAAATGAAAGGGCTGATGTACGGCATTAGTGTATCGGCCCGGAAGAAAAATATATTTTTCGGCACAACCTCTGCGAATATAAACAATACGGGAGCTATTACCAGGGTCGTGAGCACCTCTGCTACATGGGTGTTCTGAATATTCTGAATGAATATGTAAGTTATGATGCTTGTAGTAGCGTACTGGGTGATGTTTGTGCCAATCAATATGGAAATAAGCAAAGAGCGTCCATCGCTGAGGGTTTTTGACAAAATGACAAAAAGAGGGCGTTTTCTTTCGACACCAAGTCTAAGCCTGAGACGGCTTACCTGGTACATACCGATTTCAGCGCCGCCGAATATGGCAGCAAGGATAAGAGTACAAACTGCCGGAATAATAAGTATTGCGTTACTTTTCATATTTGCTCAAAGGCTCGAGAGTCAATAAGACCGTCTCGATGCGGTGATTTTTCATCGTTTCAACGGTAAATCTGAGATTCTGCAAATTTGCGACATCACCCGGCCTGGGGACTTTTCCAAGCAAGGCGGTTACAAGACCGGCAACCGTAGATATTCTTAGTTCTTCCGGCTGAATTCCGAAAGCCTGTGCCCAGTCATGTATAGCGAGGCTGCCGGCAAGTCTATACTTAAAGGGACCGATTCTTTGTACAGGCTTTACTGCCGAGGGTAAGTCAACGGGGCGAAGAAGTTTATCTGCTACATCTTCAAGATGCACGGAGCCGGCGAGCGCGCCGTACTCATCGACAACAATTGCCGAATCGGTTCCGCTTTTCTTAAAATGTTCGAGCAAAGAATCAACGGTCTTTTGCTCCGGTACGAAATGCACAGGCTCAAGTAATTCTTTTATTGGTTTTTCCGGATGGAGCAAGAGCTGTCGGAACGATATTTTTCCGATTATGTTATCCGTTATATCTTTATAAACGGTCACTTCTTTGAGGTGTTTATTTCGCAACAGGCTTCGGACGTTCTTGTTTTTCTCAGTAATTACCACGGCGTGCATGTCGACGCGAGGACGGAGGCAGTCGCGAACTTTTAATGAGCCGAGTTCAACGATTCCGGTGAGAAGTTTGTTTTCCTCCGAAGTAATAAGTCCTTTTTTCCTCACCCGTTCTATGAGTGCTTTGAACTCATCGGCGGTTACAGGCTTAGGATGTCTTTTTGAGCCGAGCAAAAGGCGAACGGCGGGTTCAATGACCAAAAGCCTGAAAGTAAAGAGGAGGGGGGTAAAAACCTTCAAACACACAAAGGCCGGCAGGGCGGCGAATAAAGTAAAGTATCTCGGGTTGGCGTATGCGAGGGTCTTTGGGAAGACTTCGCCCAGAAGGACAAGAATCGCAAAAGATGAAAACGCAACTACGGCGGCAAAAGGGACGCCAACCTGCTGTCTGGCATGAATAATGAGCACACTTGCAACGGCGAAAAAAAGTACGTTTACCAACATATTTCCGAGAAGAAAGCAGCTTAAGAGTCCGGAGGGTTTTTTTAGCATGGAAGTTATCAGATGAGGAATTTTATGTTTTGATAAGGCTAAATCTCTTTTTTGTCTGGGTGAAAGGTTAAAAAAAGCGGTTTCGCATCCCGAGAAGAATGCAGAACCAACAAGAAGTGGAATAATCAGGATTATTTGCCCAATATTTTGGTAAAGGTACGCCATTATTTTAGGCGGTTATGTGGTATTATTATTTTGAAAGTAGTGCCCCGTCGGGGTGTGGATTGAACAGAAATGGAACCTTTATGTGCCTGGATGACGGTCTTGCAGAACGCCAGGCCGAGACCGGAACCGCCTGTTCCTGACTGTTTGTCCTTGGTGGAATAAAAAGGCTCAAAAATTCTTTGAATATTTTGCTCTGATATACCGCATCCGGTGTCAGAAATTTGGATTTCGACGGCTTGTTTTGCAGCCACTGCCTTGATTGTGAGTATGCCTCCATTGTCCATCATAGCGTCTCGGGCATTAAGTATGAGGTTCATGAAAACCTGCTGGAGTTGGATTGGAACGGCATATACCGTAAGTTCAGCCGGTATTTGAAGATTGACCGTAATGCGGTCTTTTTTGAAGTCGCGTGCGATACATTGAAAAACATCCTCGACAACCTCGCGTAAATTGACATCTTTTTTCTGTTGAGATTGTTCGGGAGCGGCTCTCAGCAGGCTGTTCATTATTTCGGAGGCATTAGAGCATTGACGAAGTGTTTTCTTAAGTGCCTTTTGGGTAAGCTCTTTGTCGTCGGGGTTTTTCAGGGCAAGTGCGGCATAGTTACTTATCGGTGTGAGTAAGTTATTTATTTCGTGTGCGACCATTGATGCAGTTTTACCCATGTTCGCCAGCACCTGCAGATGTGAAATCTGGGCGTTTAAGTGCAGGTTCTGTTGCCTGTACTCGGCGACGGCCCTGTGCAGCGAGCGGCGTTTTTCGATGATACTTGTCAAGCTTGCACTCCTGCGGTAAAATCTGTTTCAGTGTCGACCCTGTGTTTAGATACTATTTTGCCTATGATACTTATATCGACAGCCTTGCTTATTTTTCTTAAACTGCGGTCTTAAAGGATATACATAGACAGTCTACTTTCTGATGGGCTATAAATCCAGTGCTAAAATGAAAACAGAAGATATTCTGGACGAGTTGCTTTCTCTGCTGGAGTCCTGGCAGGTTCAAATTCGCAGGGAGAGTCTTGGAGGAAGGGGCGGAGGTCTCTGTGAAGTGCGCGGCGAAAAAATTTTCTTCGTTGATACGGAATCAGGCGAAATGGAATCTGCCGTCTTGTGTGCAGAGGTGGTCGCAGAGCTGGGAGACATTGAGAATATCTATATCAAGCCGGAAGTGCGTGAGTTTATCAACAGGAACAGCCGAAGCGGATTGACAGATAAGGGAGTTATATGAATAAGAAAGCAGAAGTTGAAGCTGAAAGAAAACCGGTCATACTGGTAGTAGACGACAATTTGCAAAATCTGGAGCTTCTACAAGTATATCTTGAGGATATGGACTGTAAAACATTGGCTGCGGAAGATGGTTTGAAGGCGCTTGAAAGCATTGAAAAGCAAAAGCCGGATTTAATTTTGCTCGATGTAATGATGCCGAAAATGAGTGGATTCGAAGTATGCAAGCGAATCAAAAACCACCCGGAAACCAGCGACATACCAATAATAATGGTTACCGCGCTTACAGAATTCGGGGATATCGAAAGGGCGATAGAATCCGGCACGGATGATTTTATAAGTAAGCCGGTGAATAAACTGGAGCTTATAACACGGGTTAAAACAATGCTAAAGCTGAAACACCTGAGCGATAAACTCGAAAGGACACTGGCATATCTGAGTGAGATAGAACAGCAGGCTCGCGATGCGAAATGAACACTGCCTGTATTC
>CAZGGE010000126.1:0-8948 GCA_964524285.1 uncultured Pirellulales bacterium
CATACCCGCCTGCCGGCAGCACGCAATCAATGTTCCCACGCTGTCGAACATATCCATAAACATCAACGCAAAAATGCTGCCGAAAAAACTCCACTTAAGCGCACCGAGTATGTCCAGCTCAAACGAAACCGCCCCCATACCGATTCCGCCCGTCTTAAATTGCTCAATCGACGATTCCTGACCAGTCAAAACGGCAATCAGCGTCGCCGCCAGTATCCCAAGCAAAAGCCCGCCCTTGAGCTTCTTCATCTCAAAAAATATCATCACCAAAAGCCCCGCCAGACCGATTGCCACCTTCTTTGTCATCGGCCCAGCCGTCACCAGCGTATGCTCATCCGCAACCACCACTCCAAGATGACGTAAACCAATAAATGTTATAAAAAGACCTATACCTACCGCAATTGCCGACACAATGCTGCCCGGTATCGCCTCCACAATCTTACGCCGAAAGCCCGCCAGCGTCAGCACTAAAAACAACAATCCCGACAAGAACACCACACCCAGAGCCTGACGCCACCCCATCTGTCCGCTGTTTACCAGATAAGCAAAAAATGCGTTCAAACCCATCCCCGGTGCCATCGCTATCGGCGCCTTCGCAAACAGACCCACAACAATCGTCGCCGCCGCCGTCACCACGCACGTAACCACAACCAGAGACTGCTTATCCATCCCAGTCGTACTCAATATCGCCGGATTTACCAGAACGATGTACGCCATCGTCAAAAATGTAGTAACCCCCGCAACCACCTCCTGCCTTATACCGCTGCCATTTTCCTTCAAACCGAAATAGCCGCCCATAATTTCGCCTCCATGCAAAAAACAATACTATAATGCGAGCGAGAGGATTCGAACCTCCACAGGCCAATAGCCCACCAGGACCTAAACCTGGCGCGTCTGCCAATTCCGCCACGCTCGCAAATCGTCCTGTTATTGCTCGACGCTTTCCTCGACGCCCTTCGAATTCGATATCTTCTCGATTCGCTTCTCCGCTTTCGCCAACTGCTCCCGGCAATGCCTGATAAGAACCATTCCCCTCTCGTACTGCTCCAGGCTGTCCTCCAGCCCAAGCTCTCCCTGTTCAATCTTGTCCACCAGCACCTTCAGTTCCTTAATAGCATCCTCGAACTTCAGCTTACTTATTTCGTTTTTGTTCTCTTTCTTTGCCATATCTCAATTCCCGCCTTCAATCAACTATTCTCTTTTTTTATCACCTTACTTTCAACCCTATTCTCGTCTACCAGCTCCGTCGAAATAACGTCCCCCACATCCACATCACCTGTACCCTTCATTACCGCCCCCGTCCTCTTGTTCCGCGTTATACTATAACCCCGACGCAAAACTCCCCGTGGATTAAGACCCCTAAGCCGGTTCTCTCTTGCCGCAAGCTCCACGTTGCACTTCGAAACAACCTTACTCAGTCCGCCTTCCATCTTGAACCGAAGATTTTCAAGCTCTATTCCCTTCCTGCCAATCAGACTGCCCGGTTCTATCTTAACCACCTGCTCGTAACTGCCCTGCAAAAACCGCCTTGCCGAATCCAGTATAACTCTCATCGTTTCCGCCAGCCGCCCGCCCGCTTCGTCAACCTCCTGCTCCCGCATACGAATTAGATAAAACGCATCCCGAAACACCGCTCTCGCCGCATACCGCTCCACAACCTCCCTGCAAATCTTAACCTTACCCTCCACACGCCCCCCGAGCCTTATCTCCAGCGACCTCAAATGCTCCATAACCTCTGCCGCGTCCGGTACAGCTATAACCCCCGCTTTCGTCGGCGTCGAAGCCCGCGCATCCGCAACCAGGTCTGCTATCGTTACGTCCATCTCGTGACCCACGGCACTTATCACCGGCAGCTTCGATTCGTAAATCGCACGAGCAACCACCTCCTCATTAAACGCCCACAAATCCTCCAGCGAACCCCCGCCGCGACCCACTATTATCAAATCCAGCTTGAGATTTTCAACGACCCTGTTAACCTTTCGTATCCCCGCCGCTATTCGCTCTGCCGACCCCTCTCCCTGCACCGGCACCGCATGAAAAAATAATCGCACACAGGGCCAACGCTTATAAATACTGTCCGCAATATCCTCTAACGCCGCGCCGGAACTGCTCGTCAACACCGCTATCCGCTCCGGGTAAGACGGCAAACGCTTCTTATGCTCCTCCTTGAACAGTCCTTCATCCTCCAGACGCTTGCGCATCCGCTCGTATCTCATCTGCAACTCCCCCACTCCCGCCGGCTTGAGACTTTCAACGTAAAACTGGTACTTACCATGCGGAGGATAAACATCTATGTGCCCCCTCCCCAGAACCGCCATCCCGTCCGAAGGCTCGAATTTTACCTTTTTGAAAGAACTTTTCCACATAACGCAGGGCAGCACACCGCTCTCATCCTTCAGCGAAAAATAACAGTGCCCGCTGCCCCTGTGTTCCTTCCACCCGCTTATCTCGCCGAAAACCGTCAAACGAGGCGGCAGCCCTCCCTCAAGAACCACCTTAACCAGAGAATTAACCTGACCAACAGAATATATCCGTTCCTTCTCAATAGCCATAACCCCCAATTATAACCCCACATCACATCCCCTTCAAATAAACCCAAATTCTTATTATTGTGTTCGCCTATCTCATCCGCCTTCCCCGCATCAACTTGCCTCCCTGGCCATAATACAAATCCCCCTCATCCGTCATATAAGCCCAGGAGAAACCCCTGCGATACCTCCCCACAAGCGACTCATGCCGGCCGACCTGCTCAACACTCCAGTCCTCCGGATTTATCGCAAAAAGCACATCTCTCTGCACACCGTAAATCAATCCATCCGCACCCAACGCCCGCTTATTAAGCCACGTACACTCCACCCCCTGCATCAAAAGCTCCCCCAAATACACAACCTCCCGCCGCTCCGGACAAAATGCGTAGAATTTATCCTTTGCCGTCCCCAATATCAAACCATCCTTCGTTCTCGACACACAACCATAAAACCGTGCTCCCTCAACAGGCCGGCCATTCCACGACAACCTTTCCTCGTCAACGTCCCACAAAAAAACACACGCCTCTTTTTGTGTCGCCTTCGTCGAAGAACCTCCCCGAATATCCGTAACGCAAAAAACCTCTCTCGTTTCCGGCACACTCAAAAGAAAAATCACACTCTGCTCAAAAATCACGTTACGCCACACCTCGTAGCTCAAATCCTCCGGATTAATTCGCACAAGCGCACCGCCGACCACCCCTTTGGAAGGAATCGTCCCCACGTAAATCATACCGTCCGGCCCGCAAATCAAATCAACGGGCCGCTCCTGCTCATATTCCTTTCCCAAATCCGCAACCGGAACCGGATTATCATCACCAACCGGCCGCCCCGGATCGTACAGGTCAATACAGTTGAGATAACTCGCCAGAAATAAACCCCTCTCATGATTCAATACATCGTATATTTGTGTACTTCCGTTGGTAATCCTTCCGTAATTCTTAACTTTGCCGATGGAGATATCGTAAGAAAAAAGGCACGCTCCGTTTATCGTCCCTCCGTAAATCTTGCCCCCCGCCTCGCAGCCGACTGCAAAAATCTCCATATGCCACGGCTCGAGTTCCGTATCAATTTTCCGAACCCGCCCCGTCTCCCTGTCCATAACCACAAGCCGCCCCTGCTCATCTACTTCCTTAATCTCTTTTTTTCCTGCAATAAGACGCGATCCTTTCCTTTCTACCTTTACATCCTCCACAATTTCAATTCCATCCGGCCTGCACAAAAACTCCGTACCATCTATCCGGCCGTAAACCTCACCGTCAACCCCAGTCCAGACACGTCCGTTTCCGTGCCCCGACATAAGCTCAGCAGGCAAAATTTGCTCCTTTGAGCCGCTCTCAACATCGTAAGACCACAACTCCTGGTGATGTTTGCCAACCGGGCAATAAACCACATTGTCATCCCCAATCGCCGGATTCATAAAATATTTCTGCCTCTCATCATCGCTGATACGCCCAAGGTCGTAAACCTCACCTGTCCGCATGTCACACATCACAAGCCGCGTATCCGGATACGTTCCCACGTAGAACTTCTCGTCATTACTCTGACACCCGCTCATCCAGTATATCGCCCGAACAGTCGGAACTCCCAAATCCTCCAACTCCCCGCTCTCAACATTATACCGTAGAAAATGACCACCGTTTCGCTCACCAGCATAAGTATATATGTTCTCATTAGGACCCACCGCAAGTGGAATATTAAAAAGACCATAATCCAGTAAATCTACCTCCACAACCTCTCCCGTATCTGCCGAAATGCCCACAATGGACTGCCGGCCAGGTTTCTTCACCACCTTTCCCCATACGTAATAACGACCCCCGTTCCTGCTTATTAACTGTGGCCAAACTTCCAAATCTACCGCTTCAACCGCACCGATTTCCTCGAACATCCACACCTGCCCGGCAGCTCCTGATTTTTCCTCAGACAAAATCGACCTGCAGCACGAATAAAAAATAACTATCAATAAAATTGATATTCGCAGCAATATTGTCGATTTACAAACGCTCATTTAGCCTCACTATTTTCCTCGAATTTCACGATATGTCCCTCCGCATAGCCGTGCTTGATAAAACTATTTTCAACCCACGTACAATAACGATAAGGCGTGTAAAATATCAAGTCCTCATCTCCGTCTTCGTTTAAATCCGTAACCGCTACCGGAGCACCTGCTCCGTATGGTGCTCCGGGGACAACTATCGCTCCCCTTGCCATGAATTGCTTATCGGGATTGCAGGACTTGCCTTCGTTGAGTGAAACGTACGCCGCCGTCGGACTGCTGACCATAACCACGTCAAGCCACCCGTCATTATTCCAGTCGGAAGCACACGGTACAAGGCGGTTTCCCATCTTTGTTACCATGGCTGGCTCATCAAAACACAAGCTGCCTTTGCGCCCGGAATTATGAAAATATCTCACGTAACCGAAAGTATCCCCCACAACCATATCATTAAAACCATCCTTATCAAAATCCCCCACCGTATAAGTCGTCCTCGCCCCCTGCAGCTTGTCAAATGCCGCCGTCTGTCCCTCTTGCACCGCAGGACCCACACGAACATACTCACCGTCACTCCGCTTGAGCCTTAAACCATTTTTATCAAAGTCCGGCTGCTTCGTCGTACCCCTGTTCTCGTGAAACCAGACGTAACCCGAATGGTCCGCATTCATCAAATCAATGTCACCGTCACCGTCGAGGTCAAATAGCCTCCTGAATTGCCAGTCATCTCCTATACCCGAAAGATGCAAATCAATCTCATCCTTGTCCGCAACATCAAAACCTTCCTCGAAATCCCACGGATTACCCTTGCCGTCGTTAAGACGCACACGCCAACCCTTCACCGCATCCTTCAAACCGTCACCGTTATAATCCATGAATTGATAAGCATCAAGACCGTCGCTGCTCCACGGTATCTCGATTATACCCGAATGTGCTGCAAACTTAGGCTTCTCCTTCGTCCCGACGTTATAATAAATCGATATTTTACTTCCATAACTCACCACGAGGTCCGCCAAACCGTCCCCGTTCAAATCCGCCGCCCTCGGCGTCGTTAAACTCGCCGCTGGAAATTCACCCTCCTTTGGCACCGCTTTCTCCGTAAAATCAATCCCTCCCGCATCGTCATAATAATGCACAAAATGCTCCGAACTCGCCGAGTCACCACCTCCCGCCGACATCTTCATATTGCCCACCACAAGCTCCAGCTCACCATCAGAATCAAAATCATAAAAACACGGTGCCGCAGTCCATCCCACGTCGATGATTTTTCCGTCAGCCTCGAGAGGCCCCATATATCGGAGCTGTGGTGTGCCGTCATTGTTTTGACCTGTGTTCCTGTAATAGAATAGGCGACCGGTTACATATCCACCCGCAAACATATCCTCCCTGCCGTCACCGTCAATATCCGCAAAATCGAGCACCGGATAATAATCCCTCGTATAAACCTGGCTGCCGTCCTCGAGTAAACCCTCAGGACACGGTAAATACGGCACGGCAATAAATTGGCCCTTATCGTCTTTTAACAGACCCTTGTAAACATACTCCCGCTCACCGTTTGTCCCCACGTTCTCGAAAAAGGCAATCCTGTTACGCTCTGCCCCCACCAACAAATCCTTCTTCCCGTCACCGTTAAAGTCATAAACCTTCGGCGTTGCAGTCCAACCCACGTCAAGCGGTTTGCCGTCCCTGGTAAAAATCATCTTCGAATACGCAAACTTCGCCTCCCGCTTCGTCCCCACGTTCGGATACCAGACAATTCCTCCACGAGAACACCCCACAACAATATCCACCAGCCCGTCCCCATCATAATCATCCAGGTCTATCCGGCTGTGAATAAGACCCGTCGTCGTCTCCGCCCCCCTCTTAACACATCGATTCAGCCCGTCACCGATAAATCCCCTCGACGGAACGCAGTAAGGCTGCTCCCCTTCCTCCAGAAAGTCAAAATAAATCGCATATCGACCCGCCGGCTCTTCGAGCTCTCGATGAATCCAGACCAGATGACCAGACTCCCAGCTACCTATACTATCGTAAAAATATCCCCAACGCCTCCTTATTCTCCACCCGCGATACTTCCCGTTCGTCGCATCAAGCGAACCTTCATATTCGGGAAATTCATAAGGTATCGCATCGTCATACCAGCGAAAAGGAACATCAAATTCCTTCTCCGCATACGACCAGTCTCCGTAATCCAGTGCCTCCCCACTGTTGGAAATCCTCACAACCTTCACACTGCTTATATCAACCCCCCTCTCTGTCTCCGCCTCACCAAGAACCTTCGAAAAATCAAGATATACTTGCGCGGGCCTCTCGTCTCCTGCTCGTACACCCTTATCCCTTTCGACCTCCACAATTACCCTTGCATCCCTCTTGTAAACCCACTCAGCATTGCATCCCCCGCAAATCAGAGCCGACAAAACTCCTGACAACATCAAAAAAATACCGCTTCTAAAATTCATCTCACACCTCAGAAAATTTTTAAAAACTTATCCCTCTCGACAAACCCATTATGCACCACTAATCATACACTTCATACCCTCCTGCTTCAACATTATTAACGATCCCCCATAAACGACCTCACTCCGTCCTCGCAAGCATAATCACGTTACGAGGCACTCCATCACTCTCACTACCGTTATGGGCAAAATTTGTGCCCGTATAAAAAAACCACCAGCATCCCTCGTGATAAACCAGAGAACTCCCCGCATATATACCATAAGAATCCCCTTCTCCACGCAAACCTCGCTCTATACACGCTCGCCGGAAAGGCCGCTCCCACTCGACACCGTTATCCGAATAGCACCATTCTACATCCACAAATTGCTCATCCACCTCATACCTGCCCAAAAACCCGATTCGCCCGCCGCCGGCATGAACTACCGAAAGATAATAAAACTGAAGGTCCACGGGGTCATCCCCGTCCGGCTCCACCGCCCTCGTTCGACCTCCCCATGAAAGCCCGTCCTCACTCACCAGCCGGTCTATCACCCGTATGTGGTCCCCCAAATCCGTATGTGCCCGCCGAGGGTCCTCACGCCCCACGTAATGCAAACTCGCCGCATACAACTCGAAACTCCCGTCCTCAAACTGGTAAACCGTCGCAACGTCGTTCGTAATCAATTCCGCCCGCGCTGCCGACTCACCCGCTGGCCGAGACCTGCCCACTCCCTTCAACATCACTCCGTATTCCGTAATACCCGAACCCTCCACCGCTCGGTCCGACGGATGATAAAGACAAGGACTATCCGCATTCAAAACCCTGTAACGCCGACCGTCCTCGCTCTCCGCCGCCAGAAATCGCACCACTCCTTCCTCTCGCGAATGCGCCCAGAAATACAATCGATGAGTCCCGTCCCACAACTCAATATGCACCGATTGCGTCGGACGCCACCCCGCCGGCAAATTCCCTATCGATAAATGCTCGTCAGCCGGCTCACCCTCCCTCAAAACCGCCGCGTACCTGCTGAACTCCTCGCCAGGCACACCCTCAGCTACCGCGATATTCATAGGCGGATAAACCGAATACCATATACGCCAGCGTCCCCCGCCTAAAGGTTCTGCCGGCGATGTAAAATTATAAATCCGGTTCGACTCCCATGCCTCCTTCGGCTCCAGAACTATCCCCTTCTTAACCCACTCCTCCCTGCTCCTCGGTGGCACACTGATTTTCTCATCCCCGTCCGATTCACCACATCCGCATAAAACCATTAACACAAGCACCCCCAAAATCCCTTGTCTCTCACACATCTCACACCTCAAAAAGCATCACCCCGCCAATCTCAAACCACTACTTGGCTATCCAAAGCCCACATTAAGGTATTACAGGCAGCACTAACTGAAGGATAAAGGCTGTTATGATAGATTTCCGGCTGCGACCACGGCTTCGAAATCCCCAACCTTTCGTTTCGCTTCGTCATTTCATACCTTACCTGATTAACCTACCGAAGATTATAGTCAATTCCACCACTACGAAAACCCCCTTTCATTGCGACCAACTGGCGCACCGTTAGCCTGTCCTGAGCTTACCGAAGGACTGTGGAAATCTCGAAATTAGTTAGGTTACCTGCGGCAATCTCAAAATTAGTTAGCCCGCCGATTCATTCGGCGGGTTCTCTTCCTGTTTACCCTCTGCAAATGCCTCGCATGCTCGAAAAATTCTCTGCCAACCTTAGGCCTTTTGGCACAATTTTGTTTCTTTCACTTGAAAACCTACCATTTTTCACATATACTACGTTGGTCGAATAGACCTATTGCTAGCAGGACCATAAAATAAAATTCTTCCACCATATTGATCTAATTGACATGGTAGGAGAATAAATATAATGTATGTAAGCACATCAAGCCGTACACACATGAGTCCGATTCGCTAAGAAACCGTTTTGCAATCAAGTAGGTTTATAGCTTTATAACATATAAAAAAGGTTCTTATC
>CAZGGE010000127.1:0-8858 GCA_964524285.1 uncultured Pirellulales bacterium
ATCAGTCTTTTTATTTCTCCTCTTACTTTCCATGCCATTGCATTTTCATCAATCTCAAGGCTTTGATTAGTCAATTCAAGAGCATCTTTGAGACGGCCCTGCTTCATGGTAAGCCAGGCCTGCAGCAGTAATGAGCGAGGTTCATTGGGGTGCTTTTCTTTCAGGTTTGCAAGCGCGTACTCACTTTCCTTGATGAGTCCCATTTTTAAAAGTGTCTCTACCTGATACAAACGGTTTTCGACATTCTCCTCCATTTCGACCATCTCACGGGTGTACTTTTTTGCATCTTCACGGTCGTCCGTTTGTCGAGCAATCATAGCCAAACCCTTGACAACGCTGATGTCTTTTTTAGAAGAGTTATACATTTCCATCAGCACATTTTTGGCCTGTTCGTAATCACCCGCACGTACATAATGCGCCCACAATAATGAATTATTCTGTGACTTGCTTAAAAGCTCTACCGCCTCTTTTTCTCTACCTGTACGTCTGTAATACTCGGCAAGATGCTCAAAAACGGCCTGATTGTCTGGTTCAAGTTCTCTTGCCTGTCGAAATGCGGAGCCGGCAATTTCCTGAAACTGCTTCTTTTTTGCCTCTTCTGTTTCATTCTCCGCCATTCTCATGGCCAGTCTACCCAAAAGCAGTGCGTTTTCCACGGTGGGCATGTTGTTCTGGATACTTTCTCTTATTGCCAAAGCCCGTTCCGGTTCTTGTTCACTGATATACTCTGCGAAGAAGCTGAGCAGTTTGGGGTCGCCGGGATTTGACCTCATCGCCCAGTGTATAGCCTGCTCTGTCTCGCGTAATTGTGCTTCGTTAACGTTTTCTGCCAATCTTTCATTCCGCTGATACAAGACGTTGGCCCTTGCCTTGGCGATAGCACCATCGAGGGGGTTGAGGTCATAAGCCTGCTGTGCGTCCCTGATAGCTGCATCCTCCCTTCCCAAAGCGCTGTTTACATTGCTTCTGAGCATATAACCGTGAGCGAAAATGGGTCTCTGCTGCAAAGCGTCGTTCAGTCTTGTCAGGGCGTTCTCATAATCTCCTTTGACCATAGCGAGACGTGCAGAGAAAAACTGTCCGCCGCAACCATCAAGGTTATGCTTACGAACCAAATCTATTATCTCTTCTGCCATTTTGAGGTAATCAATTTCTGACTTAGCAGATTTATCCGCGTCTTCGGCGTTAAGTTCCTCAATTTTTTGAAGTACAAAGTCAAAATAATAGCTGGCAGCAAGTCGGCCATAATGCTCATACTCTTTCTGCTGTTCGGTACTATCTTTCTTGTTGTAGCTCTGCACCACAGCAGGTGCTTTGCAGACTTTTTTGAATTGTTTTGCAGCCTTTTCCAGGTTATCCATCTGCTGATAAAATATTCCAAGTTGAGCAGCCTGCCGGATTGGGTCTTCAATACTCATTAATGCCTTTTCTTCGATTTCCATCCGCTGCTGCTGAGATAACGCGGCTGGGTCTGGTTTTTTAAGCAATCTGCGGCAAAAGAGTCCCGACATGTCATACGGGTGATGTTCAATAAAATCGTTTACCAATTTTTTTGCTTCATCGAGATTTTCTTGTTTTATGTAATATTCGCAAACCTGTCTGATTAAATTACCGTCGACATCATCGGGGCTAAGTTCCAAAAGTTTCTCTACATGTTCTGCCAATCCCTGCTGACACCTCTGTAAGCCATCCTCAACAGCTTCTATATTTTCCGGCAACTCTTTCTGTTGCATCCTGAATTGAGCAGCTATTGTTTGTGAAGATTTCTCCAGATTCTTCATGGCGATCAGGCGTTTGTGCCGTTTAATGCGATCTTTAGCCAAATTGATATTAAGCTCTATAGTACCGGTGTTGTCGGGGTTTAGCTGCTGTATTAATTCCTGTGCATCATCAAATGCGCCGGCAGAAATATTTATGCTGACTTTCAGTTTTCGGCTTCTTTCGTTTTCACCAAAGCTATTCTCGAAAGAGTTGACCACCCGCATAGCGTGTCCGTGATTTCCGAGATTTGCATGAACCTGCGCCCAGTCAAGGATAGCTTGCGGCTTTTTTTGTCCATAACCGGTGTTTCTCAGGGCCAGGAAAAGAAATTCTTCAACCGCTCCGATATTTCCCCTGTTTTTAAAAATATTTGCCAGAGCATAGGCTAAACCGGGGTCTCTGAAGGCTTGTATTCCTTCTCCCCGTCGCAAGGATTCTACATCCAATTCGGAACGATATCGTTCGTAAACGGGATATAATTTTTTTATTGCTTCGGAGTGATTACCTTTTGCAAGCTCCAACATGCCTTTCCACTTAACCACAAAAGGCTCTTCTCCACTGTTAGCAAGCTGTTCAATTTCGTGCACAGCATGCTCGGTTTTGGCCAGCAATTTTTGGATTTCCTTTTTATTGCCCCTGTCCTGCTTTTTCATTAACAAGACTCTTTCGACGCAGGCGTTAGCAAGAAAGTCATAAAGCCAAATGCGATTACGATTTCTGGCAACGCTGTCGGGGCCTTCGCCGACCTGAGCACCCGGTAACTCAAGGGCGTTTGTTGCAATTTCTACTGCTCTTTGCCAGGCTTTGTCATCATCAAATATAGAGAATTTGCGGTAGTGCAGGTTTGCGGCAATGATCGCACATGAAACACTTTGATTATCCATAGCCATTGCTTTTTCGATAGCTTCTATTGCTTTATCAACATGCTGGTGTCCGAAGGAAGAATAATATTCCGCCAGTGCACGATGAGCTTCCATACTGGAATCGAATTTATCAACAAGGGATTGATACTCCGATTCCAATGGTTTTACGGCATCTTCATGTGTTTCCGTCATTGCCGGGGATTGCTGTCGAAGCAGTCTTTGCTTCATCTGAAGAAAATTAATATGCGCTCCGGGGTTTTCAGGAGCCTGCTTCACAGCGGTTTGAAGGATGTCATTTGCATCCTGAAGGCTTTGTTGTCTTGCGGCAAGTTCTCCGCGGGAAGCAAGTATTTTACCTCTCACTCTTACGGCCTCGGCAAGATAACGGTAAACCTGAGGGTTATCAGGCTCCTGTTGCTTTACCTTCTCCAACATTTCAATAGCTTCCTGCAAAGCGGCCAGCGGGTTCGTAAGACCCTCCATATTGGCGATTTCCAGTAGTGCTCGACCTTTTAGAAGTGAAAGATAAACACCCAGTTTTTCTGCACCTTTAACCCGGTCATCGAGGTCGAATAGTTCCCATTGTGCGATATTTTCATCTAAGAGGTCTTTTTTATCGCCTATTTTCATAAGTTCCGAAGCCTCGGATTTAACCTCAGTCCAAAAGCCCGCTATACCGGCATCCGCAGCAACGTAGTAATATTTAAGCCTGTTCAGACGCGCTTTGACATTTTCAGGGTCCAACTGGATGATACGATTCCAACAAGCGCGGATTGGTCGCCACTCGTGCCGTTTCCACTGAACATTTGCGATGCGGAAGTACATTTCTATTCTCAAGTCGTCGTCGTCCGACCAGTTTCTCGCTTTGTTGAAGTAATGCACCGCTTCTTTGAGTTTTTCATCTTTTTCCTGTTCTGTCTGGACTTGTTCGGCCTGTGCCAGAATTTTTTCGGCGTCCATGATGAATTTCTGTGGGTCCTGACAGAAGTGCAGAATTACGCCAATTGTACCGGCCATCAGTAACAGCAAAACCAGTAGTCCAATAAACGCAACTTTTTTATTCAGTCTTTTTTTTGCCATAATTAAATCTCGCTTTCTCCCCATTTTTTGTTAATCACACACATTTTCCGCTGCATAGAAATCACAAGTCCGATATTATCACAACGGCCAATACTCCTTTTCCATTACAGGTAGTATAACCTGCAAAAGCCGTTCACATGCCTTTATAGCTTCCTCCTTGTCTGGTACAACCCGCCTCTGATTAAAAGCAATTTCAATTTTGCAAAAATACGCATATTTCTTAAAAATGTTCTGTAAAGCCAATCTGGCTTCCCCCCTGTCGCTTGCATAATCACCGCTGACTCTGAAGAAATACACAACGGGGAACTTTGCACTCTGTTTCCAGTTTCGGCCTCCGGTGGCACCAAAAACAAGGTATTTTGCTCCCAGCTTCCGGGTGCCTTCAGTTCTTTGAATATTCAAAACCACGTCGCTGGTTCCGATCAACTGGTATCCTCCGCCGATATAACACTGTTCGGGCACATGGGGAACGCGGTCGGCCTTTGGGTAATATGTAATAAACAGGAAAAATTCGCGGACGGGGCTGTCGAGTGACACACTGGTATCTTCGATTATCCACTGAATATACTGCTGTGTTCCCAGACTTTCAAGCACCTCATGGTTTTCGATTTTCTGTTTATCAATAATTTTATAACCAGCAAGTCCATTCACATCGAGCAGTTGTATTGGTTTTCTGAGAGGTGCAGGATCTTTTGTCAGATAACCGCCGACACATTTAACTACGAGCGGCATACTTAAGGCGGCGGTACCTAAAACCAGCACACAAATCAAAAAAGCAGGTTCAAAATATGGTTTCAGCTTTTGATTCATATATTTTTTAGTTCCATTTACGCTTTTTTCCTTCGAACAATCACGTCCCTTTGCACTTTTTGTTCTTGAATCTGCTCGGTAAACAAATTTGACATAAACCAGGCAAGAGCGTCGTAAAGCAGAAAAGCCAGTCCCAGCATTGCTACACCCAGCATATCATGATATATTCCTCTGGCATATTTTGGGTCGATAAAAACGTATATGAACCCTGTGGTTGTAACTCTTACACTATTACAAAACAGTGCTATAGGTATAGTGCTTGCCAACAGTATCAAACGCTGAAATACAGGCCTGCGGTGAATATACGCCATTGCAACACCGAGCGCGAGAAAGGCCATGAGCAATCTCATACCGCTACAGGCATCCGCTACATTAAGGGAAGGTTCGACAGGCTGGCCGTTATGAGTAACATCTATTACAACGCCGCGCACCGTGGCATTGACACTGTCAACCATGTTCAAGAAAAAACCTGCGACCTGTGCAGCCAGTTCCCTCATCGGCCTTGTAATTTGGACGTAGTATCGTTCCGGCAGAGGCACAGCAAAAATAAGGAAGAGCACAGGCAGCCAGGTATACTTTATTAGCTGCCAACCCCCAAGGAATAACACAATACCACCAAGCGTTACGATGCTCGACAGGCGGCGAAGATAGGCATATCCTGACGGACTTGCAAAATTATACACATAAATGCTTATTCCAAGCAGCATCAGTGCAAGACCCCAGTAATTAGGCCCGAGGCGAGCATTGAAGATTTCTTTTTTCCTTTGATTCAAAAAGTACAAACTGAAAAACGGGATAAGGAAACCGTGCGACCAGCTCGGGTCGGTTAACCACCTGTGAAGAATCTTATTCAACTCGTTTCGAAAGAGAAGGTAGAAAAGCAGCGCAATAACAGCAACCTTGATTAAGGTGTGTAATTCAAGGTTACGGAATTTCCTGGTGGCCTTGTTAAATGAGGCCTTGTTTTCAGCAAGAGAAGCAGTATCCACGCCATACCTGAAAATTAAGCTAAAACCAATCCGTCCATGGTTTGGTAGTATAATAATGCCTGTCAGCGAAATTACGGTCATAAATGAATCCGAAGCCGTAGGTAGCCCGGAACGCATTTCTAAGCACCGCGCGCCAGCGAGAAGTTGGGTGCGTACCAACGTTGATAAGGTCGTTGGGCTTGATGAAGAAGTCGGGGTGTTCTCCGCTGGCAATTTTATCCAAATCTACCATAACCATTTCTTCCTTGTTCTTACCTATTCTCCTGATCACCTCACACTTTTTTGGCCAGGCTAAAGGCCCGAGACCGCCGGCGGCAGCTATAGCCATTTTCAATGTCATGGGCCTACCCTGCAGGGATATAAAACCCTGGTGGTTAACATTACCCATGATACAAAATTCACCAATAACATCAACAGGCACATGAACTGTATCGCTCGGCCTAATAACAATATTATATCTGGGGTCTCCCCCGGCCAGCTTATCTGTTGGGATTTCGATAACCCTTGTCTCAACGCCTCCTGCACCTATCTGCTGCCAGTCAAACTCTTCAGGCACCTTTTGGGTTTCAGGCGTTTTCCTTTCAGGTTTTATTTCAGGTTCAGTTTCCGGCTGCTTACCAACCTGCACCGGAATCCATTTTCCATCCTCCCTAATCCACTGGATTTTTCCGGTTTCCCTTATTGGTGCATCAATGGCTTCTCGTTGCGAGGTAGTTTTCTGCCGATCCTGCTCAGCAGGCTCCTGCGGGAGGTGAATCTCCCGGGTTTTTTGCATTTGTTCGACAGGTTGAAATCCCTGCGGCACCGCTATTTGTTCGAGTTCCTCATCAGTAACCATTTCTGCAGCGGTTATCAACAGTTTATCCGTGTTACTTTGAGTTTTTGCTCGAGGCGCTATCACTTCGAGCAAATCTTCCTGGGGGACCTTCAACCTTTGTGTTTCTTCCGGCTCTACATACCTCTGCTCACCGCCTGTTACGGCTCGCACGACATAAACGTAACTAACGTTGAATTGTGTTCGCACCCCTGCAGTTGCCAATGCGTCGTTGAGTCGAAAATCATATCGTGGGATGCTGTATCTGCCGGGGCTGGGCACGGCGTATCCAAGTATCGAAAAAGTTCTTTTCTGCGATGACATTAATATGGCAGTTACGGAAGGGTCCTTTAGGATACTGGGAGAAAGTATTCTTCTGATTTCCTCTTCAAGCTGAGATTCGGTTAGTCCCTCGGCCTGCACAATTCCGACCTCGGGTATAGATATTTTGCCGGTTTCCGTCACAACATAATCATTAATATAGGTAGTTCCTTCATTGTAAAGCTCAAAGATAGATATCCTAACGTTATCTCCGGGACTGAGGGTATAGTCGGTATCGTATGCAATAACATCAACGGGCTTTGGCGGCTCTGCGCTCTCATAGGCTGAGGGTGTTTCCTCGGCAACTCCGAGATTGTCCAGAATAACATTCACGGCGGGCACAGGTCTAAATCTTCCTATCTGTGTGGGGTCAAAAAACTTGTCCCCGCAGCCGCCGACAAAAATACATGCAGAGATTAATAACAGGATTATCTTAAAGGCGTTTATCTTCGGCATATCGAAAACGTCCAAAATACAACCAGACTGTTGTTGGTCGAAGCCGGCAGAAATTCACTTACCAACTTCAGTTCACAGTTTCCATCGGTCTAAGTATCAGGCGGCTTGACTTTTTTCTGCGGCGCCAAATCGGCAAATTACATTGTGTCAAAAAAGCAATCCATTACAGGCCGCCAGTAATTCAGGAGGGATTATCCATCACCCAACGCTAATCTGATTTATCATAATCCGGCAAACCCTAACTTGTTGTTACAAATGAAGTTACATCCAACAAATCCGAGTCAATTTCCTCCTGCGCCATTGTTTCTGCACCATAAACAACAATTGACAGCCGGATATACCATCGGTGGAATGTGATTGTTCACCACTTTGCAAAAATATTTGGGCCCGATAATGAAAGCCGGCAGGCTATAGATAAAAGAGTTGGCCTTGAGCAGAAAAAAACATGTGAATCCTGTTTTTCACGATTTACCTACTCACCCCGTCTGCTTACATACATCCCCTCCATATTGTTGCTGCACTTCAACACTACAATTTAGAAACCCAATGGTTAATATTTAAGGTCCAATTTCACAATCCTTTGTGCGATAATATCCTGGCTTTTACTTTCAAACATTTCTATTTTTGTCGGAATCAGCACTGCATCTTTTACAATTCCGGGCTCCTTTGGTCCTTCTGTTTCACGATAGTCGTAACCACGCACGGCTATCGCCCGCCTGGATTCCTGCTCGTCCAACTCCATACTTTTTTCGAACGGAGGAACAAACCTCAACATTTCCACAAGAGATGTTTGCCGATTTTGATATAATACGGCTTTCGACCAGTAAGGTTTCGGAGGATTTTTGGGTTTGGCCCCGAAAAAGACCGCTTTAAACCAATGTGGTTTTACAGGCTCCATTTCGCTTTCCGCGGGATAAAGATACTCAACCGGATAATACCATGCTCCTTTTATTTTCAGCGCTGTATCTTCTCGGACAAATTCCGAGGAATAACGGTACAGCTTTACGGGTGCAATTGTCAGGTCCCGCACCGCATACATTAATTCTTTAACCAGTGTAATGCTTTCCATTTGCCCTGGTATTTTCCGCATTGTTTCGGTCATTTCTATTTTGAAATTGTCGCCGCTCAGCAACCAGACGAACTTTCCGGACGGTTCAACAACCGAAAGCCGAATTGCATCGGACCAGGGATAAATCTCATAGAAGTGTTCTGTAAGGTAAAGTGAGTTGTCATTTTTGTAAAAAGTCACCACACATTCAAACTCAATTTTAGTTGCGTCAGCCCAGGCCTCATTGCCTCCCGCAACGCTGACAGCGTTCAGGATATATTTATCCAAAGACTTGTTTGAAATGCTGTCATTTTCGTTCGAGGGTTTTTGTGCCAGAGGGTCGCCCTGCTGCGGAGGACCACATCCAGCCACAGTTAAAAGAGCCACAAGCCAGGCCGCCAAAATATCCAAGCAGAGGGTTCTATTCACTTTTTTCCTCCTCACGTCCAAATTATTTTACAGCTTCTTCGAGCTCTTTTGCTCGACTGTCTTCTTCGCCGGCCGGCATCTGAGACAATCGCTCAAGGAGTGCAAATTTATCCGCCACATCCCTTTTTGCTTGTTCAAGTAAACGAGCCGCCACTTCAGGTTGCGCTTTCTTTAGCGAACGGTATCGGTTCTCGGAGTATATATACTCTTCGAGGTCCACACTCGGAGGCTTCGAGTCGAGCTGTAGAGGATTTTTGCCTTTTTCTTTCAATCGTGGGTCAAACCGG
>CAZGGE010000128.1:0-861 GCA_964524285.1 uncultured Pirellulales bacterium
CTCATAGCGTTGTGTTTGCATGTCCCGGGCGTCATAGAAACCGGCCAAGAGCAGGCCGACCTCTTTCTTCTGTGAAGGTTCTTCGAAGTGGGTTAATGCGTTTTTGAGGACCTGCTGGCATTTCCGGTCTTCATCGCTGAAGGCCAGCAGTTGTGCCAAATATGTTCTGGCGCTAAGATAACGGGGGAATTTTTCGTTAATATTTTTAAGTTCATCTATTGCGTCCTCTATTTTGTCCTGTGCAACGAGCATAGTAGCTTCCAGTAAAAAGACAGAGGGATTATCGGGATATTTTTGTTTTAGTTCAGCGATAAGATTTAGTGCCTTCTGGTATTGCCGGCGTTGTGCAGCCAGTTGTACTTGTGCTCTTTTTGCCGACAGGGAATTCTCAGAGTCTTCTACAATTTTTTTCAGGTTTTCTTCCAATTTTTTCCAAAGTGGTGAATCTTGGGGCGTATTCTGTTGTGCGAGCAACTGCATCCGGCATCTGCAATGAATAAGAGCAGCGCCCCAGTGTGAAGGGCGGAGCTGTAAAGCTGTCCGTGCATGCTGCTCTGCTGAAGTAACATCACCGGTTTGAAGCAGCAGTTCGGCCAATTCCAGATGCGCTTTAAAGAATTGAGGATTACCCAGTATTGCTTTTCGTAATTCCCTGACAGCCGACTGTCGGTCGCCTATTGCTGACAGGGATGTAGCGAGAGGAACAGCAACGGTCGTATTATCGATGCCGAGATTACGTGCCCGGCGCCAGTATTGAACAGCCTGGTAATTTTGCCCCCGGCTATCTGCAATAAGACCTTTGAGAAAAGCGGTTTGCTCCGGCATTACTTCGTTATTGTCGAGTTCTTTTATACATTTTTG
>CAZGGE010000128.1:871-2699 GCA_964524285.1 uncultured Pirellulales bacterium
TTTGAGCCTGTTCGATTTCTCCGCTCAGCAGGAACAAACGTGCTGCGGTGGGCATAAAGTCCAACGGCTGGTCATAAGCATTCAGTGCATTTTTTGCGACGGATTTCATTTGATTAGGGTCGTTTTCCCTCATAGCGAGGGACGCCCAAATCTGCCAAAGCAGCGGGTTTTGCGGGTTTTTGGTATGGTATGCTTCGAGGTGTTTTCTGGCTTTTTCAGTTTTATTTAGTCGCATCATCAGGCGAGCCAGGTTAAGACGGCTATTCGGGTCGGAAGAGATGTTTTTCTCGGCCTTTTCCATATCGTTGAGAGCATTTTCCAGATTACCTTGTGCCAGGTGATATCGTGCTCTGAGCAGATATGCTCCGGGCGTTTGTGGCGCGTTTTGAACCGCCATATTCATGTAGTATTCCGGAGTTTTAGAGAAATTTTCGGGGGCCTTCTCAATTAAACCTGCGATTGTGGAATAAGCAGATATGTAGGCAGGATTATTGTTAATCAGTCTTTTGAGTTCGTCTGAAGCTTCGTTGTATTTGCGTTGCCTAATTAAAGCAACGGCGAGCAGGTTTTGTATTTCGGGGTTACTTTTTTTCTTTAAGGTTCTTCGAGCGATGAGTTCGGCTTCGCCCGGTGCACCCATTTGTAAATAAATATGTATAAGCTTCAGAGCGGCTTCGGAATTGTCCGGTTCTGCTCTTAGAATCATTCGATATGAGCTAACCGCCTGCTGAATTTTATCACGCTGCATTGGTCTTCTTTTTAGCTGTGCCTCTGCGTACTTCATTACGGCCGAGGTATCATCCCGATGCAAAGAGACGTATCGGCCGAGATGGTCTGCGGCGTCATCCCAGTTTTTTTCTTCGAACGTCCGGAGGCCTGCCTCCAGACCGCGTGTAGCCCTGATGCTTCTCTGCCATTTTCTAATGCCGAAAGCGCTCAAGCCAAGAACCACCAGACTAATCAGCAGAACAATTGCTAATTTCCAGTTAAAATACTTTCCGCCCATAGAAATATCCTTTATTGCAGGTGCATTTAGAATTGCTCGAAAAAGCCAAGAAGGAGTTTCTTAACCGTTCGCCAACAAATCCACAAATCAAGTTTAAAGTTCGCGTTTCTTACGTATTTCATATCGTAATGAATCCATTCCTGAAAATCTTTAACGGGGTCTCTGGTTCTTAATACCTGCCAAAGGCCTGTAATTCCGGGCCTTACAGAGAGTCGCGCATCCCTCCAGGGAGCACAAAGAGTATTTTCTTTTTCGGGCGAAGGTCGTGGACCTACAACGCTCATTTGTCCAACCAGCACATTCAGGAACTGTGGTATTTCATCAATGCAGGTTTCCCTGAGGAATCTACCAACTTTTGTCAATCGCGGGTCGTCCTTAATTTTGAACTGAGGGCCATCCACCTGGTTTAATGCCCTTAATTTATCCTGCAACTTATCGGCGTCGGAGAGCATTGTACGAAACTTCAAGCAATAAAAGGTTTTTCCGTGCAGTGCCTGCCGTCTTGCTGCATAGAATACAGGACCTCTGGAAGTAAGTTTTATGATCAGGGCAAATACAAGCATAAAGGGCGCGAAAAAAACAAGGATAACCAGTGCAGCAAGGACATCAATAATCCTTTTGAAAGTCCTCATATAAGACAATCGCGGCCATATACAAAATGACTCGGGCCAAATATATGCAGGTTTTGAAAGAACGGCAGCTTTTCGAGACGGTCCTGAATTTTCTGTCTTCGGGGCTTCGGATTTTTTTTCATTATCTTTATTTTGCAATAGTACTCTGTTACGAACGACCTGGCCGGCCGGGATTTTTGTTCCGTGAGTT
>CAZGGE010000128.1:2709-8451 GCA_964524285.1 uncultured Pirellulales bacterium
ACGGCGGGACCAACGACAACGGCATCGTCCTGTATGTTGGCGCTACCCGCGAAGAGTACTTTTCCCACTACTTTTGCTGACGGTGATATTTCAGATAACTCGGCCGGGGCGGAGTGAACACCGGCGAAGAGGTCCTTAAAACGCCCATTTACAGGTGTAAGGCCATCCAAATCAGCAAGCAAACCCAGCAACCCGTCTTCCGTTTCGAGGTTTAGTGCAAAACCGGCTGTTTCGTAGCTTGAAACAGCGAATTCTTTATCTTTGCATTTACGGATGAAGTCAGGGAAATATACGGGTAAACCATATTCATCAATAATTTGCCTTAGTATATCAGTTCTGATAAATAAGCTTTTGGGCCATTGTTTACGCGATATATTGCCGTTGGCAATATTGGAATCATAATTAAAATCGGGCTTACAGTAATCATTGTATAAACGCCTGAAACCTGCTACACAAGCATTTGATGATTTCATCAAGCTGTTGCCTCTGATTAGCCGAGGGTTTGGGCTGACAGCAATTATATCAGTCCTGGCGTGTTCGAGTATGCCGCCGAGCAATTTATCATTGAAACGTACCAAGAAACGTCCATTTGTGATACAGGACCACATGGAGGTATCCCGGTCATTTCTCAAAGATGGGCGGGATTTAATATATTTATCATTGTCATATTGAACCATCTGCAGCGTTGAATTTTCCACAGCGAATTGTTCGAGCGTGCATGATTTCGGTGCGGCCAGTGTTGTTGGTAAGCGGCGATTTCCGTGGTTAAGACCAGAGCAATGGTATTTGTGTGAATTTTTTCGAAATGTCTGAAGCTGTTGATTCACAATCATTGCAGCAAGAGGCTTTTCACTTAAGGAGGCCGAAAGTGAATATGGGGTATTACTATCCGAATATTCAGGTATTACAATTAAGTGCATGGTACGAATAGAAAAATGACAAAAAGAAATTCAGAAACAGAGCTTTTCGCAAACTGTATGATTCAGACAGGTGTCTTCGGTTGTTCGGCGGAATCGGCTGAATTCTGTTCCCTGACGGGAATCAATAATTTAGTAGAAGCCTTTTTCCTGTCTGTCGCCCCTCTCTGCTTATATCGCCGATAACTATATCCATATTTACTGTAACGATAATAGCTCTGTCGGGGACCTACACCATTGAGCACAGTGCCCAAAACTTTTATTCCCATATCATTGAGTTTTTGTTGAGTTTCCTTGAGGTCGTTAGAGCTGGTCTGTCCCGAGAAGCTGGTAAGAATAACAGCATCCGACACCTTTGCCCATATTAAAGCGTCGGGAAAAGCGAGTACGGGTGGAGTATCAATAATAACGTGGTCATAGTGCGTGTTGATATTTTTTATTGATTCTTTCATATTCGGTGCTCTTAGAAGCCAGGAAGCATCGCCGGCATTTCGCGAATTGGCAGTGAGGACATCGAAGCCGATTGCGTGAGAGGAGTAAACGGCCCGGTTAAAGTCTCCGCCAAACAAAAAATACTGTAAGCCGTTTGAGTCCTGGGACAGATGAAGCATTCTTCCTACATCGGGTTTTCGCAGGTCTCCGTCTATGAGCAGAACCCTTTTTCCTATTTTAGCCATGCTGGATGCTAAATTTATAGCGAGGGTGGTTTTGCCATCCTGCATTCCCGGACTTGTAACGACCAGAGTTCGAGGTATGGACTGGCCATTAAGTAAACCGAGGTTTGCGTTTATTGTCTGGAAGTCATCTTCAATCTGCTTTGGAAGCAGGTTTCTTTTTATTCTTGCTGCATCTATGGTTGTTCCGATTATTCGTGTATTAACTCTTCTTGTAATATCTTCTGGTGATCTTATACTCTTGTCGGCTTTATCCAACAAGAAAGCGACTAAACCGCCGCAAGCGAAAGCACCAAAGAGCAAAGCCGCGGCTAATTTTAAGCGTTTATCTCTTGTGTGTGAGAGTTCGGCCCGATAGGCGACGGAGATTCTGGCGGGCCTTTTTCTCTGCATCTGGAGTTCCTGGATTCTTCTTCCAATCCTCTCATACATTTCCTTGTCCATTGCGAGTTCATCTTTAAGGTCGTTGATAGTCAGTTGCTTTCGTCCCATCTGTATTGTTTCCTCGTTGACCTCGTTGAGCTTTTCTCGGAATCGTTCTTCGTACATACTTGTTTTTTCGAGTTCAGCCTTTTTTGCTTCGAGTCTTCCTTCTCCGGTCTTTGCAATCTGGCCGGCAAAAGATTCATCGAATCTCTTTCCTACATCCTCTTTGACTTCGTCCATTCGCTGTTGCAGTTGTTCTATGAGTTGTTCTTTCTGTTTGAGGGTCGGATTTCCCGGTGCGAGGTTTTGTCTTGCTGCTATTAAACTCTGTTCCAACTCTATTATAGTCTGAGCGAGTGTCCGGACGGTGGAATCCTGATTGATATATTCCTGGCGGGCATTAAGCAATCTCTCGGGCGGGCTTTGTGGCTTATCTTTTGTCTGTTCGAGCAAATCAAGTTCGACTTCGAGGCGTCTTCTTGTAGATTCAATTTCAACAAGTTCGGAGAGAATATTGGAGACACTTTCCAGCATAATTTCCTGCCTGCCGCCGAGCGCGGTAGTGCCATATTCCTGAGCAAGTTGTCGTATGGTATCTCTTTTTCTTTTCATTTTCTCGGCGAGGACGTCTCGTTCGTTCTGTAGAACATTAAGTTTATCCGCCTCTTCGCTGGTCGCTTCCGAGACCTCGACCGCCATATACGAATCAATGAATGCATCGACGACTCTTTTTGCTTCCGATTTACTTTCGCTCTGCATAGTTATAGTAATCAGCTCTGTTCTCCGGCCGGGCTCGATTGTGACAATGCCGTCATTTACCAGTTGCTTGAGCACGACGGCAGGCTCGGTATTTGTTTCTATGCCTTTTACTTTGTTCTTCAATTTCTGGACAGGGTTTACAGGTGGATTTTCAAATACTAACAGCTTGTCGTCGGCCAGTCTGTCTGCTACCCGCTCGATAACTCTGCTGCTGCCAATGAGTGCGGCCTGCGTATGCATAAAAGTCTCGTAAGTGGACATTTTATGCTGGTCGGCCTCGCCGGTGAGTATGTTCGGCAGGATGGGTGCGACTCTTATTGCGCCCGTCATGTTGTGGAGAGGCTCGATTTTAAGCCAGATTGCGGGCAGACCTGCTCCGCATACGACTATAAAAACGAGCAAAACTATGTACCACCGCCTTAGCACGCCGGCGACCATAACAAGCATTGACTGGTTTTGAGGATTCTGGTCGATTTGGTATGGGTCGGCCGGCCTTTCTACGACCTGCACATTGTGGGGTTCAATCTCGCTCATAATATAAGTGGATTAACCACCCTCCAAATAACTTTATACATTATACAACCGCTCGTCAAAAAGAGGAAATGTAAATTTACCCCCCGGCATTTCTGTAATAAAACCAGATTAACAGATTCCTCGCGGAAATACAATGCTTTAATGCCTGAAAACAACGAAAAATCTTGATATTTGCCCTTTGTCAGTTGTTATACGTGTTATTTTTGATACGACCGGGATTTGAAGGCCGTCCCGTCCGATATTTTATTTGATTCTCAACTCTTTCTGACAATTACGATGGGCTGGTGTTCCGATGGAGGTACGGTTAATTTTCTTATCAGCCACAGCTCAGCAACCACGGCGGCCAGTGCGAGCGGCATCATGGCGTAGCCGCCGAAATCATGGAATATTATCTCCCATCTTTCTCCGCTGACTATTGTAAAAGCGAGGGAGGTAGCGGTAAGCCTTACGGTATTACACAGCAAGGCGACGGGAAGGCTCGATATTAAAACCAGCGTTTTTTCCCACCACTTACGTTTTACCAACAATATCACAAATGTGGATACGATTAAAAATGCAGTTATCATTCTGAGGCCGTTACAGGCTTCGGCGACCGCTACGCTGGAGTCGCCCATGTGGATTATATTACCTTCACGGACGACACCGAAGCCGAGCACCTCGAGGCAGAATACGGCCGATGTGGTTGCCCAGCTCTGCAGAGGCTGAGCTATTGTTGCCTGTACGCGGTTGGGCCAGGGGAGCATGAGGAACATAAAGGCCAGGACGGGCAGTAGCTTGCGAAAAATCTGCCAGCCGAAGAGGAGGAGTACGAGGGCGGCGATGGTTACACCTATGGAGAATCTTTCTGCGGAGCCGTACATAAAGTACAGGCCGAAAAAACGAAAACCCTGTGCAAGTAATAATCCAGTCATGCCCCAAAAGACGGCTGGCTTTATTTTGCATTTTGTGAGGCTGTCGCGGCGTGACCAGACGACATAAAGAGCCAGAAACGGGACCAGCAGGCCGGCAGAATATTCGTCACTTCGCATCCAGATTTCCCAGATGTGTTTGAGATTCGGCCAATAAGACCATAAAAAGGCGATAAATATTGGGATAGTCATCGCCGCAATAAAGGGAAGTCGAGTGTTTTCAAAGCTGATTTGAACAGGCAACGCCCGAGCCATATTTGAAAAGAAACTGTTTATTCCTGAGCCGACTTTTTCAGACCATTTTGTAAGACTTTTCTGTGATTTGTTGAAGATACCGGACCATAGCCGGCCAGGTTTGCTGACAATACTTTCGTCCTGCACGCGGCTTTTTTCGTCAAGGACGGCGTTATATGCGACTATGGAATCTGTGATTTCACAATTTTCTTCCACGCGGGCGCCGTCCCAGATGGTGCTTGTGTTCACGATGCTGCCGGGGCCGATGGTAACATTTCGGCCGATAACCGCAGGGCCGAGAACGATAGCCTCTAAACCAATTCGGGCACCATTCATAACAACAACAGGGCCGCAAAGTCGCGCTGACTGAGCAATCTTTGCGTCCTTTGCCAGCCAGAGAGGGCCGGAACCATTGTGCTTGTGATATTTCAAGTTTGTGTTGAGATTGGGCCTGGACTCCAGATAATATTTCAGGGCAGATAAATATTGCACGCGATTTCGGAAATTACCTGTCGGCTTATCGAGTTCGACACAGCGGACTGCCCTGCCGGCACGAAGTAGTTTAGGTATCAGGCTCTCGGTGATATCGAAGTATCCGTCCTCGGGTATCTGCTCCAGTACGTTTTTAGAGCAAATATATATGCCGGCCGGCGTGCCTTTTTCTGTGCTTTGGGAATCGGGATTGGTTACTACCGTAAAATCAGCCCCGGCCCGTTGATGGGCTTTGATTAATGTTCCAATATTTGGCGGACAGGTCATAGCGGCGGGTAAAGCCAAAATCAGATCATCGTTTTGGGGCCGGCTTTTTTTCGCTGCTTCGCGAATACAACCTGCCGTCCCCACCGGCAAAGGCTCATCGATAAGCTCGATATGCATCGAATTGACAGGGCCGATGTGGTTTTGAAGTAAATTCCTGTCGCCATGGAAACAGATGTCAGCCCGGCTGACTGCCTGGCTGCTAAGGTTTTTCAATACATGAACCAGCGCCGGTGTATCTATAATCGGCCAGAGCGCTGCAGGCAAACGTGAAGCAAGCGGGCACCGGCCGAAATCAAGCCGCCCCGCCAGTATTACAATCCTTATTTTATCGCAAATTTCCACTGTCATAAAACGCTGTTCTACAAGAGAATTACTTTTCGCTCATCAGTAACATACAACAAGACATCCCGCCACTACCAGACCTACATAACCCGCCCCTGCTACAGCTACTCTCATTTCAGCTCCTTTATAATTCCGGAAATCAGTTGCATAATAATCTTAGCAGATTTCACTTTATCTTAGATTTTTCAG
>CAZGGE010000129.1:0-8349 GCA_964524285.1 uncultured Pirellulales bacterium
GAAAAGTAGCGCATACGGAAAATTTAAGAAGATGAACAAACATACCACAGAGGACTCAGAGGACACAGAATAAAAAGGTACAAACTATATTATATTTATATAATGGCTTGTCAAAGCAGTAACTGAAACCTTAATTTGCTTTATACATCACATATTCGCATGCTCTCATCCCTGAAACCGGATATCCTATATATTCATTAATAGCTTTATGAACACGTGCAAATTGTTCATTGGCGATCAACTGTCTTATATTATTATGATAGTCTATATAATTCCGGACCAAAGCCATGTTTACATTATTCTCAATATAGCGAGACACACGACTATCCCAAATGGCAAATATTTCAGGATTGATAAAATGGAGTAGTTTAGAGGGTCCCACCAAAGAATTGTTAATACTGTTTTTAAGTACCTTGAGATCTTGGGGTTCGAGGAATCGCCCATTTCTTGCGTCATTCAACATGGTAACCATATTATCAAGCTGTTCAATATCAAACCTCTTTAAGATTGTTGGCATCCATCCATAGGTGAAATAAGCGCCGATTATGACATTGTCTCGTGTCAGTTGCGGTTGCTGACTAAAGTATTCTAAAAATTTTCGATATACATAATGCCCCGAAATATCTTCACTTTTCTGCTAACCCATTCGGCTACTTCTGAAATGCTCAGTATTAGAAAGAGCAGGGTTGGCTGGCTTAAGCAGGATTTTATTTTCTTTTAGCATGTGGCGTTTGTTAATTTCCGGAGTTTTTTCACACATTCCGCCAAGTCGGTATTTGTTACTGCAGGGATGTCGAATCTGATTTATACGGGATAATGATTTTTTCACAGGGTATCATTATTGTCGATTATAGTTGTAAAGTGAAGGGGAAATTTGCTTAATTTTATGGAATTTCTGGTGTTTGGGGGTGGTTGATATTATTTGGAGGAAGGGGGTTAAAAGTGAGAAAAGTTAAAAAGTGGAAAATATTATTTTTTTCGTAGTTTTATTACGGTGTCGAGGGAGAGGAGGAGTAGTGTTGCGGGTTCGGGGCAAGGGTGTATAAGTTAAGTTTCGCACTTTTTCAAAATGCAAAGATAGGCAAAATAGCCTATAAGTTGTTTTTATGAATTTTTATCGCTTACGGGGCTTTTTGCGAAAGTGGCATTAATTCACAATAGCCTTTTTAAGGCCTTTAGAGCCGATTTTACACCTTTTAAAAGTGCGAAAGTTAACTAAATATTAGTGTGTGACTAAAAAATATTTTTTCAAAAACAGTTTTTGATAATAACTTCGTACTCTGATATGATTGCAACTATGTTGCATTTTTTAGTTGATAGAAACAGGAAAAATATAAATGAATTACCCTGAAGAAATACTCAAAGACCATGGTTTCAATTGTACTGAAATGCAAATTGCAACTTTAGATGTCCTCATTCAGGCAGAACATCCTGTTTCAAGGAGCGATATTCTGCAAGCATTAGAGGGAATGAATCCCGATAAAACCACTATTTACAGAATTCTCGAAAGGTTTTGTGAAAAAGGAATAGTGCATAAGGCCTATGTTGATAAGAGAGCATGGGAATATGAACTTGCCGATAAATGTACAGACCATCAGTGTCATCCGCATTTCAAGTGCACTAATTGCGGAAAAGTCACCTGTTTACATGATGTACATGTACCCTTAGTTAAAGATTTGGGAAAAGATTTTATATTTCAACGGCAAAAGATGATGATTGAAGGTATTGGCCCTGAATGTTCAGCAGGATTTTGTGAGACGTGAGAAATAAACTAAAGCAAGCAGTTTCTTTTTTAACGCTGGTAATATTCTTCGCTAATATTACTGGTGCGCTGTTTTTGTGGCACATTGCTATCGAAGGAGGCACTGAGCATCATGATTGCGACCATTGTCCGATTTGCCAGAATACATTTATCAATTCTTCCAAAGTTATAAACACATCTTCAGCAACGACCTTTATAGTCGATATAATTGAGCATAAAATAGAATACATTTATGATAGTCCTCTAACATTTTTAATTACACCCAACCTCATACCTCGAGCGCCACCCGCTTAATCTTCCTATTAAATTTGAGTTAAAAATTTCTGTTTTCAAAGAATATGCGCATAGGCATATTCTGCAAATAAAACTTTTATATAGGAGAAATAAGTGATGAATCTTAAAATCATTATCTCGTTAGTTATATTATGTATTTTTGCAAATATCAGCTTTGCAGATTGTCCGCTGGCCCATACTCATATTGGAGTCAATCCGACCTGGAGACCAACTGGTGATACAGACCAAAGCGATAATAATAAACTCTGGTTCTTCTCGCTCCCGCCGGCTCATCCTGCGTGCACCCCCGGCTGGCCAAACTGGGAACAGGCCAATGGCGATACCTTCCTGCAACTGGTTCCTCATCCAGAAGGCTTAATAAATGGAGATAAACAACTCTGGACATGTCAATTTATGTATAGCAAATCCGGCGGCTACGGCGACCCGGCAGGTACGCAGCACCTTGACGGCTGGCATTCGGCTCACGGGCCGCAGGGCAAATGGAATCTTGCAAGCGTTGATGAGAGCACAATTCCCTTGTGGGATATTTACATCAAGCGTGAAGGGACATCCGTTGCCTGGGATGATTTCTTTATGCTTTTGCCAAATGACACGCCGGTGCTTACCAATGACGGGGATACTTATCAATTAGCTAAACAGTGGTTGTCGGACAAAAATGCATGGGGATTTCATAAGCATATGAGCTTTAACTTCTGGCTTACACCCGAGATTGGTCAGGAAGTTACAGCAACCTTTTCAGCTTATGATGCGGGAGGTATTTACACCGCGTCAGATAATTTTGAAATGGCCTTCGTAACAGTTCCTGAACCCGCATCGTTGATGCTTTTAGGTCTTGGAGCATTGCCTTTGTTGAGGAAAAAATGCAAGTCGTAAATAAATCCAGTTCCAACCGGGGCGGCGCAAACTGCCCCGGTTATAATTCGATTGTCCATCAGTTGAAAGGCTTCACTTTGGTTGAGCTTTTGGTAGTGATTTCAATTATTGCTATGCTGATGGGGATTTTACTGCCTGCCCTGAACAAAGCCAGACAGCAAGCCAAGAAACTAATATGCACAAGCAATATGCGGCAAATTGGAATTGCGGTCCAGGCGTATATTATAGACAGTGAAAATCATCTTCCTCCGAGTTCCTGTCGTATCACAGACCCAAATCAATATTGGCTGAGAGTTCTATCTGAATACTCGGGTGAGCAATTACTGTTTCATTGCCCAAGCGATAAATCAAAAAATTTTGTTGACTGGAACAGGCCTCTTAGTGAACAACAGGATAAACGCTATTCAAGTTTTGCTGTTAACGCTCTTTTAGACCCCGTCAACTTCAGATACGGGGGCAGCACAAATCAGTACAACAGGGTAGATTTCATACATAACCCGGTGTACTGTATCTGGATAAGTGAGGCGCCGGCCACCGAAAATTTTCAACTCGCAGATCACATCCATCCTGAGTCTTGGGAAGGCTCTGTCGAGTATGCAAAAAAATTTATCGCGTGGGGCCGTCACATGGGAAAATCAAACTACCTTTTTGCGGATGGACATGTTGAGACGCTGAAATTTGAAGATACTTATGCATGGCCCGGCAGATGCTACTGGTATCCTGAATCCGCACCAGCCTGGCCTGATAATCCATAGGTATTGAGAATTGAGGAAGGATACAATGAAAAAGAATGTATATGCAGTTACGATTTTGCTATTTTTAACTTTTCACGTGAAAGCTGAGTGTCCACTTGACCACTTCATTATAGGTGTAAATGAAGATGGTATTTGGGGAACCTGCGACGACAACAAATTGTTTGTTGACTGTTGGCAAAAATACCGCAGCAGCGGCTATGTCAATTGGTATTACCCACTGTCTGAGAGTATATTTTCCGATTACAAATGGCGAATCGGTGAACCGGGATTTGATGGTTTTCAGGGAACCAATCCCAATGCCAGCTATACCTATGATCCCAACAGATGTCTTGATGGAATACCTGACGAGGATTACAGAATAATAGTTAAATGTGTTTCAATTTCTTCTGGTTTCAGAGCTGTTCATAAAGATTGCCCGCAATTTACAATTGATCAGATTGGCCAATCTTTCAATCACAGCGAAATCCATGCTTTACGTGGAGATCCTCACATGCATATGTCTTTTCGGGCAGTCGACGGGACCAGTTTATTTTGGATTACGTGGCAAATGTACGATGCACTGGGCCAATATGAACCTTCAGAGCCATTTACTATTGTTTTTAATACTGAACCATTGGCGGGCGATTTAGTAGTCGACGGCACAGTAGATATTTACGATCTTGATGAGCTTAGTTATTATTGGCTGGAGAGTGAAGGTTCCGCTCATAATGATTATTATGAAAGAGCCGACTGTAACAGGGACGGCGTGGTAGATTTTGGTGATTTTTCGATGCTTGCTTTGAATTGGCTGGATGCTTCCTGATAAGGATTTTTTTGATTAGATTTCAGAATGTTGATTATGGTTGTAAAGTGAAGGAGAAATTTGCTTAATTTTATGGAATTTATGGTGTTTGGGGGTGGTTGATATTATTTGGAGGAAGGGGGTTAAAAGTGAGAAACCATAAAGTGTGAATCCCGACAGGTCGGGACTTCGGTGAACGGCAAGCTCAGGATTTCCACGTTCCTTCGACAAGGAGAATAAACCCGCCGAATGAATCGGCGGGCTAACTATGATTTCCAAAGCGGCTATGATATGGGTTTCGGGGATGAGGTGAGAAAAGTTAAAAAGTGGGAGATATTATTTTTTTCGTAGTTTTATTACGGTGGCGAGGGAGAGGAGGAGTATAGTTGCAGGTTCGGGGCAAGGGTGTATAAGAAACGAGGAATTATTTTTCGGGCGTTTTCTTTTCATCCTCCGGTTTGAGGATGCCCTCGATACCTTTTATGACGCCTTCGCCGATTTCTTTTCCTTTTTCGAGTACTTTTTGTCCTTCTTTTGTAGCGGCTTTGCCGACGTCGAAAGTTTCTTCGAGTGTCGAGCGTATTGTTTTTACAGCGTCTCTGGGAAGGATGTCGGTGCCTTTTTTAGCGATGTCGGTTGCGAGTTCGAGGAATATGGTTTGTGTGAGTGCGGCGGTGTCGAGTTTGTTGTCGCCGCCGAGATTTTTCATTGTTATTCTGGAGAGCTTCATGGAGACGTTTTCCGACTGTCCTGGTATGGGGATTAGTGTTGCGTTGACGGTAACGTCGGAGATTTGCAGTTCTTCGATTTCGAGTTTTTTTGTTTTTTTGTCGGGTTTTTCCGGTCGGCGTTCGATAGAGTTGAGTACCTGCTGGAGGTTGTTTGTGAATCCTTTTTGTTCGATGGTTACGTTCATGCCGTCGAGGTGGAGCCGGCGGATTATAACGGTGTCGCTGAGCAGCGAGGAGAGGTTTGTGTTGACGTAACATTTTTTTAGCTGGAGTAGGTTTTCGCTTTTGTATCCTGGGGGGTTGTTGACGGTAAGGCCTTTTATTGTTACGTCACCTTTTGTGAGTGCGAGGTCGAGGTCGTCGATATAGACTCCGACTGAGAGTGCCTTTACGGCTGCGGTTTCGATGCCGGTTTTGATGAGGTATTCGCCGGCGAAGTGGAAGATGAGTGCGGCGAGGATGATGACTGCGACGAGAATTATCAGGATTATTTTTAATAATTTACGTTTGAGTTTCATTTTTCCGGTCTCCGTGAAAATAAAGGTATAACATTCATTGGTTACGCGAGTTATATTCTACAGGCTTTGAGACGGTGTGGCGAGAGAAAAAAACAGGGGTATTTTTACAGGAAGAACCCTCTCTTTTCCTCTAAAAATTAAATCACTGTACTTTTGTACCTGAACGAAAAAGCTGCTTAGAGAAAAAAAAGCTGGCTGTTCAGGCAAAATTTTATTAAACTGTATATGAGTCCGGATATAGGAGTGTTATGTATCCACTTAGATATTAATTTTCAGTTAAAGGAGACGTTATGAAGTTTAGAAGATTTTCGGTGATTATCGCAGGGTTAATGTTAGTGATGTGCGGTTTGAGGGTTTTTGCAGCGCAGCGGATAGTCGTGAACGGAGGGAGCGACCGGCATATTACGATTTCGCAGCGTTGCAGTATAGGTGTCAGGCATGCGGCAAAAGAGCTTCAACACTTTTTGAAGGAAATAAGCGGTGCGGAACTTCTGATTGTGCATTATGACACGGTCGGTGCGCATCCGCTGCTGGAGAGGGGGAGGCTTCGAAGGGATTTTCCGGAGATAATGGTGGGTAAGAACCGCAGAGTGGAACAGTTGTTCAAGAACGAGAAGATTGATTTCGACTGGGACAAACTGGGCGACGAGGGTTTTTTAATCAAGACGGTGGGGCCTCACCTGGTTATTGCGGGTAACAGTGTGCGGGGGACTTTGTACGGAGTATACGGTTTTCTGGAGGACCATCTCGGCTGTCGGTGGCTGGATTCGATGGTGAGCGTGATACCTGATAAGAAGACGATAGTAGTCGGCAACATACAGGACGTACAGGTTCCTTCGTTCGAATTTCGTGATATTACATTCGGGATGTACAAGTACGATTCGGACCTGGCGGTACGTAACAAGATAAACGGACTTGTTTCGCCTTTGACTGATATTCACGGCGGGCGATTTGCCTATGCGCCTTACAAGTATCATACATTTGCGCGTCTACTTCCGCCGAGCAAATATTTCAAAGAGCATCCGGAATATTTTTCGGAGATAAACGGCAAGCGTGTTCCGCGGCAGCCCTGCCTAACGAATCCCGAAGTGGTTGAGATAATGACGGAGAATGTACTGCAGTGGATGCGTGAGCGACCGGGCTACAAGTACTTCGAGATGTCGCAGAACGACGGCGGAGGGTATTGCCAGTGTGAGAAATGTGCAGCGCTGGACGAAAAGGAAGGTGGTCAGCAGGGGACAATAATGACTTTCATGAACAAGGTGGGAGAGCGTGTGGCAAAGGAGTTTCCGGACAAGTATATTATTACTTATGCGTATCATTACTCGGACAAGCCTCCGAAGACGATTCGGCCGCGGGATAATGTTGGTGTGTTTTTCTGTTCGTTCTGCTCTTCCCATCTTCACAGTTATGAGAAACACGGTTTCTCATGCCGTTATAAGGCCGGCGTGCCCGGCGGCCTGGGCGAGGCGATGAAGATGTGGAGCGAGATGACGGATAAAGTTTTCGTGTGGGAGTATTCGGGCGACCAGCGTAATCTTTTGCGTCCATTTCCGAATTACCGGATAGTGAAGACCAATATGAAATTTATGTCAGATATTGGTATTGACGGAGTATTCTCTCAGAATACCGGTCATGGCCGATGCGGGGGTCTCGTGCCGCTTCAATCGTGGCTATGGGCGAAGGTGGCGTGGGATGTTGATTTTGATGTTGGTCGCGGTATTAATGATTTTGTGGAAGGCTATTACGGTCCGGCTGCGAAGCCTATGCGTGAGTTCGTAGAGCTGCTTGTGGATAATGTGCCTGAATGGGGCAACAAGGAGCAAGCAAGGAAAAGAAACGGTTATCCGTGGTGGATGCGGCCTGAACTTATTGAAAAATATGATAAGCTATTCGACGAAGCGGAACAGTTAGCGGCTTCCGACAAGAACGTTTTGTCGCGAATCAGGACGACGCGACTGGGGGTGCTTTACGAAAAGATACGGCAGATGGAAGCAAGTGAGCCTGAGAGGGTGAAGCTGGCGGAGGAATTTCTTGAAGGCTGTGAGCGTGCGGGGATAAGTGAAGTGGTGTATTATCTTCGTACGGCAGAGGGTCGGATAAAGCACTGCACTCCAACGGATTATTACGAACACATCAAAGCCGAGAGCAAGAAGAAATAGGCAGCGGCAGGTTTGATTTTCGAACATAAAGTACTCGGCGAGTGCGGTGGATAAAGGAAATACAAAGGGCGTGGGGGGATTGTACGCCCTTTTTTATAGGGGGATACTCTGTTCCCCGGTCATCCCAAATTTAACGAAAATTTAACTTGACTTTGTGAGGAATGGTGATATGATTCATTGCCCTTTTTAAGGTTGTTTCAGGGCACGGTCAATCGCAGAGGTTGAGGTTTTGCGGAGGAGAAGGAGTGAGAGTGACAGACATTTGTCAGGATGTCGTGGTTACCGCGTGTTTTTCTTTCCTTCCGTTCAGCTTAACTTCTTTGGTGAAAGTCAATTATTAACTTTTTTAGAGGAGACCAGGTTATGAAAACTAAAATGGTGGTGCTTTTATTGGCGGTGCTTGTTTTGAGCAGTCAGGCGACGGCGGTAATAGGCTGGCCGACCAACGGGTATAAAGGTTCTATCTCTGTTGT
>CAZGGE010000130.1:0-8291 GCA_964524285.1 uncultured Pirellulales bacterium
TTGTTTTTCGCGGTCGATGGTCAAAGGGCCGACCGATGAAATTATCACATCATCCAAAGTTATCTTAAAATATGGACTCTTGGTTCCACCGGCGCGGCAAAATTCAATAACCACCTGCGGGATGTGCCTTGCACTGCAGCAATAAAGATGAAGCATAGGCGTAGCTTTGTCCACAACTTTACCAATAGTAAGCTCGGAAAAATCGACCCTTCCGCCCGAGCGCCCCCCCGTTCTTGAAATAGAAGTTGTGGCGGCTGGTTGGCTTACCTTTGAGTCAAAAAGACTCGCTTCTATCCAGTCGGTATGCTGATGGTCTGTTGACTCACCCGGAATGCCCTGTATATCGACGAATATATCGGTGCTGAGTTTGTCCGCCGACGGAAAATCCTGTGGGCGACCGGGTCCGGAATCAGCCTTTGAGTCGCTAAGTCCTGCAAACAAAAAGCACATACCGAGTACTGCTGCAAAAAGCAAAGCGCCTCGAACAATTTTTCCCTGGTATTTTTTTCTCATTTTTATTCTCCCGGCAAATTTAACTGTCAAATTTCAGTGATACGTTTTAGCGTAATGCTTCCTCAAACTTTACCCACAATTCTCTGTGAGTTAATTTTAGCTGGACCTGCCCTCGAAGACATCCCAACCGGTGCTTTCGGTCGGACCTGTTGCCCCCTGGTCATCGTAAGGTGTATAGTCCCAGTATATTTGACTATACTGCAAAGAAACTTCTTCGAGGTGAATGTATTCTCCATTGCAGCGATGAGACATAATGGGCCTGAATGAAGTAATAACCACGTCCTTCAAAGTTATCGTGTGATACACGAAGCGGCCTGTTGACAATTCGGCCGTAAATTCAATTAGCATCTGGTTGAAACTGGTGCCCTGAGCGCAGTGTAGATGAAGTTTCGGGGTCGACTTGTCGATTTCCTTGATTACCGTAATATCAGAAAAATCAACCCTGCGGCCCGTTCGTCCGCCGACCCGAGACCGCGTCGTATTCGAGGGATGCCTGCCGGAATAGTGCACAGCAAGCAGCTCTATCCAGTCCTGATGGTTGGGGTCATTTGACTCGCCTTCAATCTGGAGGTTGTTTACGTTCATGTAGGCAATGGAACGAGTTCTGGCGGCAGATACCGGGCCGGTTAACTCTCCGAGGCTTAAAGAATTCGTTGCGTCATATATTTCTTCGAGGGTGTGCATGGTGGAGCCAACTGGTCCGTCCGGCTCGAGATTTCCACCAACAACGTTCATACACAACAGCACAGCTAAGGCGGTAACACCAATAACTGCCGGTGCTGATAAGAATTTTCTAAAAGTTCTCATTTGTCTTTCTCCTAACTGAAAAAGAACGCCCCTTTTCGGCATTCAACTTACGTACAGGCTACAGACCCTGGTTGTCGTAAAGATTCCATGTTTGTGTCTTACCGCTGTTTAGATCGGTCCATGTGATTTGCCTGAATTTCAGAGAGACCTGCTGAAGATGAGCATAAGTACCGTCCACCATTTTCTCCCGGTATACGATGCGGTCCTTAAGCTCTGAAACAATGGCGTCCTTGAGCACAATCTCATAGTAGGCAGGCTCGGTGGGTGGGTCTCCGGCCGGCAGAAGACGAATGAAAATCTGGCCGAAACGCTGACCTGTGGCACAGTAGTATGCCAAATCAGGCGATGTTTTGTCGAACTCCTTTGTGATGCTAATCTGGGAAAATTCGGGCCTTGAACCCCAGGGGTCGTTTGGTTCCCCGGAATTGGCCGGTGCAACTACTGAACAATCCACATCTATGACTTTGATACCGCTAGGAGGCAATGCTGGGTGAGAGTAAGGACCCTCTATTTCAGGCATGTATATATGCATCACGGCAAACTGCCTGCCTTCGGCTGCTGCGACAGGCTCGCCCGGCACCCCTCCGGAGCCTGCGATGAGAGTAAAAAACAGAAATGCGGCAAAAACAGCCAGTACGGAAGTAACGACACTAATTACCCGTTTGTTTTTCATTTCAAAAACCTCCAAATAAAGGTATGTTGGTGTAAAGTGAAGGAATTTGCCGCCCGGCGGCGTAGCTATCCGCCTTTGCACATGCCGAAAAAGCTTGGTGTGGCATTATATGACCCATTTTTCTCTCGCCTCTCAAGGCGAATTAAATATATACTGCAGCCAGTGAATATCAACCCAAAAAAGCTTGTGGGCCTTATAAGTCATCGTTAAAAATTGCTGTGCACTGCAAAATTTCTTGACATATTAGCGTGGTTGGCGTATTTTTGCGTAATTCAGGCCCGTCTCCGGCGGGTCAGTTTGTAAGGTGCGCTCAGAACGGATGTATTTGAAAACCGTTTTTTGCTGTTTTTATAGTACGATTATAAAGCGTAGAGGCGGTCGGACGCCTGGGAAATATATTTTGTTTTGATTTGGAGTATTTTTGTGGCTAAGGAATTTGCTCGGCAGTTAATTAATGCGGGAGTTCATTTTGGACATGGAACGAGCAGGTGGAATCCCAAAATGGCACCTTTCATTTTCAGCAAAAGAGGAAATATCCACATTATCGATATTAGGAAGACTCTTAGCGGGATTCTGCTGGCGAAAAAGCTTCTTGTAGAAGTTGTTTCCAGCGGGAGGGACGTCGTTTTCGTGGGGACAAAACGTCAGGCTCAAAAAGCCGTTCAGGACGCCGCCCAAAAATGCGAAATGCACTATATATCACAGCGGTGGCTGGGTGGTACGCTTACCAATTTCAGAACGATTCGGGCGAGGGTTCAAAGACTGGAAGAGCTTGAGGCTTTGGAGCAGGAAGGGGCGATTGAGGCCGAAAGCAAGAAGCTTGCATCGAGACTGAAACGCGAGTTCAATAAGATAAAAACAAACCTCGAAGGTATCAGGAAGATGGCAAGATTGCCGGGTGCTCTGGTTGTGGTTGACGCGAAAAATGAGTACATTTCCCTGCGTGAAGCGAAGAAGCTGAACATCGCAACGGTCGGCATAATTGATACCAATTCCGACCCGGATAATGTAGATGTCCCCATTCCGGCAAACGACGATTCTTACAGCGCGATTAACATAATCCTGAGCGAGCTTGCAGATGCCATTGCCATAGGTAAAACGATGTACTCGGCCAAGGCACAGACATCGAAGCAGCCAAAGAGACCTCGTTCGAGACGACCAGCACTGGCGCGGGCAGATTCGGGGCCTTCATCATCCGTCCAATCCCCTTCGTCGGAAACGCCGGCCGGCGGCAGGTCGAGCAGCGAATCTTCGGTTCAGCATGAGCCTAAACAAAATGAAAGTGAGAAAACTCCTGACAATACTGCCGGCCCTGAGCACAAAGAAGAACAACAGGAGCCGACACAGTGACAGCGGAATTTTTCTCTATAACTCATCGCCCCCCAAATCTCTGAAAAAAGAATTTTATATAGGGCAAGTCCCCTGCCGGTCTTCAAAATGTCGGTGAAAACTATCGGTGTAGATTCGAAAAATTGAACATGAACAATTGAAATGAAATGATTCAGGCCGGCTCGTTAAAAAGGCGGCCGGCTGGATTTTGTATGAATAGGAGCAGGTACAATGGCAGAAATTTCAGCTTCTGAAGTTATGAAATTGAGGAAGATGAGCGGTCAGGGGATGATGGATTGCAAAAAGGCGCTTGAAGAAGCAGGCGGTAACACAACGCAAGCGATGGAAATACTGCGTAAAAAGGGTCTTGCCACGCTTGCCAAGAGGGCGGACCGTGAAACCCGGCAGGGCATAGTAGCGGCCAGGAAGTCCGAAGATGGCAATTCTGCTGCCCTGGTCACGCTGTGCTGCGAGACTGATTTTGTCGCCAGAAGCGAAGATTTCCTTTCCGCCGCCGATAAAGCAGCCGATTCCGTTCTTGCCGCCGAGGAGGCGGGTGACAGCCGGTCAATACTTGAAACTCAACTGGATGGAAAGAAACTCAGTGATGTTCTTACCGAGTTGGTGAGCAAAACAGGGGAGAAGGTTGAGATAGGAGAGTGTGTAAAATTTTCACTCGACGAGGCGGGCTTCATAAGTACTTACATTCATTTCAACAAAAAAATAGGAACCTTGGTCAAGGTAAGTGCGAGTAACAAAGCCGTCGCCGACTCGGAAGAGATAAAGAAGATGGCTACCGACATAGCCATGCACGTTGCCGCTACGAAGCCGCTCGCTCTTGATAAAGGTTCAATCGAACCTGAAATTGTAGAAAGGGAAAAGGCCATCTACGCAGACCAGATGAAGGATAAACCGGATAACATTATCGAAAAAATCGTTCAGGGCAAGCTCAAGAAGTTTTTCTCTGAGAATTGCCTGCTCGAGCAGCCTTTCATCAAGGATGACAGCAAGACAGTCAGGCAAGTCATCGATGACGCCGCCAAAAAAGTTAACGGAGAAGCCGAAGTAACCGAATTCGCCAGGTTTGGAATAGGCTAACGGAAATTTCGGAAGGTCTCAGATATGGCTAAAAGCAAATATAACCGCGTTTTGCTTAAGCTTTCGGGGGAGAGTTTTTGCAAGCCGGGCGGCTTCGGGATTGATGGAGAACAGCTTGAATCCATAGCCAAAAGAATCATCGACTTGGGCGAACTGGGGGCACAAATCGCAATTGTTGTTGGTGCAGGCAATTTTCTCCGGGGAGAACGATTTTCCAAAATCAGTCATATTCGAAGGAACACCGCGGACTACATGGGGATGCTTGCTACCATCCTGAATGCCTGCGCGCTTCAGGAGACGCTTGAACGACTTGAAAAACCGACGCGCATACTCAGTGCTATTGAGGTTTCGGCCCTTTGTGAGAAATTTATTCTTCGAAGGGCGTTTCATCACTTTGAAAATAAGCGTATTGTTATCCTTGCGGGTGGTACCGGCAATCCATTCTTTACCACAGACACGTGTGCGGCGCTCAGAGCAGCCGAACTTGAAGCCGACCTGCTGATAAAGGCGACCAACGTTAACGGTGTTTATACCGACGACCCCAAGATAAACGCTGAAGCTGAGCTAATCGAAAAGCTATCTTATGCGGAGGTTTTGACGAAGAATCTTAAGGTAATCGACCATTCTGCTGTGAACCTCTGCCGGGAAAATGGAATTCCTATTATTGTTTTGAATATCTTCGAGCGCGGCAACATAACGAAAGCGGTCTGCGGTCAACAAGTGGGGACTCTCATTGCACAAAATCCCTGAACTTTTTTCGCGGCACTCTAAATTGCTGCAACTTGCGCTACAGCTTATATCGAGACTTTTGACGGGGATTTTTTACCCTGCACTTTTTTTGGTTACATTTTTATTGATACAGCCTTCATGTGCCTCCCATCCGGCTGAGAATCCGCCGCATTTCGGTGATGATGAGCTTTACCGAGGATTTCAGAATCCTGGGTCGCAGGCACGACCATTCGTACGCTGGTGGTGGAACGGAAATGCGGTAACAGAAAAAGAAATCATTCGGGAAATAGAATTGCTTGAGAAGGCGGGCATAGGGGGGGTGGAGATAAATCCGATTGCGATGCCCTCCCATGCAAATGCTATGGGCAGTGAACAATTGGAATGGCTAAGTCCCGGCTGGAACGAAATGGTTCACACCGCGGCAGAGGCTTCCGGCCAAAGAGATATGTACGCCGACCTTATTGTTGGTTCCGGCTGGCCGTTTGGCGGGAAATTTCTTAAGCCCGACCAGACCATTAAATCCATTACCCTGAACAAGCGAAGCCTGACAGGGCCGGCGGATTTCGAGGCGGAAATTAAAGACCTGGTGAAGCCCCCCGATGCTCGCCATGCTCCATCTAACATGCCTGAACCTGAATTGCTTTTCGTGAGACTCTGCCCGGTCATCGCCGCCGGCAGGAATGACTTTGTCGACCTAACAGACAGTATTTACAACAATAAGCTTAAATTCGACGTACCGGCCGGAAAGTATAATCTCTACGTCGCAGCTACCTGGAAAAGTATCAGGACCGTTTTGTGGGGAGCACCAGGTGCTGACGGGCCGGTACTCGACCACTTTAACAGTACCGCCGTCGAAGATTATCTCAATCGAATGTCGGAAAAGCTGTCGCATGACATCGGAGGCAGTCCGGGGAAATATCTGCGTGCAATGTTCTGTGACAGCATTGAACTCGCCGGTGCAAACTGGGCCTCAGATTTACCAACAGAGTTTCAAAAAAGATGCGGTTACAGGCTGCAACCTTACCTGCACCTTATCCTCGACCACGACCTTCCCCGAAAGGACACTGCGGCGGCGGATACTATTCTGCGAATGCGATATGACTTTTGTAAGACCCTTGTCGAGCTGTTCCATGAGCGATTCATAAAAACCTTCCACGGCTGGAGCCACAGAAACCGGACTTTAAGCCGGTATCAGGCTTATGGTATACCTTTCCTGATGGGTATGCTTGACGGTTATCGCATTCCGGATATACCCGAAGGCGACATTTGGTTGTTTAACAAGGATTTCCCTCCAATTGACGGCATCAGATACGCGGTGTGGAACAAGTACGCGGCTTCTGGAGGTCACATGTCGGGCAGTAAACTTATCGGCAGCGAGGCTATGACAAATACGAAAGGCGTTTTCCGTGCTACCCTTGAATACATAAAACAGGCAACTGACCTCAGCTTCATTACGGGCGTGAACCATTTAATCCTTCACGGCTTCAATTACTCACCCCCGGAGGCAGGTTTTCCCGGGTGGGTCCGCTACGGGACATATTTCAGTGAGCAAAATACGTGGTGGCCGTATTTTCCCAGGTGGGTCGAGTATGCTGCAAGAATTTCATATTTGCTTCAGCAAACGACGCCTGCCACCCAGGTGGCAATTCTGGGACCGACCGCCGACGTGTGGAGCCGGCACGGTCTAAGCCGACCGCCTTTTATTAAAACGCCGTGGTATCTTCACCGTCTCTGGCAGGCTTTGCACAATAATGGTTGTTCGGCCGACTATATCAGCGAATCCGACCTGCAAGAGGCGGTGTTTGACAAGGGCGAAATTCAACTTGGGCCCGCCCGTTATAAACTGCTGATACTTACAAATGTTCGAACGCTCCAGCCCGAAACGGCGGAAGCCATCCGGTGTTTTGCCGACGAGAATGGAAAGATTATTTTCACAGGCTGCAAACCAAACCGTTCACCGGCAATGAAAAACGCGGCGGAAAATGACAAGCGGGTGGTCGATTCTATAAATCATGCACTTGATTCACATTCGAGCAATGTTCGCGTTGTAGAACAGCCGGAGCAGTTCGAATTAATTCAATGGGTTCGAAAAACACTGAGAGAAATCGGAGTTGAGCCTCAGGTGGAAATCTCGGATATCGACCCGAAGCTGTACCAGATACATCACTACTCAGACGTTCGAGATATATTTTTCTTGACCAACCTGAATCGCTCCAAGAAAGTTTCTTTTGAGGCCGAATTTAACACTAATAACAAAACACCCTGGCAATGGAATCCGGAAACGGGAGAACGCATTCCGTATCCGTATAGCGGCCGAAGGGATAAATTTTCAATATGCCTTGAGCCTTTGCACTCGATACTGCTTGTTTTCGAGCCTGGATTAGCTTGTAAACCTCGAAAAGGGCCGGAAATTGACGTTGATAACTACGTGGCTATAGGGGGTCCGTGGCAGGTTCGCTTCGAACACACGGCGGGAAAAACTTTTTCAATAAAATTAAAGAATCTCATAGATTTTTCCGGTCATTCGGAGTTGAAGGACTTTGCCGGCACGGCAACCTACAGAACCTTCTTTGACCTGCAATCATGCGACTATTGTTTCCTCGACCTCGGCGATGTAAGAGATATCTCAGAAGTAGTCTTGAATGGGGTGCCTCTGGGCATACGCTGGTACGGCCCACATATTTATGAAATCGGCGATATACTCGTTGACGGACGAAATACCCTGAAAGTCAAAGTAACAAACACAGTGTACAATTATTGTCTTTCCCTGAAGGCTAATCCGGTTGCGCAGCGATGGGTTCGGGGCAAATATCCAATTCCTTCGGGCCTTATCGGGCCGGTCAGAGTTCACAAGGCCAGGTAAAGAGGCCTAATAAACGGCATCATTACAGCTTTCAATAATCTCAAAAATATCCCTCCAGCTCGCTCAAAAGACTGGACAACTGCTCTTAGCTTTGCAAAAATTGTTGATTATTTCGCAGAGCAGTAACTACAAAAAAGTTGAATCGGGAGTTTATATATGCCAGTCAAACAAATTCTCATTGAGCACGAGAACAAAATGAAGAAGGCCCTTGAGATTCTTCATGACCAGTTGAGGAGTGTTCGGACGGGTCGTGCATCGACGGGACTTGTCGAAAATATC
>CAZGGE010000131.1:0-8271 GCA_964524285.1 uncultured Pirellulales bacterium
TATATCTAAACCTTAAAGGTCGTGAACGCAGCGGCATTGTGGAGCCGGGGATGCAAAGCAATGAATTACTGGAAAAAATCAGGGTCGGCTTGGAGGCTGTCAGAGATGACAAGGGACGGCGGGTAGTGCGCCAGTCGCACCGGACAGACAAAGTGTATTCGGGACCGGCCGCCGAGCTTGCGCCCGATATAGTGGTAGGTTACTATCGGGATTTTCGTGCATCATGGGCAACGTGCTTGGGAGGAATGAACGAAGAGATGCTGTCGGTAAACGACTCGGCGTGGAGTGCGGACCACTGTGCGGACGTTCTGGAGGTTCCGGGCGTGCTGTTCAGTAATCGCCCTGTTGGTTCGGCCAGTCCCGCGCTGGTGGACATAGGGCCAACGGTTTTGAGTGAATTCGGTATACAGATACCGGCGTCGATGACAGGCAGGAATGCGTTGGCTACGTGAGCAAAATTATCTCAATGTAAAGGATACTAATAATGGCTAAAATCAAGGTTGATTCGGCGCTGCTGTCTCGAGCGAAGAAGTTTGCCGACGAAGCCGGCTACGGCAGCGTGGAGGAATTCGTAACCCATCTGATAGAAAGTGAATTGAGTAAGCACGAAACAGGGGAGACCGACGAAAAGACGGCTGAACAACTTCGCGGACTTGGGTACATAGACTAATGGAATTGATTGCCCGAATTATTGTTTACGTCAACGTCATTACGAATTTCATTGGTGAGCATGTGCTTGGTTTTATAGGGGTGCTGCCGGGCTGGTTGTCAAACACCATAATAGCGGCGGTAACCGGCCTCGTACTATTGTTTGTCTTCAAGCACACTTCCAATCAAAAGGCTATACAGAAGACCCGTGACCACATCAAAGCAAATATGCTGGCACTGAAGCTGTTCAAGGACAGCATCTTTGTAACGTTGAAGGCACAGGCGGGTCTTTTCGGGGGAGCCTTTAAGCTGTTTTTTCATGCTCTTCGACCAATGGTGGTGATGATAATCCCCTTTTCGCTTCTGTTTGCTCAGTTGGGTCTCTGGTATCAGTACCGACCTTTGGAGGTGGAAGACAAAACCGTAATAACAGTGGAGTTAAAGGAAAAGGCAGCCGAATTGATGAATAATCTCGATTCCTTTTCGGTTATTTCCGGCGGACGGGTTACTGAGGGGCCGGTGCGAGTTTTCGACAAGAATCAAGTTTGCTGGAACCTGCGTTTTGACGAACCCGGTCGGCACAGTGTGAGCTTTCGAATCGGTGAGCATACCGCCGGCAAGGAGATAGCCGTCGGCGGCGGCTTCAAGCGAATTGCTCCGAAGCGGCCGGGTTGTAATTGGTCGGAAGTTTTAATGTACCCTTCGGAAAAGCCTCTACCCACCGAGCATCCGGTTAAATCGATTACAGTTGAATATCCCGAACGAGAATCATGGACCAGCGGAAGTGACTGGTGGGTGATTTATTTTTTCATTGCGTCAATGATATTTGCGTTTTTGTTCAGGCCTTTTGTCAAAGTTAAAATATAATTTCACGGCAAGGGATCTTTTTGCCCATCATTTTAAGGGGAAGAAAAAATCTCCTTCAGTATTTCGGCAATCATTTCAACGGCGGCGACGACTGGCGCGGACATCTTATCACCCATCCTGATGTTTTTGGGCTGAACGACCAGGAATATCATTCGTGTTTCGATTTGTGAGGAGATGATTTCTGCAAAGAGTTGCGGAGATAAAGCATGAGTGCCGACAGCGGCGGATGAAACGAGTTGTCCGGGTTCGAAGATGCGAATTTCGCCGGCACTCGCCCCAAAATCCAGAGCATCAATTATTAGTATGTTTTCGGGTTTTTGCTCCACCAGATAGTGAACGTAGTTTTCCGGAACGGTGCCCGCATCGATAATTTGTGCCGTGATATTTTGCCCGCATAATTTCTTATAGAGATACGGCCCTGCACCGTCGTCGGCCTTGAGGGTATTGCCTATGGTAATTATTAACGTTTTGGACCCCCGCAGTCCACTCAGTTGCCTGATTAATCGTTTTTTGTTCAACCCAGGTTTCAAAGGCGGATGTTAAGCTCACATTTACACTTAGGGCAAAGAACCTTCATGAAATCACTTGTGGCGACCTCCGTGGTTTTTTCTTTTGATGTTTCGGGCGGCTGTGGCGGCGTTTTGGAAAGCTCACCGCTTTTTGCCAGCAGCAGCGAAGGATTGGTATAAGCCAGAGGCCCCAACTTTTCATAAAGCCAAATCAGGTGTTTTTTTGTTCCGATTATCGCACCGCATTTTTCACAAAGCTGCAAGTCGTATTCCTGCACCTCTTTACAGCTTTCCCTGTCCAGTGTTGCAAGGTCCCATTGATTAGACAGTTTTATACCGTCTTCAGTGGTACAGTTATCGCTGCAGTTACCGCAAAAGATGCAGGCATCGGTGCGGAGGGTGATTTTTCTGACGGAGTGGTCGCCATTGACATCGTCAACCTGTGTGAGCGCGTTTGTGGGGCATACGTTGACACAGGCACCGCAGCCGATACAGGTATTTGTGTCGAACTCCGGCTTACCCCTGTATCTTTCAGGCACGGTACAAGGCTCATCAGGAAAACGCGTCGTAAAACGCGGCGAGAAAACCGCCGTCACCGCTTCTTTTAATTCTCTCAACTTTGGCAGACGCAAATTCATACCTTTCACAAAATCCGAGACCTCATTGAGGCTGCGGATACTACAATATTTTACCTTTGCCCGCCGTTTTCCTCGCCGTATTTGTCGATGGTGCTGTTTTCCCACAGCTTTACACCGGAAGCATAGGCTCCTTTAGCAATTGCATGTGCGGCCGTCGGCGAAGTAATCAGTATGAAAACCGCGCATATTACGGCCTTTGCACTGACCGCCGACCAGCCGCTCACCAGCGCAACACCCAGAAGAAGCAGAATTGTCCCCAGGGTTACACACTTGGTCGACGCCTGCAGGCGGTTGTAAACATCCGGAAAACGAACCAGGCCTATGCAGCCGCATATGTCGAACACAATCCCGACAACAATAAGGAGATATCCGAGTACGTCAATCATCGAACGTTCTGCCCTCCAGGAATTTTGCAAGTGCGATTGTACCGATAAAGCTCAACAGTGCCCATGCCAGGGCGACGTTAAGGTAAAAGTCCTTGCCCGTCACCATTCCCAACAGGGCACAGAAGCCGACAATAACTATCCCCAGAATGTCAATTGCCACCGTTCTGTCCGGCGCACTGGGTCCGCGGCCTATGCGATACAAACACAAAAAGCAGCACAAAAACAAACCGAGATAAAAAATCAATACCAAAATATCCATGCCTGTCTCGTTATTCAAAAATTTTAGCCAAAAACCATTCGAACCGTTGTGCAATACGTTTTGTTGCCTGCTCGACGTCGGTTGCCTGTACGTTAATCCAGTGGACGTACATATATCCGTCGTCGGTCAAATCTACCGTTAGTGTGCCGGGCGTCAGGGTTATTGAATTAGCGAGTGCCGTTATGGCCGACTCGCTTTTCAGATTCGTCCTGATTTTCACAATGCCGGGATTAATCGGCATTTGAGGATGCAGTGCCCGGTATACAACGTCGAGATTTGCCTTGATTACATAATAGAAAAAGACCGGCACATAGACCAGGAACCAGAACACCCGCATTGGCGAAAGGAAAACGTGGTGCTCTTTGGGCAGCATTTCATGGAATAATACCGCGACCAGCGCCGCCGCAATTAATCCCGCAATGATAACCTGCACATCCCACCGTCCGTCATGAACTGGCCAGGTGAGAAGCATCCAGACCACAAAACCGAGCACAAAGTAAATAAGCCGTCTCATATCCGCAACTTTCAGTCTCCAATCAGGTTCGCCGAGTAACGTCCCGTGCCGGCAAGCACGTCCACCGCCGGGTCGAGCACGTTTTCCCGCAGGCCCGGAAGTAAAAGCAATCCCATCAACACGCACAGGCATGCCAGAAACAGCATGGCAATAAACATTGAGCCTTTATGCTCTTTCACCTGCTGCATTTGTTCGGGTAGTTCACCGAGGAAGATGTACCGCTGCACTTTCAAAAATGAAATCAGGGTAACCAGGCTCACCACGACGGTAACGGCTGCCAGGCCGAAAAGCCTTGCCTGCGCCGCGGCGATAACCAGAATTAACTTGCTCCAGAAGCCGTTAAAAGGCGGAACGCCCGCGATGGAAGCCGACGCCACCGCACAAGTCGCGCGGGTAAAGGGAAGCCGTTCAGCCAGGCCGCCCATCTTTTTTAACTGTCGTGTGCCGGTAGACATCTCGACCGAGCCGCTGGTCAAAAACAGAAGCGACTTGAACACAGCGTGATTTACAAGGTGAAACAACCCGCCGAGAATAGCGAGCGAGGCCCACTCCACGCTTTGGTTTTTCACCAGTATCAGGGCACCTATTCCGATACCGAGGACAACGTAGCCCATCTGTGAGATGCTGTGGTAAGCAAGCAGGCGCTTGAAATCCCACTGTCCCACCGCCAGAAATACTCCAGTAACCATACTGAGCACGCCGAGTCCCGTTAGTACCCATGCTACGGGCAGGGACAGGCCGAAAACGTTGAATATGATTCGCGCCAGACAATAAACGCCGAGCGCTTTTATGAGCACACCGGACAGCATTGCCGATATCGGAGCGGGCGCCGAGGGATGTGCATCCGGAAGCCAGGCATGAAACGGCACCAATGCCGCCTTCAATGAAAAGCCCGCGACGAACAGCGCCAGTGCAAAAGCAAGTCCGGCGTTCAAGCCCGATTCACTGATCGCCCTTGAAATATACGCCATATTGAGCGTGCCGGTGTTGCCGTAAACCAGTGCCACCGCAAAAAGTATGAACATCGAGGCCACACTGCCCAGCACCATATACTTAAAGGAGGCCTCGAGTTCCTCGTGCTCACAACCGAAACCCACAAGGGCGTAAGAGGCGATGGAGGCAATCTCCAGGAACACAAACAAATTGAAGATATCACCCGAAAGCACTACTCCGTTCATCCCCGCCACCATGAGCAGGAACAAGCTGAGGTATTTACTCTTTGCGGTATATTGCTCCATATACCGGACGCTGAACATCATTGCCGCTGCGCTGACGACACTCACCGCAAGAAGCAGCAGAGAGCTTAAGCCGTCCAGAACGAGATTTATCCCCAGCGGAATGGGCCATTTGCCTATCTGGTAAGACTGCGTCCTGCCCACGCACGATACCGCGAATACGACAAGTGCAATAGTTATTAAATTGCCCAGCAGGGTGGCGAGGGACTTTCCCTTTTTGCCCAGCATTACAAGGACAAAAGCACCGGCCAGCGGGACCGCAACAAATGCAGGAAGCGGAACCTCGGTCATCCCTTCAGCCTCCTTATCTCGGTGATGTCAAACGTCCCGTATTTTTCGTAAGTCCTTATACATATCGAAATCATAAGTGCAAGTGAGCCAAGACTGATGACTATCGCGGTAAGAACAAGAGCCTGAGGCAGGGGGTCTACAGAGGTGTTTATAAACTGTGCGGCTATTTGTCCTGTTTCGGAATCCACCTGTTGCCTTGTCAGAACGGGGGCGACCCCGTCAGACCGGTATCCGAGCATAATCAGGAATAAATTTACTGCGTATTCCATAACCAGTATGCCGATAACTATTTTTACCATGTTCTTTTTCACCACTGCGCAGTAAAGACCAACCATGAACAGCAGAAAACACAGTGTGTAAAGCATATTGTTTACTCCTTCAGGCTTTCCATTTCGTTTGGGCGAAAAATCGAGAGCATCAGAATCACCAGAAACAGCGACGCCCCAACCTTAATCCCGATGGCGATGTTCGACAATGGTATGGTGCCTGCACTTACCAGTTCAAACGCCTGCACCTGGTCCGCAAGATAACGCTGCTGAATGAAATTCCAGAAAAAGGATGCCGCGCCGTAAAACAGGCCGAACAATGCTATGGCGACGAACAGCAGCGCACCGACACAGTCGAGCTTCGACGCCGTACCCAGAGACAGGTTTTCTTCTACGAAATTTCTGCCGAACGCCAGCATCAAAAGTACATAAGAGGAAGCGATAATGACACCGCCTGCAAAACCACCGCCGGGCGTGAGATGCCCGAAGATAATAATGTAAATGCCGAACAGAAAAATCAGCACCTTAACCCAACTGGCAATCGTCTTTACAATTACGGTCATGCCGTTCATACGTCCGCCTCTGTCAGTTTTTTTCTGCTTCGTTTTCGCAGAATAACGGTGGCACCGATAATGGAGGTAAACAGCACCGTTGCTTCACCGAGCGTATCATAAGCCCTGAAATCCAGAATAACCGACGCCACCAGGTTGGTAGCTCCGGTTTTTTCCAGACCTTCTTTTATGTAGGTTTTCGAGGGTGCGTCGGCAGCCTGAGTAAATGCAGGCTCGCCGAAGTTTGTCATGCTGTCAAAAATCTGAATACCCGCCAAAAATATCATAAACATTATAACAATGGATACAACCAATCCGAAAAACTCCCTGTCGCCGGTGATAAACGTAAGGTCGCGTGCGATGGTCGCGCGTATCAGTATAATCAACCCCAGTACCTCCACTACAATCTGTGTTATGGCGATATCCGGAGCCCGCAGGAACAGAAACATCAGCGACCCGCCGAAACCAATCGCCCCCACGCATATAACCGCGCTGAGCAGATTATCCGTCTCCACGGCAATGATGGCCGCAATCAGTATAAACAACATCAGAATATATAAAGTCGCCATAACCGCCTACCAAATCCTGCAAATCGCAAACAAAATTACCAGAAGTCCGAACGTAACCCACGTCAAATACATGGGGAGCAGCCCGGAATGAAGCCATCTTAAAAACTGAGTCAACGCAAGACCAATCCTGCCGCCGTAATTGTAAGGGTCGAAACCGCCTTTTTCCTGACCGCTGTAAAGCTGTTTCAATCCGCCCATTGAGCTTACCGTCTTGTAAAAATGCGTGCCGGGTATAACCATTTCTTCGTTTTCCTGAACTTCGCCGCAGCTCCAGGTGGGCACAATTCGTGCTTTTTTCGCTGCGAGGCCTATCATTAGCACGACCATGCCGAGAATAACACCGAGGATTATCAAGGCCGTGGCAAGAACCGACTCCCACGCACCGAAGATAACGGTTCCCGTCTCGAAACCCAGGGCCGGATAAATAAACCACTTCAACGGCACATGATAAAACACGCCGAACAAAACACAAAGACCTGCGAGAATAATCATAGGCCCGGTCTGAAGCGGCGATACTTCTCTGACTTCTTTTAATTCCTCTCTCCCACGCGAAAGGAAAATCGAATGAATAATTTTCACGAAAGAGGCCAGGGTAAGTGCACTTCCAAACATTGCCGCTAACAGCCAGAGAGGCCAGAGTGCGGTAACCCAACCGGTTTGTTCTGTTCCCATTTGCACCACGCCCTGATAAACCATCCACTTGGAGACAAAACCGTTTAGGGGCGGAACCCCTGAAATACTCAAGGCCGCTATCAGGCAAGTGACGAACGTAATCGACATTTTCCTGCCAAGCCCGCCGAGCCGTTCGAGTTCCGCAGTTCCTGTTGCCTGCTCGACAGCACCTCCGCAAAGAAACAAACAGCATTTATAGATAGCGTTGTTGAGCATGTGAAATACTCCGCCCGCGATTCCCACCGGCGTCAGGGTGGCTATCCCCAGAACCATATAGCCTACCTGGCTTATAGCATGGTAAGAAAGCAGCTTCTTAACGTTGTGCTGCACCATTGCCACCATAACCGCGATGATAATAGTGGCGGCTCCTATTGCGGCCAGCACCACGCTGAGCCAGCCGGCCTGTAGCACAAAAATCCACCTGACCACTACCACCAGCAGATAGATGCCGAGCAACTTGTCGATAGCGGCGGGCAGTAAAGCCATAACCGAAGTTGGTGCATACTCTCCACTTGTCGGGAGCCATGTATGCAAAGGCATAGCGCCGGCCTTGGTTACCGCAGCCGTCATCAGAAGCAAAAACGCGATAATACCGACCGCCGAATCCGTACCCACTTCCAGGCCCGATATGACCAGCTCGCCCGAAATCGCCAATACCATAGCAATCCCGAGCAGAAAAGCCCCGTCGGATGCCCCTATCATTGCAAAGCTCTTGGTTGCCGCGAAATTCGAATTCCGCCCGCCGGTAGCTATCATCATATAAAGAGAAGCAGTAACTATTTCCCAGAATATCAGCAGAAACACCAGATGGTCGCTGAGCAGAATCCCCGCCGACCCGCCGATAGTCAAGAGCACCGAGCCGTAAA
>CAZGGE010000132.1:0-8260 GCA_964524285.1 uncultured Pirellulales bacterium
CCCGTAAACAAACGGTTCCCCTTGCTGTAATCCACTTCACCCCGAACCACCGGCTCAAGAAGCGCCGGCAAGTCCGACGGGTCCATCTGAGCATCGCCCGCCATAACCGCCGTCGCATCCATCTTGTTATCACGTGCCCACTTGTAGCCCGTCGCTATCGCTCCCCCAACACCCTCGTTCTTCTCGTGTTCAATTAGAATTATTCTCCCCTCCGATTTCTCGCAATAACCTCGTACTATCTCTCGAGTCCCGTCCGAACTCACATCGTCCACCACTACAATCTTATCCACGTACTCCGGCATCGTCTCGATAACCTTACCGATTAAATTCTCCTCGTTATACGCCGGAACTACAACACAAACTTTTTTGTCTTCGTACATAAGACCTGTTCCTTAACTGCCCTTCATCGCCTCTTTAACCTGCAAACAAACGTATTCCTGCTCCTCCATGTTCAGCAGCGGGTCCACCGGCAAACTCAAAACTTCCCCTGATGCCCGCTCGCTTACCTCCAGCTTGTCTCCCTTAACAACACGTCCTTTCTCAAACAATCTCATCTTGTGCAACGGCACCGCATAATATACCGCCGTCCCTATGCCCGCCGCCTTCAATCTTTCATTCACCGCATCTCGCTTACCATCTTTTACCCGCACCGTATACTGGTGATAAACGTGCTCCGCCTTCTCGTGCACCTCCGGACAAACCAGCCCTTCCAACTCTCTCAGTTTCTCATCGTAATAGACCGCTATCTTTCTCCTTTTCGCGTTAAGTTCTTCCACATACCCCAGCTTCCCCAAAAGCACCGCCGCCTGTATACTGTCGAGCCGTGAATTATAACCAGTATAAGATACGTTATATTTATCCTTACCTCCGTGCTGCCGAAGCACCCTCACGAATTCCGCCAATTCCGAATCCTGACTAACCACCATCCCGCCGTCCCCCCATCCACCCAGGTTCTTACTCGGAAAAAAACTTATGGCTCCCGCCGTACCGAACGTCCCCAGCTTACCTCCAGACCACTTACCTCCGAACGCCTGCGCAACATCCTCCAGCACAAAAATCCCGTACTCGTCGGCTATCTCATTCAACTCATCCATGTTGCAACTCTGCCCGTATAAATGAACAGCCACTATCCCCGCCACCTTCTCACCGTGCTCTCGCAAATAGTCCCGCACCTTCTCCGTATCAAGATTAAAACTGCCTGCCTCGATATCTACAAACACACACTTCGCGCCCGCCCTCAATATCGCTTCCGCCGTCGCCGAAAATGTAAAAGGTGTTGTCAGAATCTCGTCCACCTCATCGAAAAACTCTTCCCCTTTCGTCTTTAATGCAATCGAACGAAGCCCAACCAAAAGCGCGTCCGTCCCCGATGCCACACCCACACATTCCTTAACACCAAGCCACTCTCCAACCTTCCCCTCCAGCTCTTTCACCTCAGGACCAAGAATCCACCTCTGATGCTCAAGACATTTTGCAATCCGCGAATCTATTGCCTCCGACATATAATCATAATGACGACGCAAATTCAAAGCCGCAACATTCATACTCACTCCTTCGCAATCTTTAGCATCTCGCCATCCGGCATATATTCAATTCCGCAAGCCGGACATCGCATTTTACCACCGTCCCTCTCCTCCAGCCTGACGCCGCATCGGCAAACCCAACCTATCCATCGCGCAGGCACGCCCACCACTACGCTGTAATCCTTAACATCCTCTCGTACCACCGCCCCGGCTCCCACCAGTGCAAAACTCCCGATTCGCACTCCGCAGATTATTGTCGCATTGGCTCCTATCGTCGCACCACGCCTCACAACCGTCTCACGAAACTCGTCCTTACGCTCGATAAAAGCCCGAGGATTATACACGTTCGTAAATACACAACTCGGCCCGCAGAATACATCATCCTCAAGCGTTACGGATTTATAAACCGAAACGTTATTCTGAATCTTACAACCCCTGCCAATCTTCACCTCCGGCCCGATAAATGTATTCTGACCAAGAACGCATCCCTCACCTACCTCCGCACCTCTCGACACGTGACTGAAATGCCATATCTTCGTACCTTTGCCTATCTTTGCATCCGGTTCCACTACGCTGCTCGGATGAACAAAATAACCGTTGTCTCTCTCTTTAGCCGCCATCTCGACTTAACCTGATTGAAATACACAAAACCAGACTTAAAAATGTGAAATTATTTCCGATTAACAACATTTTCTAACATCGGATGATGCTCACCATCCAGGCCTCTCACATCCGCTCGACGAATGCTCGAAACCACCTCTACCGAAGGCAATACATCCTCCGGCCCGAACCCCTCACCTTCCAGTATCCGCCGGTAACTCTCCGTATGCAAATCCCCGAAGCCTTCGCTAAACTCCATCTCTTCTCCCTCAATACGAAGCGACCGGTGCGTCAGCGGCTTGCCCGCTTCAACCTCAAAAGGCAAATCCGACCGGCAAAGAGACAAATACCACCGAACCTTAGCTCGCTTAAGCTTCAGGTAACCTCCCGCACGACGCTCCTCGTAATGTTGAACCACGTTCTCCTCCACACCTCCGAATATCCATATCAGCATATCAAAAAAGTGAACCCCGATGTTCGTAGCTATACCTCCGGACTTGCGGTCGTCACCTTTCCATGAAACGTCATACCAACGACCTCGCGATGTAATGTACGTTAGCTCTATCTCGAATTCCTTGTCGGCTGGAGAATTTTCAACTTCCTGCTTAAGTTGACATATCGAAGGGTGAAGACGCAACTGCAGTATCGTATAAATATTCCTGCACGTCTCTCGCGATATCTTCTCCAGTGCACCAACGTTCCACGGATTCAACACCAGAGGCTTCTCACAAATCGCATCCGCACCTATGCGTAAAGCAAAACGAACGTGCGCGTCGTGAAGATAATTCGGCGAGCATATCGAAACATAATCTACTCCCTGACCTTTTTCCTGACGAAGTTTTTCAAGATGACGGTCAAATCGCTCGAACTCCGTAAAAAAATCCGCATCAGGAAAATAGGAGTCTAAAACCCCCACAGAATCGTTCTTATCCAGAGCGGCAATCAAAACGTTACCCGTCTCCTTGATTGCCTGAAGATGACGAGGTGCTATGTAGCCACCCGCACCAATCAATGCAAATTTCTTCATCGCTGATTCCGCTCCTGAGAAATCAAATGAAAATTTACATAACAAAGCAAGCCTGAGCAGGTGAGTTTAACCAACCAGTTCGCAACCGGCAAGAAAATTCATAAATAACCCCCAATCGAAACAACCTGAAACGAATTCACTCGACCTGCCGTTATAACTGGTAAAGTAAAACCACACCTCTATCCGCCGCTGCTGCGAAGGATATCGTTGAACGTTATGTAAATAAAAAGCGCACCGATAAGAACCCACCCCGCGTAAGAAAATATCGCCTGCGTCCGCTCACTCACCGGAGAACCCTTTATCTTCTCCGCCACAAGCATCGCAACCTGACCCCCGTCAAGCGGCGGTATCGGAAGAAAATTAAACACCGCTATACACGCACTTATAAGCCCAAGTAAATACGCATAGTATATCAAAGGCTGATGTGCCACAACCCGGTAACTTACAGTAATAATCCCCACCGGCCCCATCAAATCCTTCAACTTCACCCTCCCTACGATAATACTCTTTATCGTCGCATAAGTCTGACCAACAAACGTCAAAGTCTTGCGGTAACCCATCACCACCGCATGAACGGGGCCGTCCGCTTTGTAAAGTCGTTTCAAAGGCTCAAATAGTATCTTATCCGAAAGCACCGACCGAGCATCGATAAGCTGCTCTCCTTCATTTACACTCAATCCCGACACACCTGCTACTTCCTCATCAACACGCCAGTCAAATGTTATTCGCTCATCCTTGTAATGCTTCACCTGACGTATAACCTCGTAAAAACTCGATACATCCTCGCCGTTAACCTTCTCAATCCTCGCCCCGCTCGGTATCGCCGGATGAAAAGAAAAGCCTTCATCATCCAGTGTCTCCGCCACAACCGAATGTCCCGCATCGAGATCGAGACCCACACCCATTATTACACGCTCTGAATATTCACCTCGCTCAGGTTTGATAACCGTCTCGATAACTTCCTCCCCCCCCCTCAGTACTTCCACCGCAAGCTCCTTGTTCTCATGCTCCCTCAATGCCTCACGAAGCTCAATATAGGTCGGCCTCTCGAATTCTCCCGCCTCCAGTATAATGTCCCCAGCCTTCAGACCCCCCGCGTCCGCCGGTGAATTACTTACAACGTACGAAACTCGAAGCCGCGGAACAATCCCGCAAATATGATATAGCTCACCAACGCTGTTCGCTTCGTAACTCTCCGCCACACCCATAGACAACTCGAGTGTGCTCTCAACCTCTTTGCCGTCCCGCTCTACCGTAACGGAAACCTCCCGCCCAAACGTATCCTCAACTATACCCGAAAATTCCCAGTACCTCCCCACGCTCTTGCCGTCGACAGACTTTATCCTGTCTCCGCCGCGAAGACCCGTCTCCTCGTAAAGCTCGTTGGCGTCCTCACCCACCGCAGGCCTGGCAACCTTTAATGATTGTGCCTCCAGTACTCCAAACCCTTTAAGCCGCATACCATCAATGTCTGCCGCCTCCAGAGCAAAAACCTTCGTCTCTCCGTTGGCCTTCCTTACCTTCAAACGAACCTTCTCTCCCTTGTCCGAAAGAGCCGCCGCTATAGCAATATTACTGAAATCAAGGTCCTTACTCTTGCCGTTTATCGCAATTACCTCGTCCCCAGCCTCGATACCCGCTTCCGCCGCCGGAGAACCTGACATAACATCTCCAACCACAGGAGGAGGCAGCTTGATTCCGATTAAAAACGTTACCATAAATATTACTACCGCACTCAAAACATTGAAAAGTACACCCGCTGCAATAACCCACGCTCGCGTCCCCACCTTCTTGTTTGGGTATGAACGGGGGTCATCGCTCGTATCAGCCGAGCCGACGTCCTCCTGACCCAGCATCTTCACAAACCCACCGACCGGTATAAGACCAATACGATACTCCGTCTCCCACTCCTTGCCCTTGCGACCGAATGTAAAACCCGCACCCCCCTCAGACTCCTTCTCTTCTCCCGCCTTTTTCCTGTCGAAAATATCAGGCAGAATACGCACACGATATCCCTCCGCCGTCCGCTTAATCCCCGCAAGAGTCGGCGGAAAGCCTATCGAAAATGCCTCCACGTTAATATCCGAGAACTTCGCAAATACAAAGTGCCCGAACTCGTGCACCAGTATCACCGCACCGAATCCAATCATCACTATCAAAACGTTGCCTAATACCTTGATATAGGATGACACAACGTAAACAACTAATCCCAGAATCGCGCCAAGAACAATAACCGCAAATACAGTCTTACCTATACCTTTTGCTTTATCCATTCCGTTACCTCTTTCCGCGCCCACGTATCCGCCTCGAAAAGCTCTTCGAGACCGGCACTCGATTTGCCCTCATGCTTGTCAAGACAATGTTCCGTCAACTCCACTATATTACCGAATTTGATTCGACCCGCCAGAAATTCCTCCACCGCCTTCTCGTTCGCACCGTTAAACACCGCCGCAGTCGTTCCACCGCTCCTCGCAACTTCAAATCCCAGCGCCAGACCCCGAAAACGCTCAAAATCCGGCCGATAAAACGTCAACTCCCCAACTTCATCCAGACGCAGCCGCTCCCCCGAACCTTCAACTCGCTCCGGATACGTCAACGCGTACTGTATCGGCAGACTCATATCCGGATAGCCAAGCTGCCCGACCACCGAACCATCCACAAACTCCACCAGCGAATGAACTATCGATTGTGGATGTATCAACACCTCTAACTTCTCCGCCTCGATGTCGAACAAACGCCGCGCCTCTATCACCTCCAGCGCCTTGTTCATCATCGTCGCTGAGTCTATCGTAATCTTGGGCCCCATACTCCACACGGGATGCGACAATGCTTCCTTCACCGTCGCATCGTACATCTCTTCGAAGCTTTTATCTCGAAACGGCCCGCCCGACGCCGTCAGAATAATCCGACTCACCTCTTCCACCCGCCCCGACTGCATCGCCTGAAACACCGCCGAATGCTCACTGTCCACCGGAACAATTATGCTGCCGTGCTCCGCCGCCGTACCCATCAATAGCTCGCCCGCTACCACCAGAGCCTCCTTGTTCGCTATCGCAAGCACCTTCCCCTTCACCGCCGCTGCCAGTACCGCCCGCAAACCCGCCAATCCCACAACCGCCGTTAATAACACGTCCACATCATCATCCGCCGCCAGTTCAACCAGGCTTTCCGCCCCGAAAAGAACCTTAATATCCAAATCACCAACCGCCCCCCGCAACGCTTCTACATATTCGGGATTCGTCAACGCTATCACCCTCGGCTCATACCTCCGCGCCTGCTCCGCCAACAATTCCACGCTGCTGTTCGCACTCAACCCATATACCTGGTAATCCTCCCCAAGAGACTCCACCACCCGAAGCGCACTGGTTCCTATTGAACCCGTCGAACCCAGTATCGCTATTCGTTTAACCAACTTAAAACTCCATGACACAATATAAATCTTCGCTGCCCTGTGAACGAATATTATGCCAAAATAACCTCAAAGTCAACCCGCCTCCGCCGCCGCCAACCTCCACCTTACATCTACCACCTTTTAATGATAAAATAATCCACATGAGCAAACCGAAACATAAACCCTTAAAACAAACAAAAATAACTCATGCAAACCCCACCCCTCTTGAATCTCAGAATCAAAAAAACCTCATCCTCGCAATTGTCCTCCTCGCTGCCGCCGTCCTCCTCGTGCATTGGCCCGCTCTTTCGGCAAAAGCTCTTTCTTTCGACGACGACCAATACCTAACAGAAAACCACCTCGTAAAAAATCCCTCACTCGATTCCGCAAAAACCTTCCTCACCGAAATTCTCGAACCCTCCACCGTCGCCGGATACTATCAGCCCCTAACCATGATTTCACTAATGACCGATTACGCCCTCGCCGGGTCAACAGAAAACCTCACACAATTCCACCGCACGAGCCTCGCACTGCACCTCGCAAATACAATCCTCATTGCCGTACTCCTTTATCTGCTGTTCCGCCGACCCTGGCTCGCCGCCGCCGTCGCTTTGCTGTTCGGCCTGCACCCCATGACCGTCGAAACAATACCATGGATAGGCGAAAGAAAAACCCTCCTCGCCGCATTCTTCGCACTCATCTCAATAATCTGCTGTGTCCTCTATGCGCAAAAATCAATCCGAAAATACTACTTTGCCTCACTCGCCGCATATCTCTTCGCGCTGATGTCAAAACCCACCAGTCTCCCATTGCCCGCACTACTGCTGCTTCTCGATTATTGGCCACTCCGGCGACTCAACCGCCGGGCTGTAACGGAAAAAATCCCCTTCTTCGCACTCGCCGCTCTCGCCGCCGTCATCACCTGCATCTCGCAAAACAGAACCTGCGGAACCGCCGCTCCCGCTCAATACGGCTACCATAAAATACCCCTCATAATCTCACACAACATAGTCTTCTATCTCTACAAAATCATCTGGCCCGCAAACCTCTCCTCCCATTACCCCTTCCCCGAACCTCTGAACCTCTCCAATCCCACCATCGTCGCAGCCATCGTCGGCTCCGTCATAATAATCACCGTTATGCTAATCTCACTCCGATGGACACCCGCACCAATCACAGGCTGGCTCTTCTTCTTCATCGCTATCCTCCCAACAATGCAAATCGTTGCATTCAGCGACGTCATCGCTTCCGACAAGTTCGCATACCTGCCCGCCGTAGGCCTGCTGATTTCATTAAACGCACTCGCCGCCTCGCTGCTGCCTTACAATAAATACAGAAAAACAGGATTCGCCGCAGCAGGCATCTTCCTCTCCCTCGCCGCCGCTGAAACCTTCGCAACAAGAAAACAACTTTCTCACTGGCGCGACACCACCTCACTCTGCCGACAAATGCTCGAACTCACTCCCCACGCCGCACCCGTACACACCATGCTCGCCGTAAACCTCGCTCGAAAAGGACAAACCCGCCAGGCAATCCATCACTACCGCCGCGCTATCGAAACACGCCCCGGTTTCTACGAAGCACACAACAACCTCGCTGACCTCCTCGCAAAAGACAACCGCACGGAACTCGCCGTCAAACACTTCCGCCGTGCCATCCAAATCAACCCCCAGTTCGCTCAGGCCCATAACAACCTCGCACAAGTCCTCAAATCACAAG